>JAKAPQ010000067.1 GCA_021806945.1 bacterium | reverse complement strand
GAGGCGCCGGCGGAGACGCCGGTCGTCTCCGAGACGAGCGGCCCGAAATTGGGTCCGGCAAAGAACGAGTTCGACGGAGCCGTCTTCGCGTATTGATACGACGGCTGTAAGGAGAGGCGAATATCGTAGGCACCCTTCGCCGCTTGAATTTGGTAGCCCGCAATCGCGCGATCGGCCTGTGCGACCGCAAGGTCGGGATTCTGCGAGAGCGCCATGCCGATCGCATTTTCGAGCGTTAGCCCGACGAACGGCCGCTGCGTCACGCCTTCGATCTCGGCCGACGGCACGTTCGCGGACGGAGCGGCATAGCCGCGCGCCACGGCGGGTACCGGAGGCAGCACCGCAGCCGCCGGTGGAGGCGGAAGGGTTACGCGCGGCGCCGGTGTCGGATGCGGACGCAATGCGCTCGCGAGGGCGGTATTCGCCACAGCCGGCGCGGCGCAGAGCGCGCCGCATCCGGCTAAAGCGAGTAGTGTGAAAAGACGTCGGTACACGAGAACTCCTATTCGGCTTTCAAGGGAATGCCCGGCAGACGCGGACGGCGCAGCAGCCCCACGAGCGGAGCCAAGAGAATCGAGATTATCGCTACCCAGCGCGAGGTGTCGGCATACGAGAGCACCAGCGCTTGTTGCGTTACCAGGTTCGCGAGATCGTGCAGGGCGTGAAGCGAATGCTCGCCGCCGTTAGCTTGGAGAAAATGCAGCGTGGACGTTGCGTGCAGGGTGACGGCACCATCGAGCGCGCTTTGATGTTGCGTGACGCCACGCACGAGGAGCGTCACCAGGAGCGCCGTAGAGATACTGCCCCCCACCTGGCGGGCGAGATTGAAGAACGACGCTGCCGCCGCCACATCGCTTTGCGGAACGCCGCCGAGGACCGTCACCGAGAGCGGAACGAATATCTGCGAAAGGGCGATCCCGCTGATTACCAACGGCCAAAAAAACGTCCAGTACGCGGATTGTTCGGTCGTCACGGCGGCGAGCATCCAGTTGGAGATGCCCAGCATGACGAAGCCGGAGACGATAAACCAGCGCGTGTCGGCTTTTCCGCGCGTAACGATGATGGCGATGATCGGCGTGAAGAACGCGACTGCCGTTGCGCGCATCAAGATCAATTCGCCCGAGAGCGTCGCCGTGAAGCCGAGTGAGTTTTGGACGTACTGCGGCAAGATGACGATCGTGCCGTAAAGGCTCGCACCGAGGACGGCGCCGAGCAGACTGCCGACGGCGACGACCCGGTACCGCAAGATATGCAGGTTGACTACCGGAATCTTCGATCTCAGCGTCCAAAAAACGAAGGAGATCAAACCGCCTGCCGCCAGCAAACTGAACAGACGGATGTTCGGATCAGAGAACCAATCGTATCGTTGTCCCTGATCCAGAACGTATTGCATCGAGCCCAATCCTAGTGCCAGCAGCCCTAAGCCGGTCCAGTCGAGCTTCTTGTCCCTTTGGGGAGCGGCCGGGTTGCGCAAGACGAGGTAGACGATCGCAGCGGCCAAGACGCCGATCGGGAGGTTCACAAAGAATGCCCAGCGCCAGCTGAGTTGATCGGTAACGATGCCGCCGATCAGCGGACCGATTGCCGGCCCGACGATAACGCCCATCGAGAAGATGCCCTGCGCTTTACCTTGCTCGCTCAGCGGATAGGTTTGGCGGAGGATAGCCTGAGAGGTCGAGAGCAAGGCGCCGCCGCCCATGCCTTGAACGACGCGCCAAAAGACGAGGGCGTTGAAACTGCCGGCAAGCCCGCACATCGCCGATGCAAACGTGAAGCCTACGATCGCCCAAAAATAGAGCTTCCTCCGCCCGAAACGCGTCTCTAACCACGGAGCGATCGGAATGACGACAACGTTCGCGATGATGTAGCCGGTTACGATCCAGGCGCCCTGATCGACGGCCACCCCAAAGTTGCCCTGAATGTTCGGCAGGGCAACGTTGACGATCGTCGTGTCGACGATCTCGAGCATCGTCCCGATGATGACGGCCAGCGTCACCAGCCTGCGGCGCCAACCATACTCGATGACGTTGCTTTCATAGGCCTTCATCGATTTGCCAAAGGACTAACGAACTTTGACCGACGCCTCGACGGACATGCCCGGGCGTAGCGGATACCTGGACGGATCGGGATCGTCGATGGAGATTTTAACCGGGATCCGCTGGGCGACTTTGACGAAATTGCCCGTAGAGTTCTGTGCCGGGATCAGCGCGTAGGTATTCTGCGACGCCGGATTTATCGAGAGCACCCGTCCGCGGAACTTGACGCCGTTGTATGCGTCGACGTTGATATCGACCGGCTCTCCCGCGCGTACGCTCCCCATCTCCGTCTCCTTGAAATTCGCCGTAATGAAGACGCTATCGGGGATCAGCGTCAGCAACGTCATGCCCGCTCCCACGGTCTGCCCGATCTCGACGCTCTTCTCACCGACGAAACCGTCTATGGGCGAGCGAATCTTGGTATACGCCAGGTTTTGCTCGGCGATAGCGAGCTCGGCGCGCGCAGCCGCGACTTGGCTAGGGGCTTGCGCCTGCGTGAGTTTCCCCTGCGCGAGCTGCAGCGATCCCTGTGCCGCGCCGATACCCGCCTGCGAAGCAGCCACGCGCTGCTCGGCAGCCGCGAGATCCGCGCGGCTAACGGTTAGGCCATCGACCGTAGCGCGATATTGCGACTCGGCTTGCGCGAGCGCAGCTCTCGCCGCATCGATCTGCTGGCCTGGCAGGTCGCCGGTGGAAACCAGCGACGCGACGCGGTTGTAATCTGCTTGCGCTTTCACGAGATTCTCTCGGGCAGCCGGCACCTGCGCTTGCGAGACCCGCACTTGCGCTCGGGCAACGGCCACGCCGGCTTGCGAGAGCGGAACCTGCGCGGATGCTCCGACGATATTCGCTTGCGCCTGGGCGACGCCGCCCGTACCCTGCTCCGTGAGCGCCCCTTGGTTCTCCACCGCGAGTTGATAGTCTGCCCGCGCTTGTGCGACGCGAGCGACCTCCGTAGCGTGGTCGAGTACGATCAAGAGCTCGCCTTTACGCACCGGCTGGTTGGTGTCCACGACGATCTTGTCCACGCGTTCGTTGATCTTGCTCGTGATGTCGACGGCATTCGCATCTATCTGCGCGTCGCCCGTCGTCACGTGCGTCCTAGCGTAGAGAAACCACTTGAGGCCGGCGAATAGGACCAGAACGACGACGACCGCAGCGGCCGCCATGCCCAGGCGCCGTACCAGGGGAGAGGTGCCGTTCTCCGCCTCGCCCGAACTCATTGCTCGAACGTGCTCCTCACGCCGTATAGAAACGCGTCGACCAGGAAGGTTAGGTACTGCTCTTGCGTGAGCTGGAGCTCGTCGAGCGGCATCTTCTTACGGCCGATGACGTGCGCGAAGATGCTGCCCATGAAATAGCGCGCCAGCACGCGCGGATCGCCCTTGAGTTCGCCGCGTGCCGTCCACTGCGTCAGGTACTCAGTAACGATGCTGTGGATCGCCGCCGGAGCGCGCCACGCCTGGTCGCCCACGTGCGTCCCGTCCTCGTCTTCCTCCGCCAGCGACATGAGAAGGAGGTCGCGGACGCTCTCGAGGCGGTCGATCAGCGCCTGCGCGATCGTGCGAAGATCGACCTCGAGGTTCCCGCTCAGAGTCGCGATCAGGCCCTGCAATTCGACCGTGCCGCAAAAATGCTGCGCGCATGCCAGCGAAAGCGCCTCTTTGTTGCCGAAATGGCGAAAAAGCGTCGCTTCGTTGACGCCCGCGCGCTCGGCGATCTCGCGCGTGGTCGTGCCGCGCCGGCCCTTCTTGGCAAAAAGTTCTCGCGTCGCCTGGAGAATGCGCCGGCGGGTCTCTTCGGGCGAGGTCGCCGGACGGTGCAGTTCCCGGTGCGCTAGCATCACTGTTTGGAAAACACCGAACTATCGACCGCGACGTTCGTATGATACGTCCCGTAGGTCGCGTCGGCGACCGCACGGATATGCGGGATGTCGATAGATGCGTGCTGCGACGCGATGACGCTGTAAGCGCCTTCGGTCTTGAAGGATTGCGTCATCACGATCGTCCCTCCATTTCGATAGTGCCACTCCATCCGCGTTACCTGATAGTCCGACGGATCGACGTATGCGAGCGTATAGTCGAGGACCGAGCTGTAGACCTTCTTGGTCATGCGCAGTTCCAGCATGGGGCGCCCACCGAGGCTGCCCCGCCCGGCATAGGTAACGTTTTGATCCGTCTCCCACGCCGCGGGATCGCCGATCGCGTCGAACATCTTCGCGAACCCCTTGGCGTACGGCGGGACGCGGTCAAAGACCACTTCGTAGTTGTCCGGGCGCTTGAAATACGACGTTCCGTCCAACTCCGGCGCGAAAAAAGGGAAGTTCAGCATCCGAATATTGACGTGGAGATGCGCTTGAAAAGAGCGCAGCGACGGATTGCGGGCGAGCATCCGCTGGACGATCGTCCGGGCGTCGAGCCGGCCCGGGACGGCGCCGGCCGGAGCCGCCGCAACGAGAAACGACGAGCACGCGAGGGCGGCGAGGAGGCGCTTGCCGTTCATGCTGCCACCTCTGGGCCGCTGCGGCAGCTATCGACCGAAAAGACACGGTCGAGACCGGTGACCGCCAGGGTGCGGCAGATGTCGGCGCGCGAAGTCCGCAGGGCGATCTCGCCGCCCGCCTCCCGAACGCGCCGCAGCAAGGTGATCAGGCCTCGAATCCCCGCGATGTCAAGCGTGGGAATCCGGTCCAGGTCCAGCGTAACGCGGGTTTGCCCATCGGCCAGGGCTGCAGCCATCTCCCGTTGGAGCGCCTCCACGGCCGCCGGAGCCGAATCGATAAAGGTAAAAAATTCGGAATCTACGATCATGACTCTCTCGGATATCACATGCAAGTGAGTACCTGCATGCGCATACTACCACGGCTCCTGCACCTAATGCAAGTACTTGCTTGCAGAAGGGAGTGAACCCCGGAAGCCGCGTGGAACCTGAGGCGGTGATTACACAGGATGCCGTCAGCAGCGCCGCCCAACGGGTCGGGCTCGTACCCCATTCGATCGTCATCAGGCGGCTCGACCGGCCCGCGCCGCCGATCGAAATCGAGCCGAATCTGCCCCTCTACCCAGCCAGCATGATCAAGACGCCTCTCGCACTCGCGACGCTGGCGCTAGCGGCCGACGGCGAGCTGCGCCTGGAAGCGGTCTTCGAGGTAGATCCGGGCAACATGACGGCCAACGACAAACCGTCTCCTCTTCTACCAGGTTACCGCTCGCCGCTCTCGGAGATCCTCGAACTCGCTATTACTCGTTCGGACAACGTCGCGACCAATATGCTCTTCGATATCGTTGGCCGCGAGCGGGCAACCTCGATCGTTCGCACGCGATTCGGCCTCGCGAATACCGCGTTCCACCGCAAACTCTCCGGGAGCGAACCCCTGCTGCGCGACCCCCAGTGGGACGGCGTACACCGCAATGCGCATACCGCTGCGGATGCCGCACTGCTCTTCGAACTCATCGCGCGCGACAGCGTCCCTTTCGCTCTGCGCTTGCGCGAGATGCTCGGCCGTCAAGAATGCAACGAGAAGTTGAGCACCGGGCTCTATCCAGGCGACCGCTTCGCGCATAAGACGGGTGCTACGGACGAAGTCACGCACGACGGCGGCATCCTCGATACCGACTCCGGTGGGGCCTACGCGATCGTCGTCTATTCGGGCCTGGAGGCGACCGATGCCAACGACGCGCGCTTCGGACCGTTCATGAGCGAGATTCGCCCGATGCTATGACTCGCGCCGGCGGCGCTCGCGCAGCGACGCCATCAGCGCCGCCGTCCTCGCTTTGGCCCGCTGCGTTGCAGCCGAACGCTCCCCGTTCCAGACCCGGCGCCCTCCAACGTAGGTCTCGCGCACCCACGACGATTCGGCTCGGTAGACGACCGCGTTCCGCAGAGAGGACCACGGGTCCACGTTCCGCACGTCGAGCACGGCGTAATCCGCGTAGAGACCCGCGCCCAGGTCGCCGGCCGGGATGCCGAGCGCGCGCGCACCCTGCGCCGTGCCGAGATCGAAAGCGGCCGCAGCGCCGAGCGCGCTTCCGTCACGCCGCGCGATCTTCTGCAGCAGCGACGCCGCGCGCATCTCGTCGAGTATAGACGGCTTGACGTCCGCATCGGTGCCGAGCGCAGTCGGCACGCCCAAGCGTTGCAACTCCGTCACGTCGCAGATCCCATCGCCGAGATACTGATTCGTGAGGGGGTTATGGACGACGCGCGCTCCACGTTCGGCTAAGAGCCGCCGCTCGTCGGCGGTTACGTAGATGGAGTGAATCGCCACCAAGCGCTCGTTTAGGACATGCAAGCGGTCGAGCAGGCAGATAGGCGTCGCGCCATAGCGCTCCAGCGTCTGCGCGCCTTCGTACTCGGCTTCGGCGACGTGGATGTGCACGAGGCAATCGCGACCGCGCGCGAAGTCCATCGCGGCCGCAATCATCTCGTGAGAGGCCGCATGCAGCGAATGGGGCGCCACGCAGATGTTGACTTCGGGGTGCGCGTCCATCAGGTCGCGCGTGCGCGACGCAGCCAGCTCGATCGTTTCGCGGAACGCCGTAGGTGCGGAAGCCACGTCCATCCAGCTCCGCGCGAGAATCAAGCGGATGCCCGCATCGCGCGCGGCGCCGATCGCCGCTTCCGCATGAGCGTTGCCGGCTCCGTTCAAGTAGAAGAACTCGGTCACGGTCGTGATGCCGGCGGCCAGCATCTCGCTAAAGGCAAGCAAGAACGCCCAGTAGACGTCGTCGGGGCTCAACTGCGGAACGATGGCGTAGAGCGCCTCCCGGCGCCAGGTCTCAAAGGGAAGATCGTCGGCCCACCCACGCAGTAAAATCTGATATGCGTGGCTGTGGCCGTTGACGAACCCCGGAACGACTACGACGTCGCGCCCGTACGTGCGCTGCGCCGCAGCCGGATATTTCGCGCGCAGCGCTGCGTAGGCGCCGGCGTCGGCGAAGCGGTCGTCCGCAATCAGCATCGCAAAATCGTTCCGCTCCACTCCGGCACACAGCGCGCGCGCGCACCGGACCAGCGTCTTCACGCGACCACCTTCCCGGCGCGAACGACCGCAGCGGCCAAGTTGCCGCCGAACTGCCACCCAAACTCCTCCGGCGAGGCGATGCGCAGCACGACGAAGTCCGCCGGTCCGCCGGCGTACAACGAACCTGCATCGGCACGCAACGACGCGGCGGCCGCGCGGGTTACGCCGTAGAGCGCTTCGGCGGCCGACAAGCCGAAGAGCTTGCGACCGAAATACGCCACCGTTTGGAGGTTGAAGCAGGGCGAGGTTCCCGGGTTGAAATCGCTCGCAAGCGCTACCACGCCGCCGCGTTCGAGCAACGCGCGCACGGGTGCGTGACGCGGCAGATCGAGATAGGCCGCGGTGGCCGGGCAGGCGACCATCACGATGCCGCGCGCGACGATCGCGCCGACGTCCTGCTCGCGGATGTAGTTGCAGTGATCCACCGCATCGGCGCCTAGATTCGCGGCCATCTCGGCCGCGGCGCCAAAACCCAACTCGTCGCAGTGGACGCGCAGGCGCAGGCCGAGCGCGCGCGCGGCTTCCAAGTAACGCCGCGCCTGCGCCGGCGAGAACCAGCCCGGTTCGCAGAACGCATCGGCGTAGACGGCTCCGTGCGCCTTCGCTGCAGGCAGACAGCGCTCGATTAGGTAGTCGACGTACGCCGCCTCGTCGTGGAACTCCGGCGGCACCGCATGCGCGCCCAGAAAGGTGGCGATCAAACGCGGAAGCGTGGGCTCGTTCTTGTGCGCGTCGACCATGGCGAGCAGCGCGCTCTCCCCGGCCTCGTTCAGCGCGTACCCCGTCTTGGTTTCGAGCGTCGTCGTACCGTGCGCGAGCATCAAGCGCAGACGCGCGCGGACGAGTTCCCAGAATGCGCGCGGGTCCTCGAGGGCCCGCCGCGTCTGCCGTATCGTATGCGACATGCCGAGCGGCGCGATCTCGGAACGGCCGCGGGCGGCAAAATCGGCTTCGCGATCCCCGGCGAAGAGTGGGTGCGCGTGCGCGTCGACCAACCCCGGCACCACGGTGCAGTCGCCGAAATCGAGCTCGTCGACGGGGCCGCCGCTCAGACGCGACTCGATCTGGACGCGCGAGCCGAGCGCCGTCACGGTGCCGCGTTTGGGATCGACCAAGATACAGCCGTCCTCGATGCGCCCGAGCGCAGCAAACGTAACGCCGCATTGCGCGGCGCTGGTATCGCAGGTCACGATCGTCTTCGCGCTCACGAGCAGCGGCGCGGGCGGCCCACCGCGCGCCCGCATCAAAGCCGCCAATCTATGCCCGTCTCGTCGGCCGTCTCTATCGCAAGATCGTAGCCCGCGTCGGCATGGCGCACGACGCCCATCCCGCAGTCGGTGGCGAGCACGCATTCCAGTCGCTCGCGCGAGTCCTCGCTTCCATCGGCGACGACCACCATACCGGCGTGCAGGCTGTACCCGATGCCGACGCCGCCTCCGTGATGCACGGAGACCCAGTGGGCGCCGGCGGCGGTGTTGAGCAGCGCGTTGAGGATCGGCCAGTCGGCGATCGCGTCGCTGCCGTCCTTCATCGACTCCGTCTCGCGGTACGGCGATGCGACGCTGCCCGCGTCGAGATGGTCGCGCCCGATCACGATCGGCGCTTTCAATGCGCCCTCGCGCACCAACTCGTTGAAGCGCAGCCCGGCTTTCGCGCGATCGCCGTATCCGAGCCAGCAGATGCGCGCCGGCAACCCTTGGAAAGCGACGCGTTCGCGCGCGAGCGCGATCCATCGATGCAAGCGTTCGTCATGCGGAAACAGCGCCAGCAACTCGTCGTCGCAGCGTTCGATATCGCCGGCATCGCCGGAGAGCGCCGCGAAGCGGAACGGACCCGAACCGCGGCAGAACAGCGGGCGGATGAAAGCCGGGACGAATCCCGGGAAATCGAATGCGCGCTCGACGCCGGCACGCTGCGCCATGGCGCGAATATTGTTGCCGTAGTCAAAGACGACGGCACCGGCATCCAGGAACGCGATCATCGCCTCGACGTGCCGGGCGACCGTCTGAAAGGCGCGGCGCTCGTACTCGTCGGGCCGCTCCGTTCGCAACCGCGCGGCCTCGGTCGGCGCGAGCCCCATCGGCACGTATCCGCCGACCATGTCGTGCGCCGAGGTCTGGTCGGTCACCGCGTCCGGGCGCAGTCCGAGGCGATAGAGCGCCGGGAACTCTTCCCCCGCGTTGCCCACGTAACCGACCGAGAGCGCCGTGCCCGCAGCGCGTGCCTCCTCGACCGACCGCAGCGCCTCGTCTCGCGAGCCGGCTACGACGTCGAGATAACGGAGTTCGCAACGCCGCTCCAAGCGCGAAGCGTCGACATCGACGACGAGCGCGACGCCGTCGTTCATGGTGATGGCGAGCGGTTGCGCGCCGCCCATACCGCCGATACCGGCCGTCAAGCAGAGGCGCCCTTTCAGGGTGCCGCCAAAATGCCGGCGTGCCAGCTCCGCAAAGGTCTCGAAGGTACCTTGGAGGATACCTTGCGTGCCAATGTAGATCCACGAGCCTGCGGTCATCTGGCCGAACATCGTCAGGCCTTGCGCCTCGAGCTCGCGAAAGATCGTCCAGTCGGCCCACTTCGGCACCAGATTCGCGTTCGCGATCAGCACGCGCGGGGCACGCTCGTGCGTCTTCCAAACCGCGACCGGCTTGCCGCTCTGGACGATCAGGGTTTCGTCGTTCTCTAAGCGCCGCAGGGTGCGCACGATGGCGTCGAACGCCGGCCACGACCGCGCGGCGCGACCGTTACCGCCGTAGACGACCAGATCCTGGGGGCCCTCCGCGACCTGCGGATCGAGGTTATTCATCAGCATCCGCAGGGCCGCTTCTTGAGGCCAGGCACGGCAGCTGAGCTCCGGTCCGCGAGGGGCTCGTACGGTACGAGGTCCTGAATCGACGGTACTCATAAAGGTTCACTTCCGGCCGGGCCGCGCGAGCCCTTGCAGCCCGCAGCGGGTCGCCGGGGATTGACACCCGGCGTATCATGTGAATGGATTCCTCGTTAGGTGAGGCGTCTACACGGTGACACGCCGCTACCCGGAAATGTCGAGAGACGCCAACGGGTCACCAGGCACCGCCGAATCAAGGCGGTATCCTAAGACGGCTGAGTGCAGACTCTATAACGTGTAGTGCTAAAACTCGACATTGAGGAGCGACGCGTGCGCCGCACGCTCATCGTTTCGCGATCGTCGCCTGGCGGGAGGTCCGTCGGCGCTTTTTTTTTCGACAAAGGACACCGCCTCATGCAGTTCGGTTTCACCGCATGCCCCGGCGCACCGGCACGCATCCCGCACGCGTTTTCTCGGACGATCTTCGTTCGCTGAGGCCTGCGCCATGCCCGCAGCTCTTTTGAAGCGTCCCAACCTCCTGCGCTCGGTCGTCATGTTTCTTTCGATCGTAGGGCCCGGCATCATTACCGCCAACGCCGACAACGACGTCGGCGGCATCACCACGTACTCGCTTGCCGGGGCGCAGTTTGGTTACGAGCTGCTGTGGCTTCTCATTCCGGTAACGCTGGCTTTGATCGTGACGCAGGAGATGTGCGCGCGGATGGGCGCGGTCACCGGCAAGGGCCTCGCCGATCTCATTCGTGAGAACTTCGGCGTCAAGGTTACGTTCTGGGTACTTCTCATCTTCGTGCTGGGCGATCTCGGAAACATCGCCGCCGAGTTCGCCGGGATCGCCTGGTCGGCCCCGATCTTTTACGGCTTCATGCCGTGGATGCATGCGGTACCGGGATGGATCTTCACCGACGGCATGGTCGTCGCCGCGGCCGCGCTCGTGTTCGGCGTGATCACCCGCGGAAATCTCAAGGTCGTCGAGCGCGTGTTTTTTGCATTCTGC
>JAKAPQ010000066.1 GCA_021806945.1 bacterium | reverse complement strand
CCTTTTCAGTTCGGATCTTTCGACCGCACCGTGTTGGGCAGGCGTCAGAGTCACGAGGAATAGAGTATCTCATTAAGGTGCGGCCGTCAAGGCTCACGCCGTGCCGCGCCTGCAGCGTTGCTGCACTCAAGGTATCGTATCACGCCCGTCAAGCCCTCCTTAAGGGCTGCGCGCGCCGAGTTCCCCCCTCTGGCCTGCTTTCGGCTACGGCAGATGCCCCCGGCGCCGGCAGTCCGCGTCCTTTGGTTACCGTAAAGAATCCGCAAAAATTGGCTTGCCGACACCAGTACGAGGGTATGACCGGCCCGTAATCTTTCGCCCTCATAATTTGCCCTCATCGTTTAAGGATGTACTCATGAAGATCGCCCCGATCGTCTGCCTTCTCGCTGTGGTCGTTGCCCTCACCGCCTGTGGAGGCGGTGGTTCGACGAGCGCAATGCCATCCGGCTCCAGCACCTCCACGCTGAGCGCGTCGCTGATGGACGGCCCGTTCCGGACCTCGGGCGGCACCGTCACCGCCGTGAACATCGCCCTGGAAAAGGTCGAGGCCGTTGGGAGCGGCGGTGTCCAGACCGTGGTGACGTTCACGCCGTCGCGGGAGATCAACCTCCTGAACTACCAGACCTCACCCCTGACGCTGGGCACGGCTCAGATCCCGGCCGGCCAGTACCAGCAGCTGCGCTTCGTCCTCGACACCTCGCAGGCCAGTAACACCTCGGTGGTCGTGAACGGGGTGACGTACCCGCTATCGATTCCCAGCGCAAGCGGCCCGCAAGGCTTCCAAGGCAGCACCAGCACCGATAACGGTGATGGTCCCGGCACCGCCGGCATCAAGGTCAACGTCGCCCTGAGCGCGCAGGCCGGCCAGACCTACGGGTTCCTGATCGACTTCAACGCCGCCGAATCGATCGTGCAGGCCGGCGGCAGCGGGCAGTGGCTGATGAAGCCCGTGCTGGTCGCGACCGCGCAGGCGCTGGCCGGGTCGATCTCCGGAACCGTGAATAACAACGCTGGGCAGCCGGTCGCCAATGCCGAGGTCGTCGCGCAGCAAAATGGCACGACGATCAACAGCGGCGTCACGGATGCCAACGGCAACTTCCAGATCAACGCGCTCCCGGCCGGCAGCTACACGCTGGTCGTCAACAATACGTGGACCAGCCAAGCCGGTGCGGCCGAAACAGCGACCGGTGCCGACGGAACGGCCTCCGTCACCGACCCCAGCGCCGTCACGGTGACCGGCGGCCAAACCACCACCGTCACGCTAACCGACTAAACGATCCCGAGCCTGTCGAGGGGTTGCACCCTTCGACAGGCTCGGGATGGCAGGCAACGGGCTTAGGGGGTCAATTTTCGCGAAATCGATTTGGCCTGCAGGAAGAGCAGCAGGTAGTCGCGGCCGCCGGCCTTGCTGTCGGTGCCCGACATATTGAAGCCGCCGAACGGGTGACCCCCAACCAGCGCTCCGGTCGACTTGCGATTGAAGTACAGGTTCCCGACGAAAAATTCGTCGCGAGCCCGCTCGATTTTACGTTCGTCTCGCGTATAGACCGAGCCCGTCAGCCCAAACTCCGTATCGTTCGCGATCTCGATCGCGTGGTCGTAGTCACGCGCTTTGATCACGGCCAGCACGGGCCCGAATATCTCTTCCTGCGCGATGACGGCATGGGGCGGTACGTCGACGATGACGGTCGGCTCGAGGAAATATCCACGCTCGCCCACGCGCTTACCGCCGTGGAGCAGGCGACCTTCGCGCGAGCCGATCTCGACGTAACGAAGGTGGTCCTTCAGCGCACGCTCGTTGATCACGGGGCCCATATGGAACGCGCCGTTCGTGGGGTCGCCCACGGTAATCTTCGCAACGCGCGCCCGGAGCTTCTCGACGAAATCGTCGTAGATGCTCGCCTCGACGATCGCTCGGGAACAGGCCGAACACTTCTGACCCTGAAACCCGAACGCCGAAACCGCGACGCCTTCGACCGCCGCGTCGATATCGGCATCCGCCGCGACCACGATCGCATCCTTGCCGCCCATCTCTGCGACGACGCGCTTGATCCATCTCTGACCCGGGACGGGTTTCGCCGCCAGTTCGTTGATATGAAGGCCGACGCTCTTGCTCCCGGTGAACGAGATAAAACGCACCAGTGGGTGGGAGACCATCGCGTTGCCGATCTCGGCCGCGCTGCCGGGAACGAAGTTCACGACGCCATTTGGAAGGCCGACCTCGTGCAGCAGATCGACGAACCAGGCGGCTATCACCGGCGCATCGCTCGACGGCTTGAGAATCACGGTATTGCCGGCCGCGATCGCGGCCGACGTCATGCCCGCCATGATCGCGAACGGGAAATTCCACGGCGGTATCGATAGACCGACGCCCAGGGGAATGTAGCGCAGCTCGTTTACCTCGCCGGCGACCGGGGTAACCGGCTGCGCTTCGGCGTAGCGCAGCGCTTCACGCGCGTAAAACTCGAGAAAGTCGATCGCTTCAGCCGTATCGGCATCAGCTTCGACCCAGGTCTTTCCCACTTCGCGCACCATGAGCGCGTTGAACCGGAAGCGTCGCCGGCGCACTAACTCAGCAGCAGAGAGGAGGTAGCCCGCCCGTTCCGCCGCGGGGACGCTCTTCCACGCCGCGAAACGCTCGTACGCCCTTTCGATAGCGCGCACCGCCTGCGGAAGCGAGGCGGATGCAACGTGCCCCACGATCCGCTCCGGGGCCGACGGATCGGTAGACGGGATCTTTTTCGCGCAATCGACGCGCTCGCCGTCGATAATGAGCGGATAATGCTTCCCGAATTCGTCGTCCACCTCGGCAAGGGCCGCCTGCATAGCCGCAATATCGGACGGGTCGGTATACGATCGGACCGGATCGTTCGCGAAGGGCGCTAGGCGCTCGAGGGAGATCGTCAAAATACCACTCCAACTCATGAACCACTCCATTCGCATGCTCCGCATTGCGGCCTGGAGTTTCGTGTGACCGTATGATACTGCGCGCTCGTGCCATACGCCTGGCATCCCCCGGCGCAGCGACTCCTGCGATAGCGGGCCTAGGCGTTTCGCGGGAGAAGCACCGCCTCGATGTTTCATGACGTCGCGATCGTGGGCGGGGGAATCGTCGGGTTGGCGGTCGGCCGCGAGATCCTCTCCCGCCATCCCCACCTGCGCCTACTCGTCCTTGAAAAAGAGCCCACCATCGCCGCACACCAGACCGGGCACAACAGCGGCGTCATTCACTCGGGCATCTACTACGCGCCGGGATCGCTGAAAGCCAGGCTCTGCACCGAGGGACGCCGCGCGCTGTGGCGCTACTGTGACGAGAAGCAGATCGAGTATCGTCAGGTCGGTAAGTTGATCGTGGCAACCGAGGAACGCGAGCGCGCGGCCCTCGATGCCCTGATGCAACGGGGAGTTGCCAACGGGATCGACGGGCTCGTCCTGCTGGACGGCCACGGCATCGAACGCCGCGAACCGCACTGCCGGGGTATCGGCGCCATCTTCTCGCCGGTGACGGGCATCGTAGATTACGGTGCGGTCGCACGCAGCTATGGCGACGATATTCGCGAGATGGGCGGCTCGATCCAAACCGGGCGTCGGGTACTCGGCATCGACCGCAGGGCCGGCACGACGCGCATAAGGACGGAGACGGCGGACTACGAAGCGCGCAACGTGATCGCGTGTGCCGGCTTGATGGCCGACCGCGTCGCGAAGATGACGGGCGGCGGCGGCGATCCCAAGATCGTGCCGTTCCGTGGCGATTACCTGACCCTCAAGCCCGAAAAGCGCTATCTCGTGACGGGGAACATCTACCCCGTCCCGGACCCCGCCTTCCCGTTCCTGGGCGTGCACTTCACGCCGCGGATGAACGGAGACGTATGGCTTGGTCCCAATGCGGTCCTCGCGTTCGCGCGAGAAGGCTATACGCTCCGCACGATCGATCTGCGCGATCTCCTCGAATCGCTGACGTACGCCGGTTTCGTCAAGCTGGCCGGCCGGCACATGCGCGCGGGGATGGGAGAACTCTACCGCGATATCGTGCCCCGCGCCTACGTTGCGGCGCTGCAGCGCTACCTCCCGGAGCTGACCGTTTCGGATACGCTACCCGGACCTTCGGGTGTCCGCGCTCAGGCGATGCGTACCGACGGAACGATGCTCGACGACTTCGCCTTCGAGGAGTCCGACGGCGTGCTGCACGTGCGCAACGCGCCTTCACCCGCCGCCACCTCGTCGCTAGCCATCGCGGCCTACGTCGCGGACGATGCCGATCGCCGTTTCGAACTGCGTCGCTAGCAGCAACGGCTCTACGAATGAGCGAACGCGCTCGGCCGCCGCTCCGCCCACCGATCCACAGTACGCATCGATCAAGGCACTGCCGACGATAATGCCGTCGGCAAGCGGGGCCACGGCACGCACGTGCTCTACCTTGCTGACGCCGAATCCGACAGCGAGCGCTTTGTCCGTCAACGCGCGCATCGTCGCGATCTGCGAAGCCAACGGCGAGAAGTCCGGCTCCGTTCCCGCGCCAGTCACTCCTAACCGCGACACGACGTAGACGAACCCCGTGGCCTGCGCAGCAATGCGGGAAGCGCGGTCGCGAGTCGTGGATGGTGCCACGAGCAACGGCATCTCCACGGCGTTCGCAATCAACGCCCCACGCAATTCGGCGCCTTCTTCAAGCGCTACGTCGGGGACGATCACGCCCGCCACGCCTGCGGCGGCGGCGTCCTCGGCTAGGCGCTGGATCCCAAAGCGATAGACCGGATTGTAGTACGTGAAGAGCACGATCGGCGGCCAAGCGCGCTCTCGACCTTGCCCAACCAATCGGAGCACGTCGGCCATGCGCGCACCCGCATGTAAGGCTCGCACGCCGGCCGCCGCGATGGTCGGCCCATCGGCCAGCGGGTCGCCGTACGGGACGCCGACTTCGATCGCATCGACGCCGGCGTTCGCGAGCGTATCGAAGATCGCGGCGGTTGTCGCCAGGTCCGGATCGCCGGCCATCACGTAGGGAATGAACGCGGCGCGACCGCGCTCCCGAGCACGTCGAAAGACCGATTCAAGCATGGCTGCAGCCACGTGCATCATGCGCCGTCATTCCGCGCTCCTCGACGGGTATGCCGAGCGTATTTGATCGATGTCCTTGTCGCCGCGCCCGCTGAGATTCACGACGATCAAGTCGTCGCTGTCGCGTTCGAGCGCGAGCTCGCGTGCGAACGCAATCGCATGCGCACTTTCTAGTGCCGGGACGAGACCTTCTAGCCGAGCCAGCGCGAAGAACGCTTCGAGTGCCTGCGCGTCCGTGACCGCAACGTACGTCGCACGCCCCGTCTGCTTCAAGTAGGCGTGCTCGGGCCCCACGCCGGGGTAATCCAGTCCGGCGCTAATCGAGTGCGTCTCGCTCACCTGGCCATCGGCGTCTTGCAAGAGATACGACCGCGATCCGTGCAGCACCCCGACGCTGCCGGCCCCTAGAGACGCCGCCGTGTGCGTGCCGTCGAGACCTTCTCCGGCAGCCTCCACACCCCACAAGCGAACGCTCGGATCGGCGACAAAGCCGGCGAAAATTCCCATCGCGTTGCTCCCGCCGCCCACGCACGCGATTACGTCGCTCGGCAACCGGCCATAGCGCGCGAGGCATTGGCTTCGCGCTTCGACGCCGATAACTTTTTGAAATTCGCGAACCATATATGGGTAGGGATGCGCGCCCACGACGCTGCCGATGACATAGAACGTATCCTCGACGTGAGCCGCCCATTGCCGGAACGCCTCGTTGGTCGCATCCTTGAGCGTCTGCGTCCCGCCCGTAACGGGGTGGACGCGCGCTCCCAGCAGATTCATGATATAGACGTTCAGCGCTTGGCGCTCGACGTCGGAGGCACCCATATAGACGTCCACGGTCATGCCGAATTTCGCGCCTACGGTCGCCGTCGCAACGCCATGCTGCCCCGCGCCGGTCTCTGCGATGATTCGGCGTTTGCCCATCCGCCGCGCCAGCAGGCCCTGGCCGACGGTATTGTTGATCTTGTGCGCGCCGGTGTGATTGAGATCTTCGCGCTTGAGCAGGAGCGGTGCGGCTGAAATGCCGGCGAGATACCGCTGCGCGGCGTAGAGCGGCGACGGTCGGCCCACGAAGTCGCGCAGAATCGCCTCGTACTCCTCCCAGAAGGCCGGATCGGCAAAGGCTGCGTCCATCGCGAGCTCCAACTCTTCGAGCGCTCCCACGAGAACCTCCGGAACGAACCGGCCGCCGAACTCTCCGAAGTATCCGCGGGAATCAGGTCGCATCGGCCTCCCTCACGGAACGCACGAACGAACGCATCTTCGCTTCGTCCTTCCTGCCGCCGGTCTCTACCCCGCCGCGTACATCCACGCCGTAGGGGTGAACCGCGCGCACGCAGGCACCGACGTTCTCCGGCGTTAAGCCGCCGGCGACGATGACGCGCCGGCGGCGTGCGATCGCGGCGATCGCATGCCACGAAAACGCCACGCCGCTGCCGCCAGCCACCCCTTCGATCTTCGAATCGAAGAGAAGAAGCGCATCCGCATACGAACCGGCCGCGCGTTCAAGCGCGGCTTCGTCGGCATGCGCCGGATCGACGTGCAGCGCTTTGATGGTCGTTCCACCGACCTCGGCGGCAAAGCCGCTGCTTTCGCCGCCGTGCAGTTGGATTGCCAGGTTCGGGAATAGCGCGCGCGCCCGGCGAATCTCCGCGAGAGACGGATCGACGAAGACGCCTACCGGCATAACGGAGGGCGGCAAGGCCGCGACGATGCGCTCGGCGTCACTAAAGGTTATCCGCCGCGGGGAGGCAGCAAAGATCATGCCGACGGCATCCGCGCCGCAATCGACCGCCAGCAACGCTTCTTCGGCGCAGATGCACCCACAAAACTTCACGAACGTTTTCAGAGGATCGCCCCGACGGCGGTTTTCAGCGCGCGTATGATCTCGGCAGGACGCTCGGCGCGCATCAGCGCCTCCCCTACGAGGAATCCCCGCGCGCCGGCTCCGTATAGGCGCGCAACGTCCGCGGGCGTCCGCAGCCCGCTCTCGCTGATCGCCGTCACCTCGCGTGGAAGCATCGGCAGCAGGCGTTCGCTCACGCCTAGATCCGTCTCGAACGTGCGAAGGTTCCGGTTGTTAATACCGATCAGCGCCGCGCCTGCCTCCACGGCACGCTCGAGTTCGCGCGCATCGTGGATCTCGACGAGCGCCTCGAGACCGAATTCGCGCGCCGCGGCGAGGTTTGCCGAGAGCGCTTCGTCGCTCAGCCCCGCGACGATCAAGAGAATCGCATCGGCTCCGTACGCCGCCGACTGTGCGACCTGGTACGGCGTCGTCAAAAAGTCCTTGCGTAAGAGCGGGCAGCCGCACCGCGCGCGCACGACGTCGAGAAACGCGAGCTCGCCCAAGAAATGTTCGGACTCGGTAAGCACGCTGATGGCGTCGATCCCGGCGGCGTCATATGCGGCCGCGATCGCCCCGGGATCGAAATGAGGCGCGATGATCCCGGCCGACGGTGAGGCGCGCTTGATCTCGCCGACGATCGCGGGCCCGCGCGCCGCAGAAATCGCCGCCGTGAAACCGCGTCGCTCGGGCCGGCGCGCCGCCGCACGCTCCCGCACGGACGCTAAGGGCTCGGCCGCCTCTTCGCGCGCGGCAGCGTACGCCTTACCGGCATAGATGCGTTCGAGAATATCACTCATTCGACAGAGCCCTCGCTCGCGCAAACGTTCCCCCGGCGTGCCCTTCGCGCAGCGTTGCGCGGGCGAGTTCGACGCCGTCGCGCAGCGTCGCGGCGCGACCGCACACCAGGAACACGAGCGCGGCGTTGAGCGCCACAACATCCGCCCGAGGCGAGCGCTCTCCTCCAAGAATCGATTCGAAGGCAGCCTTGCAGGCGTCCACAGAGCCTCCTCGCAGGCTCTCGAGCGCCGCACAGATGCCATATTCGGCCGGATCGAGGACCCAATTGCGGTAGCCCGTCTCGTCGAAGGAACAGACCGTCGTCGGGCCGTCGCCCGCGACCTCATCGATGCCGCTCGCGGCATGCACGACCGCCCCGCAGCGTACGCCCAAGCCGCGCAGCACCTCGCCCATCGGAACCACGTGCGATGCCCGAGCGACGCCTACGACTTGGTGCGTAGCCCGCGCGGGGTTCGTGAGCGGGCCAAGCACGTTGAATATCGTCGGCACGCCGAGCTCCCGCCGTACCGCAGCGACGTTGCGCATGGCGGGATGGTAGCGCGGCGCGTACATGAACGTGAAGTTGGTCTCGCGCAGCAGACGAGCGGCGGCGGAGGGCTCCAAGTCGACGGCCATGCCGCAGGCCTCCAAGACATCCGCGCTGCCGCAGGCACCCGATGCCGCGCGATTCCCGTGCTTGCCGATCGGGACGCCCGCAGCCGCGACGACCAGCGCGGCCAAGGTTGAGATATTGATGGTATTAGCGCCGTCGCCGCCGGTGCCGACCACGTCCGCCAGCATCGCACAATCATGCTCGACCCGCAGACTGCGCTCGCGCATCGCGCGAGCGGCGCCCACGATCTCTGCGGAATGCTCGCCCTTGGCGGCAAGCGCCACGAGTAAACCCGCCGCCCGCAGCGGCGTGACGGTGCCGTCCACGATCTCCCCGAAGAGATCGTATGCCTCGCTTTCGCCTAGGTCTTCGCCGCCGAGGATACGGCGCAGCAACAGTGCGTACTCCATTGGAGCGGGCTGGGGAGTGAGGACTATTTGACCAGTTCCAGGATCGAGAGCTCCGCCGCGTCGCCGCTGCGAACCCGGGTCTTGACGATGCGCGTATATCCGCCGGCACGGCCCTTGAGCGCCGGAGCGATCTGTTCGATCAATTTCTTCACGACGGCGGGCTCCGTCAAATACTCGGCACACAGGCGGCGAGCGTGCAGATCGCCGCTCGATGCGGTCGTAATCAGGCGCTCGACGACGCGGCTGACTTGCTTTGCCTTGGTCGTCGTCGTTTCGATCTTCTCGTGCTTGAAAAACGAGGTTGCGAGATTACGAAGCAGCGCCTTGCGGTGCCCGTCGGTCCGCGAGAGACGTTTGTAAGCGATTTGATGCGGCATCTCTGTTCGCGCTACGGACGGCGTAGCGAGAGCCCCCTCTCTTCCAGTACTTGCTTGATTTCGTCCAGCGACTTCTTTCCGAAATTACGCATCTTCATTATCTCGTCTTCACTGAGGTCGAGCAACTCGGAAACTTTCGAAATGCCCGCGCGTTTGAGGCAGTTGAACGAGCGCACCGACAAATTGAGCGTTTCGACCGGGATATCCCACTCGCCGGCCGGCGTCTGCGTGACCGGCTGCTCCTCATTCGTAAAGTTCACAAAGAGGTCTAACTGCTCTTGCATGATCGTTGCAGCCGTCGAAAGCGCGTCGTCCGGCGTCACGGAACCGTTGGTTTCGATTTCGATCGTTAGGCGGTCGAAATCGACGTTTTGCCCTACGCGGGTATCGTCGACCGTGAAATTCACCTTGCGAATCGGCGAAAAAATGGAGTCCAGCGGAACCAAGCCGATCATGTGCTCGACGTTTCGCTGCCGGTCTGCCGTCATGTAACCACGGCCCTTTTCAACGCCGATCTCCATCGAAAGCTTGGCCGACTTCGAGGAGAGCGTCGCGATATGGTAGGCGGGGTCTAGAATCTCGACGTCGGCATCCGGGGCGATGTCGGCAGCCGTGACGTCCTTCGGGCCGCTGACGCTGAGCGCGAGCACCTTTGGTTCGTCGCCGTTCATCTTCACCGGCAGGCCCTTGAGATTCAACATGATTGCGATCGTGTCTTCGACGATCCCCGGTATGGTGGAGAACTCGTGCAGCACGCCGTCGATTTTCATATAGGTGATCGCGGCGCCGGGAATGGAGCTGAGGAGAATTCGGCGCAGCGCATTGCCGAGCGTAATGCCGAAGCCGCGTTCGAGCGGCTCGATCACGAACTTTGCATAGTTCTCGCGGCGCTCGCGCGCTTCGATCGTGGCGCCTTGCGGCGTATCCAGGACGGTCATTGTTATGTAGATGTTCCTTTGTTGCCGTTTACGTTATCCGTCGAGCTCTCCTGGAGCCGGCGATCGTACGCCTAACGGCGGCTTAGCGCGAGTAGTACTCGACGATGAGTTGCTCGTCGACCGGAGTATCGATCTGCTCCCGCGACGGTAACTGTAGCACCTTCGCCGAAATCTCCTGATCGTTCCATTCCAGCCATTCGGGGGCGTGCCGGGCACGCGCCACCTCGAGGTTCGACTCGAAGACCGGCGATTTTTTGCTCCGCTCTCCGATCGAAACGACGTCTCCCGCCTTCACGATGAAGGAAGGAATGTTTACGAGTTTTCCGTTCACGCGGAAGTGGCGATGCGTGACGAGTTGGCGAGCTTGCGCGCGGCTGTTCGCAAGGTTGAGGCGGTAGACGACGTTGTCCAGCCGGCGCTCCAGCAGTTGGAGGAACGTCTTGCCGGTCTGGCCCGGAACGCGCGCCGCTTCGCGGAAATAGTTTTCGAATTGAGTTTCATGCACGCCGTAATAGCGGCGCATCTTCTGCTTCTCCCGCAACTGGCGCCCGTATTCGGAGACCTTCTGGCGCCCTTTACCCTGCGTCTTTTGGCCGGGCGCCGTGCCGCGGCGCTCGACCGCGCATTTCTTACTCAGGCAACGGTCGCCTTTGAGGAAGAGTTTGATCTTCTCACCCGTCTTGCTGGCAGCTGTCTCCCGGCGGCAAAGGCGGCAAACGGGTCCTGTATAGCGCGACATACTCTCTCTTCTATTTCCCTTCCTAAACGCGACGGCGCTTGGGCGGGCGGCAGCCGTTATGCGGAATCGGCGTCACGTCTCTTATGAGCGTGATCTCGAGGCCGGTGGCTTGGAGCGAACGAATTGCAGCCTCGCGCCCGGCTCCCGGA
>JAKAPQ010000065.1 GCA_021806945.1 bacterium | reverse complement strand
ATAAGATCGTTTCACGGTTGGTGTACCTCCGTAGATTTTGTGAATAATCCACGAGTTACACCGCCGCCTTTTCATTTCCCGGCGCTAGACGGCTCCGGGAATTCCCCCGCAGATCGAAACGAGCTCGGCCTGCGCTGAAGGCCCCGCAGTGACGCATGCACTTTGGGTATCAGTTCGGCTGCGTCCCTAAGCAATTGGCGTCCGATGTCGTGATGCTTAACGTGTCGCCAAACGAGTTCATCGGGGTTGAGGTCCGGCGAATAGCCAGGAAGGAAGAACAGCCGCAGCTTCCCGTTGAGCGACTCGATAAATCGCTGCGTCATTCTTGCGTGGTGCGACGGATGACCGTCCACGATCAAGAAGATCGGATGTCTTACGCCGTGCATGAGTCGTTTCAGAAACTGGATGAAGACTGCGGCACCCACACCGCCTCGTCTCACCATGAAACGAAGTTCCCCTCGCGCAGAAACGGCCGAGAGCATATTGCAACTCACCCGCTTGCCAGTTCGTAGAACGACGGGAGTCTTGCCGCGCGGAGCCCACGTCGTCCCCGAATGATAATCCGATCGAATACCCGACTCATCCTCGAAAAAGATGAGCCCGCGTACTCTCTTTGCTTGCGCGCGAATTTCCGGATACTCCACTGCCAGCCAGCGTTTCACGGCCTCTGGGTTCCGCTCGTAAGCACGCATCAAGGGACGTTGGACGCTGAATCCCAAGCGTCGCAGAAGATTCCCGACACTGGTCAGTGCCATCGTCACGCGAAAACGACGCTTGATCAACTCGCGGACGATCTCCCGAGTCCATAGCGCAAACGGGAAGCGCAATTGCGCAGGGTTCTTCGAGATCAGTGTCTTGGCGAGCCATGCGGTTTGTTTCTTGGTGAGCTTCGCCGTAGCGCCGGAGGCCTTCGTCGCGCACAGCGCGTCCTTACCGCCCACCTTATACGCCGCTACCCATCGATGGATCGTCTGCCTCGCATAACCCAAGATGCGTGAAAGATCCGAAACCGATTCACCCGCGAGCACTCGTCGAACAACTCGGAGGCGGATCGCTTCTTGGGAAAGTCGTTCAGCTTTTGTGCGACCACGGTTCATCTATCTCATTGTACAACACATTCGTCGATTTGTCACTCTATTCACTACCGTATTAATATGAGCCCTCAGACTTTGAGTCAATCCTGGAGAAAATACTAAAAGCGGAGGGGAATCCCGGTTTATTCGGCCTCGTTTTTCGACCGCTGGCCCAAAAAACGGGGAGACGGTGGTGTTTGACCCGGACCGATGGCAGTCGTATGCTGCTGTCATGAGGGCGTAAGCAGGAAGGAATGGCCCGATGTTCTGTACGCAATGCGGAGCGACGCGTGAGGAGACGGATCGTTTCTGCGGGGCATGCGGCACGAAGTTAGCGGATGACGCCCTAGACGCGCCAGCGGCCGAGGCCGATGATGCGGGAGCGGACCATGAGATTGCCGCCGCGACCAGCCCGTCCAGCCTGATAATACTGACGGAGGACGAGAAGGACGCGATGCTTCGGGAGGCCGGCAAGTGCTTTCAGATCGCCCTGTGGTCGGGCATCGTCGCGGCTGCGTTGTTTGTTCTGGGGAATGTCTGGTGGGTTTTCGACCTTCTCGGATTCTTTGCGGCCTTCGTTTGCATCGTAAGCGCAGTGGCCTGCGCGATCTACATGTCACAAAGGCGCAGCGGTAAAGCACCCCTTAGACTTGTGGCGAGACTTCAGGCGGAGATGGAAGATCAGGAAGCAACGGAGTACGTTGAAACCCGCCGCTCATTTTGGTTCCTGTGGTGGTGACGAAGATGTTTTGTACGCAATGCGGAGTCGAGCGTAAGAGCGGACAGCGCTTCTGCGCGTCCTGCGGGGCAAGGTTGTCCGAGGCCGCAACCGATTTGCCCGTCGGGGATCAAGCCACTCCGGCAGAATCGCCAGAGCCGGCCGCGCTGCCGGCATCCGAACGGCCGATCGATGCCTCCGCTGCCGCCGCCTCGGCTTTGCCGACAGGTCGACCTCCAACTCCCCGTGCGTGGACGCAAGCGCAAAAAGGCTGGTTAGTTATCGGTGTAGTTGCAGCTACCTTGCTCATCGTGGCGTATCTCGTATTCGCCGTCACGGCCCCTGACGGGTCGCCGATGTCGGCGAACGACAAGGCACAGCCGGCCGCCGTGAGCGCGCCGGCGTCTTCGGTACCAACCCACGCAAACGGATGGGCGGTGCTCCGCGTCGGCCAGCGGGCATATTTGTCTAGCAGCACGCTCCACGTCGGCGGAACCCGCATCTGTCGAAGCGTTTTGCAGTACGAGGCTTTTTTAAACTTCGAGACGCAATGCTCGTTCGAGCCGTCCGGCCTAACAGTTAAGATTGTGGCTATTCACGATCTGCCTTCGTCGGTGGCCTTGGCACCTTTAGTGAGCATCCGCGCAGCCAATGGTGCGTGGGGCGGTGTTCTCAGTTATCACGATTTACAACCCGTAGTGCCGAGCGGAACGCAGGCGACGGCTGGCGATCCAACCGCGAACGGTAGCGATAATGGAGCACTGTTCGCGGAGCGCACGCCATCCGCTCATGCGTACGAGGCGGGCTTACAAGGACGCGGCGCGCTGCTTCTCACTAAGGGCACGCACGTCGTCGTGCTCAAGGAGGTTCCTGGAACTTTGAATCTCGATCTTCGGGTCCGCGTCGAGTCTGGGAAGTACGCCGGCCGAGGCGGATGGATGCTTTCACCTACCGTTTGGGTATCGTGTCCGAATGGACAGGAAACGTGGCTAGATAGTTTTATGCCACCATCTAGTTGCTCATAGACAGGCAGAGACTCCGCCGCTAAGCATTGCGGCTCGCCTTCCAATGGAAAGCGGAACTTCCCGAGCTCGTCGCCTGCGGGGGCGGCGTTCTCGTCCACTTCCAACACTTCGGTGTCCAGCACCACCAGCGGCTGCGGGCGGTCCAGGCGCGCAATGAGGCTCTGTGCCAGCCGAATGCTGGGCGGACTGCCGGCCAGGACGATCTGCGCCGAGTTGGCGGGCACCGTGACGCGTAGGTCGGGCGCCAGCGCCTGCAGCGCCTGCTGCACCGCGCTCGCGATATCTTGGGCGGTGGTCGAGGGGCTGCCGTTCTGACCCGGCATCGCCGAGTTCAGATCGACCACCGCGATGTTGCCCGCGCCGTAGGCCGCGCCGGCATCTCCGGGCGTTCCGGACGTGGCACCGTCCAGCTGCGCGATCGCGGCGGCGATGCGCGTCTGCTCGGCGGCGGTGCCCAAGACCGAGATCGCGTTGAGCGCCTTGTCCACCGTGACGTGCGCCTGCGGGTAGGAACGCGCCACCAGATCGCCCACCGAGGTCGCGCCGACGCGCTGCAGCCGGTAGACTTGCGTGTAGCGCGCACCCAACGGCGGCGCGTCGATCCGCTGCGCGAGCGCCGTTCCTTGCTGGATATCCTCGGGCGTTCCTGTCAGGATCACCGTGCCGCCCAAGACGCTCGCGCGCAGGTGCGGCACCTCTCGCTCCAGCGCGCGAGCGAGCGTGCGCGGGTTGGCGAAGTTTACCCGGATGGCGTCCTGCGCTGCCGGTGTCGGCATGGGGGTGGCCGGCGCGACATCCAGCGCGCCGACCAGCACGCGCATCTGCTGCATCCCCGCGTAGCCCTGATTTTGCGTGCCCGCACATCCGCCGACGAAGTTCGAGAAGGCCTCTTTCGTGAGTTCGCCGCGGTTGGTGTAGGCGATCGTTGCCGCCACGCCGCCGAAGGCGCTATAGCCGGTCGGCTCGCCCTCGTCATCGTCGGTGAACGCGCTGTAGGTTCCCGCAGGAATCGTGTCCGTGGTTATCCGGCCATACGCGTCATAGTTGATGCGGCACGGGGGGGACGCCGCTCTTGTTTTTCCGCACTTGCGACAAGGTATCACGGACCATCGCAATAGGGTAGATCGACTCGACCCCTGGTCCCCTTAGGTCGAGGCTCTGACGTATCGCTCTGATTGCCTTGATTCTTTCATGGGTCGACACGTAACAAAGTCCCAAACGATAATAGATATCGCTCACAAGGGCTCGCGTCCAGGCTCGCCCCTCGCTGCACGGTTCGTGCGCGATGCCCTCAACGCCCTTGCGAAGCAATTTTCGAAAGAGGTCAATGGCTTCGCTCACGCGCCCGAGCATGTGTAGGGCCCCGGCTTTATCCCATAAGGCGAGAGAACACCCCGGCATGATCTCTAATGCCTTTTCGGCATAGCGTAGCGCTTCTTCATAACGGCGCTGCTCGTAGCACGCTGCGCCCAGACGCTCCCATAGCCAATGGCAATCCGGTTCAGTCCTTAGCGCCAAGCGGATCTGCCTCTCTGCCGCCGACCAATCCTTCGACGCCATCAGCGATTCGATATTTAGTGACTTCCCCATTAGTCGCAGCACCGTCCTTTGGAAGCGTGCGGTTGCCCCGGTTAGTCGGACAGCCTGATATGTGATGACTTTGCCTGCTGCGGGTCGAAAAAACCCGCGAGAGGAGCAAGTCATCGTGAAACGTTCTCGCCGCAACCACACACCGGCCTTCAAGGCGAAGGTGGCTATCGCCGCGATCAAGGGCGATTCGACCGTCGCTGAGATCGCCAAGCGCTTCGACGTTCATCCCAACTCCATCGTTCAATGGAAATCGCAGTTGCTCAAGCGAGCTGGCGAGGCCTTCGACGGAGACGGGCCAAAGCGAAGCGGGCCCGACATCAAAGAACTGCATGCCAAGATCGGCCAGCTGGCGCTGGAGAACGATTTTTTAGAACACGCGCTCGGACGTATCGGCGGGTCGAGCGCAAAGCGATGATCGATCGTGACCACGCTTTGCCGCTCTCGCACCAAGCGGAGCTGCTGGACCTCTCTCGTAGTGGGCTCTACTACGAGCCCGTACCGATCTCCGCGGCGGATCTGGAACTCATGCGCAAGATTGACCGGCTTCATACCGACCACCCATTCGCCGGCGCGCGGATGCTGCACGATATGTTGCGCCTCAAAGGCTATCGCGTCGGTCGCCGACACGTCGGCCGGTTGATGGGCTTGATGGGGATCGAGGCGCTCTACCGCAAGAAGAACGGCACCAAGACCAATCCCGCACATCCGGTCTTCCCCTACCTTCTTCGAAACCTCGTTATCGAACGCCCGAATCACGTCTGGGCGGCGGATATTTCCTACATCCCGATGCGCCGCGGGTTCCTGTATCTGTTTGCGATTCTCGACTGGGCCACGCGCCGAGTTCTGGCCTGGCGGCTCTCCAACAGCCTCACGACGGACTTTTGCATCGATGCCGTCGAGGAAGCAATGGCGAAGTACGGCTGTCCCGAGATATTCAACACCGACCAAGGTTGCCAATTCACCGACCAGGACTTCGTTGGCATGCTCAAGGATCGCGGCATCGCCATCAGCATGGACGGCAAAGGCGCCTGGCGCGACAACGTCTTCGTCGAGCGCTTCTGGAGATCGGTCAAATACGAAGAGGTGTATCTGCGCGCCTACGAGTCGGCGCCCGAAGCCAAGCACTTCATCGGGCGCTCCATCACGTTCTACAACCAACAACGACCGCATTCGTCGCTCGACGGCCGCACGCCCGACGCGGTATACTTCAATGAGCCGATGATCACAGAAGACGCCGCATGAGCCGCGCCGACTGGGATTGCACCCTTCGGGGCCAAAAACGAGGCGCAGGGAAGCCCTACAACGCGATTTCCGGCAATTGGATGACTCATAGGTCGTCCAATCACAACCAACGAACCGGTGGTCCCTACGGGCCAGCGGGGACGCGATCGGAGATCGCGTTGAGCACGGCCAACCTGCGCGTAGCGCAGAAATCCAGCATCGAGCTAAACGCTGCCAAGAGCAGCGAACACCGCGGAGCCATCACATAACGGGTGCCGATTTCGTGTCCAAAAACCCGGCGCCACCTCTCTCGCCCCAGACATAGCTGAGCCCGAGTGACACGGTTGGTCCCCAGTCCTTCGCGCTGACCGTCCGCTGGAGCCACTACTATCCCGCGAAAACGGGACTACCGTCGGCCGCGGATATAGCAACGGCGTTCCACCTGTCGCCCTGCGGCGTGTATGCGGAGACGCGAACGATTCCCTTGTCGATACCGTTTATTCTGACGCCGTCTAAAGACAGCCGATCCGTTTTCCAACGCAGACCGTTAGGACCATACGCGGCAACGTAACAGAAATCTGCGACGACGACAATGTTGTCCGGGACGGAGCTGAGGGCCTGAGTGAGGTGGACAAAAACGGCCGGCTTCCAGTCTTTCGGATCACTCGCATTAACGACGTACCCAGCCCCCTTGCAGCAAACGAGTAGGTGCGACGGTGAGGGTAGCGACCAATAACCTGTCAGCTGGCCATCTGCACGCGCAAAGATCCCCGTCCAGTCCAATTCACCCGTGCTGATCCTCAGTAGCAACCCGTCCGAACCCAGCGCTCCTGTCCGTCTAAACCAGAACGTATTCTGCCCATTTCCAGGAAGTTCGTCGGCGAGCTCAACGCTGTAGTTGTGCTGGAACTCTAGTGACTGAGTGATGGTCATATCAGTAGGCATGCGTATCCTCCGGTTCGAAGAAATGGTGATCTACTACCGGTGTTCCATTCTTGACATACCCGCCAATTTGGTAGTCACCGCTAACCCCATTCACGCTGCCCTTCAACGTGAACATATGATATCCATCGGATTTGATTGTTATTAATCAGGCCATTGATTAGATTACGAAAGTATGGTATACTGTGTATATCATGCGTACGGACCTTCGCTCGCTCGACCGCACGGCACTTGAAGCGCTTCGCATTCGATCGGTAGAGCGCGTACTCGCCGGTGAGCGCCACGCAGATGTCGCGTCCGCAATCGGCGTTGCTCGCGAGGTCGTCTCGAAGTGGGTTGCCGCCTACCGTAAGGGTGGATGGGAGGCGCTGCATCGGACGGTTGCTCCCGGGGCTACGTCCAAGCTCACCACACGCCAGTTGGAGTGGTTGCTCAAGACCATCACGACGAAGAACCCCTCGCAGTTGCAATTCCCTTTTGCGCTCTGGACGCGTGAGATCGTCAGGGCGCTCATCAAGCGACGCTGGGGCATCACGCTCGGCCTGAGTTCCATTACGCGCATCTTGCGTAAACTTGGGCTGACACCGCAAAAGCCGATGGCGCGAGCGATGGAGAGGGACCCCGTTGCCGTGCGCCTTTGGGTAAAGACCGCGTACCCGAAAATCAGAGAGTTGGCGCGGAAGGTCCACGCCACCATCTTTTTCGAGGATGAGTCCGGTGTGCGCTCTGACTATCATGCGGGAACGACCTGGGCGTCGAAGGGCCAAACACCGATCATCGAGCGAACCGGCCAACGCGTAAGTTGCAATATGCTTTCGGCGGTAGCCTCTCGCGGCCTCATGCGATTTATGGTGACGCGTGCGCGCCTAACGACCGATGTGTTCCTCGAGTTTTGCAAGCGGTTAATCAAGGGTGTCAAGCGACCGATCTTCTTGATTGTCGATGGGCATCCGACGCACCGTGCCAAACGAACGCGCGAGTTCGTCGAGTCAACAAAAGGGAAACTGCGCCTGTTCTGCTTGCCGCCATATGCACCGGACCTCAATCCGGATGAATTGGTCTGGCGCCACGTCAAGACGCACTCCGTCGGTCGGCGGGCCGTCGAAAGCCACGAGCAGCTCGTACAGATCGTAACGTCAACGCTTTTCGCGCTGCAGCGGCGCCCCAACACGGTACGCGCATTCTTCAACGCGCCAACGACTGCGTACGCGTCATGAGTAATCAGACTAACGGCCAGGTTAATATATACGTGAGACAGATTGCCCAAATCCCAAACGTGAAGTAGTAGATGCGCCGGTAGTGCGATTCTGTCACGTTGCTCGATGGGAGATAGTACAGGGGTGATCTCTTGGGCAGGCTACGCATCTTTTTTACGTAGATCGAGAACCAAGACGCGAGCCGCGGTGTATACACGATCCCAGCTATAGCCAGCAAATCTGATAGCGCGAGCGTCACGAGCGCGACATTCTTGTCTACCATTTCCATCCTCCTGGCAGCTCCCAGGCATTGCGCGGCGACAACTATCCTGACCGCTCGGCCAGGGTAATTGTCGCCGGCCAGGCGGTGCAAGTCGTGGGTGTCGGAGATGCAGACGATCCGCGAGTCTATACTATTCTTCGGCACGACCGCTGGCCTTCGTCGTGGGGGAGATCACGGCTCGGTGGCGGCGCCGCTACAGCTTGGGCCAGTTGTCCTGGTGGAGAATCGATGGTATATTACCACCATGAGTAAGTTCACTATCGAATTCGGCCCCAAGTCCAGCGACGCGCTCGACCGCTTGGCTACGCAGCTTGAACGCCCCAAGACGGAAGTCGTCCGTCGCGCTCTTGATACCTATAATGAGCTCGTGCGCGCGGCACGCGACGAAGGGAAGCGCGTAATTATCGAAGACCCGAAAACGGGCGATAAGCAACTCCTCATCGTATGAACGAACGTCCTATTCTCGACGCGTTTGCAGATGTGCAACAACCTCGGCACCACCCGTCGGACGTGCGATTCTATCTTGCGCGAGGAATCTTCGTTGCCGTCGGCGTCTTCATCATCGTCGAACTCGCCTACGCCTGGACACACCGATGCGCGTCGCTGCAGGCGACGCTCGATGCGTTCGGGCTATTCGATGCGGCGATCTTTGCTTTACTCGGCACGGTGCTGGGCTTCTATTTCGCGAGCAAGGCGAACGAATAAGCGTCCAACGCTGGGGGGCACCGGGTCGGGGAACCCGCTGCCGCCTATGCAGACGACCGCGCCTCAGACCTCAGGCACGACGCCGATCGCCTAGCCAACCTGTTTGCGGTCGCTGTGGATTGGCCGGCCGATCGCATCAGCTACACCCGGCAGGATAAGGTTTGTACCGCGAGGGCTGTTCTTAAGAACTTTCTTGAGAACCGGCTCAGCATCGCAGGAAAGCGTCTCAACGCGCAAGCCGATGGCCAACGAGCCGCCTACCTTCCCCGTGCCTGTCAGGTACGGGACAGGCTGCCCCGGAGCGCGGCGTCGCCCCGCAGTAGAGACCTGCATCTTACGCTGGGCTGAGTTCCTGGTATGCTTGTCCATGGAGGTCGGTCTCCTTTCAGTGCACTTCGAGTGCGTCAGAGGTTCTGCTTAGCAGCAACACTCCGTCTTGGAGGCCGGCCTTCTCATCCCAGCTAGTCCGCGGCGGCGCCGCTGCGGGGCACTACTCTCGACGTGCAGGACTCTCGCGGTTATACGCTCGTGGAGGTGGCGGTGGCAACCGGCATCCTCGCCGCCTTCCTGCTGGCCGTCGGGGCGATGGCGCTTGGCTCGCGCCCGTTTGCGGTGCGCTCCGATGCCACCCGCTTCGACGCGCTGGTCGCCGCGGCGCGCGCGGTCGCGGCCTCCAGCGGGAACGGCGCGACGCTGGCCTTCGTCTCCGGAGGCGGCGGTGCGGGGACGACCGCGAGGCTCTACTCCGGGCGCCCGAACGGTGGGGCGATGGGGCCGACGAGTCTTGCGCCGGTCCGCCTGCGAGCCGAGGTCCGCGCGAAGAATGTCGGCCGCCCGCCCTTTGCGATCTTTTTTTCGAGCGCCGGATACGCGACCGCCGCGAGCGGTTCGTACGCCCCGGGCTCCTTCCTGGCTAGCGAGCCCCCCTGCCCCGTTCCGTCGCCCGGCACCGCCGTCGTCACCTTTTCCGCCGGGCGCGCCGGCGAGTCGCGCACGCTGCCCTGCCCGAGCGCCGTAGGAGCGAGCCCATAGCAGGCGTGCCCTGAAAAAGGACCCTCCTTTCAGCAGGCTCTTCTTGGTGGCGGGCGCTATAATTGAGGTAATCAGGAGGCGCCGCCGGGGCGCCTTTGCGGTCCTTCAGGGGCGTTTACGATGCGTGTTAAGTATGAATTTTCGTCTGGTGGACTCGTGCTGCGTCGGCGGGAGTCGAGCTACGACGCACTGTTGATCGGCCGGGGCACGCCGCGCATCTGGACGCTGCCCAAAGGGCATGTCGAGGCGCGCGAGTCGCACGAGCAGGCGGCGCTGCGCGAGGTACGCGAGGAGACGGGGTGCTGGGGTGAGATCGTCACCAAGCTCAACGAGATCTCGTACTGGTTCTACTTCAACCGCGCGAAGCACAAGAAATCCGTGACGTTCTACCTGATGCGGTATCTTTCGGGCGACACGGCCAACCACGACCACGAGGTTGACGAAGCCCAGTGGTTCGACGTAGCGGCCGCTAGGAAGTCCCTCAAATACGTCAACGAAAAGCGCCTGGTAGATCTCGGGCTCGACTACCTGCAGGCTAACCCGATGGCCTTCGGCGACGTGCCGGAGTTCGCGAGGACGGCGGAACAGAGCACGTCTTGATAGCCGAAGACCTGGCGCATCCGCCGGCCGAAGCCGCATGCCGTGTTTCACTCGAGGTTTTCGACGGTCCGCTCGACCTGTTGCTGCACCTGGTGAAGGAGCGGCAGCTCGACATCGCAACCGTGCCGCTGGCTAGCGTTGCCGAACAATTCCTCGCCTATATATCCATGATGGAAGCGCTCGACGTCGAGGTTGCCGCCGAGTACTTGGTGATGGCAGCCACGCTCGTCTTCCTGAAGTCCAAGGCTCTGCTCCCGCCGATCCCGAGCGAGTTCGTCGACGACGATGCCGAGACGCCCGAACAGGTCGAAGAACGCTTGCGGCAACGCCTGATCGCGTATTCAAAGTACCGCGAGATCGGGCAAGATCTGCGCGCAAGGCAGCTCGAGGCGGCATCCTTCTATTATCGCGAATCGGGCGATCCGGCAAGCGCCTTGCAACAGCGCTACCGCATCGATCCGGAGCGCTTGACGCGAGCCTTTCTCACGATGCTGCAGTCGGCCCGCCCCGAGAAGCGCACCGTAGCCCGCGAGCGCATCTCGCTGATGGCCTCGATGGACTACATCATGCGCCGCGTGCGAGAGAGCGGCGAGGTCCGCTTCTCGACGCTGTGCAACGAGTTGGGCATGCTCCGCGAGCAGATCATCGTAACGTTTCTCGCGATCCTCGAACTCATTCGCCGTCACCGCGTCGGCTACGATCAGCCCGAGATGTTCGACGATATTCGCATCTTCTT
>JAKAPQ010000064.1 GCA_021806945.1 bacterium | reverse complement strand
GCCACCTGCGTGTTTCGCCGCCAGGGCCGCCGTAGACTGCACCGAAGATGCCGGCCATGATACGCGGTATCGGAACGCGCGGGGCCGTTGCCGTCAACGTGATCGCGATGATCGGCATCGGCCCGCTGATTACCATACCGCTCGTACTCGCGCAGCTCGCCGGGCCGCTTGCGCTCGTCGGATGGATCGCCGGCGCGGTAGTCGCGCTGTGCGACGGTCTGGTCTGGGCCGAACTGGGATCGCGCTATCCCGGCTCCGGCGGTACGTACGTCTATCTGCGCGAGGTCTTCGGGAACGCGACGTGGGGGCGTCTGCTCGCCTTCCTGTTCAACTGGCAGTTCCTGCTCTACGCGCCCTTTCTCTTGGCGAGCGGCTATATCGGTTTCGCGAATTATGCCGGTTACTTCTTTCCGGCGCTCGCCGCTTCGCCGACGCTGCACGTTGCCGCCGCGGTCGGCATCGGGCTGTTGGCGATCGCGCTGCTCTACCGGCGGATCGATGCCGTGGCATCGTTGAGCGTCGCGCTTGCGGTCGCCGCGATCCTCACGCTCTTGCTCGTGATCGCGGCTTCGCTGCCGCACGCCAACCTCCATCGCGCCCTTACGCTCGCGGCGCCGGTTACGTTCGGCTGGGGCTTCCTCGCGGGTCTCGGCGGCGCGCTCTACATCACGCTCTACGACTACGTCGGGTACTCCGCCGCGGCCACGTTGGGGGACGAAGTGCGCGCGCCGTCTCGTACGATACCGTTGGCCACGATCCTATCGATTCTGATCGTAGCCACCCTCTATATCGCACTGCAAGTGGGCGTGCTAGGAATCGTGCCCTGGCAAGAACTCGTTGGGCGAAACGGCGCCGCGCCGCCGCCGAGCGCGCAATACGTCGCCGCCGCGGTCGTGCAGCGTACGTGGGGCGTCTGGGCCGCCGGCGCGGTCACGATCCTGATCCTCGTTACGGCATTCGCTTCGCTCTTCGGCAATCTGCTCGGCTTTTCGCGAATCCCCTACGCAGCCGCACGCGACGGCGCGTTTCTCCCGATCTTCGCGCGACTCCATCCCGAAAAGCAATTCCCGCACGTATCGCTGCTCGCCATCGGCGCCATCTCGCTCTGCGCGTGCTTCTTCTCGCTCGAGCAAGTCATCGCCATTCTCACCACCGGAAGCGTATTGATTCAGAACGTCGCCCAGATAGCGGCGCTCTTCGCATTGCGGCTACGCGGCACGCGGGCGCCGTTTCGCATGTGGCTTTTCCCTCTTCCGGCGCTGGTCGCGCTCGTCGGCTGGTTGCTGGCCTTCGCCTATGCGGGCGCGCTGCCGATCGCTTTGGGCATCGGCTGGCTAGGCGTGGGCATCGCCGCCTATCTCACGACCGCCCGCGCGCAACGCAGCTGGCCATTCGTCGCCCGCACGGCTGCCGCGCTGCTGCTCGCACTGGGCGCGTACGGCGTTCGCCCCGCCGACGCCGCTTGGCACGCGAGCGCCGTCGTGCGCGAACATGGGTACCCGGTCTTTGCCGTCCACCATAAACCGTTCTTCGTCTACGCTGCGGCATTCTTTTACGAACGCATTCCGCGTTCGCGGTGGCGTGCGTCGCTGCAAGCCTATCGCGAGCTCGGTATCAACACGATCGATCTCTACGTCATGTGGAACTGGCACGCTTCGCAGGCCCCGCCGCCGGCGCGAGGAACGCCGCGCCAAGTCTTCGACTTCACCGGGCGTACCAATCCGCGCCGCGATCTGGTCGGCTTGCTGAAACTGATCGACGCCATGGGTTTCAAAGTAATCCTCCGGCCCGGTCCCGTCATTCGCAACGAGTGGCGTAACGGCGGTTATCCGGCGTGGCTGCTCGAGCGCCCCGCCTACAACATGCCGCTACACGACGTACTGCAAGGGCGCTACCCGGCCACGGCCACGCTGCAGAACGCGCACGCCGACGATGCCGCCGCCGAATGGATGCACAACGCCACGCACATGCGCTACGCTGCGCAGTGGCTGCGAGCGGTACTTCGAGCGGCCGCGCCCTGGCGCCGCGACGTGATCGCCATAGCGCTCGACGACGATCAGGGCGCCTACATCGACAATCAGACGTGGCCCGCGCCGCATTGGCAGGCGTACGTGCGCTACCTGAAGTCCGTCGTGCAGAGCGTCGTCGGAGATCGGCTGCCATTGTTCATCAATACGTATCAGATGAAAGTCACCGCCTCCGCTCCCGTATGGGCCTGGGGCAATTGGTATCAAAGCGACGCCTACAGCATCGGCGAGCACGACCGCGCTCAGCTCGAATTTTCGACCGGGCTGCTGCAGACGCAAGCACGCCTTCCCATCATGATCAGCGAGTTTCAGGCCGGCTGGCTGCAAGGCGCCGGCGCCGCCTACCCGCGCAGCGCCGACCCGACCAACACGAGCCTCGCGCTGCATACGCTCCTGCAGATGGGCATGCACGGCGTCGTGAACTTTCCGGTCCAGGATACGCTCGATCCGGCCGGTTGGGAGGCGCCGTGGGCCAATGTGTTCTATGGCTGGGATGCCGCGCTCTCGCTCGAGTTGACGCGCCAGGCTCGATGGGCACCTACTAGGCGTTTCGGCGAGCTGCTGCGCGCCTACGGGCCGCTCCTCGCGCGCACGCATCCCGTTACCGACGCCGCAGTTGCCTACCTGACGAGCGCGTACCACGCGCCGATGCTGAGTAACGCCCGGATCGGGCAGATCGCCGCCGCCACCATCGCCGTCCAGCGGGGGTGCCGTACGCAGGCGCTCGCCTGCCGCCTCGTCGATCTGCGCTACGACTCGGTGCGCGACTTGCTCCGCAACCGCGTGCTGATCGTGCCGCGAACGGGCCTGCCGCTTCGCTATACCCGCAGCGCCGAGCGAAAGCTCGCGGCGTTTCGGCGGGCGGGCGGCCGGATCGTGCATTCGGCCGGCGCGGCGCGAGCGCTCGTGAACCCAGCCGCCGGCGGCGTGCGCGACGCGACGTTCTTAGCCGCCGACGACGGGCGTTTCGGGTTCCTCGACATCGTGAATTACACTGCCGCGCCGGTGCGCACGCCGGGAACCCGGCTTATGCTGGGGACGCGTACGATCTTCGTGCCGCCCACGACCGTGCCCGCACGCGGCGCGCTGCTGCTGCCGATCGGTCTCCCGCCATCGCTGCCGCAGCGCCAACCCGAACCTGCGCGCGTCTCGAGCGCCCTCCCGGCCGGGGCGATCCCTTTGCGCGATGGCGCGTACGTGACCGGCGCGCACCTGCGCCCCGTCCCACGCGGCCGGGCCATCGCGTATATGACCGATGCATTTGCCGACGGCGAACCCGTTGCCGTCCTCGAAAACGATCGCGTGCGCCTGATCGTCTCCCCCGACGCCGGCGCGCGCAGCTTCGTCTTCGAGGATAAAGCGACGCGCACGAATCTCTTTTCGACCGTCGGCGGTCTTCGCGACGACGTATCGATGCCGTTGCCGCCCTCGCCGCGCGACTACATCGCGCGTTACACCCACCCGATGCCGGCGGGCTTCTTCAACCGCCCATACGCGCCACACGTTACGAGCTCCGGTTCGCGCGCCTCGGTCCGCTTTTCATACGATGCGCCCGATGCGCCGCCCGGCGGCGCGCTTTTCGAGCGGGTAATCACCATGTTGCCGAACCGGCCCGGCTTCACCGTTGACGAACGCGTGCGCTTCCACGGACAGGACGTACCGGCGGCGCAGCGGCCGGTCGTGCGTACGTCGTTCGCGAGCGGCGCGCAGACGCTCGCGCTCGAGTTACCCAACGGCTGCGCGTTGTACCGCCCCAGCCTTCACCGCGTCGTTCTCGTAGCGTGGCCGGCCGGCGATGTCCTCGCACGAGCGCTTACCCCGGAACGGGGGAACCTCTTGCTCTCGCTGACCTACGCGCGCGGCGGTACGCGCCGCACCGTATTCGCGGTCCGCGGCGCGGCTACGCCCGCGGCGGCGCGCGCGCTCTTGGCCGCGTTTTCCGCATCGGTCCCTCCGCCGCAAGGACGTGCGGCGACGGACGCGAATCGGCGGTAGTGCTCTACGCGGGGGGAAGTGGCGGAACGGTAGACGCAGCCGCCTCAAAAGCGGCCGGGCACACCCCATGTGGGTTCGATTCCCACCTTCCCTACCACCTAACACGCGATCGCCGGGCGCATTCGAGCCCGCGGCGCCGAGGTTCCGCCGACCCGCGCGCGTAACGCACCCGCGAACAGATGTTCAAACACGCTCTCTCCTTTCGATCCGGACCGCTGCGCGGCCGCATCGCCGTTCCCGGCGACAAATCGATCTCGCATCGCGCGCTGGTCGTCGCAGCCTCGGGGCGGCAACCCGTCCGCATTGCCAATCTCAATCCGGGACGAGACGTCCGTGCCACCATCGGCGCGCTCCGTGCGCTCGGCGCCGGGATCGACGACGCCGACGGCGCCGTGGTCGTTACGGGCGCGCCGTTGCACGATCCGGCACGCGATCTCGACTGCATGAACTCCGGGTCGACCGCACGCATGCTGATGGGCGTCTGTGCCGGAGCCGGCCTGACCGCGCGTCTCGACGGCGACGCATCGCTGCGGGGTCGGCCGATGGAGCCGGTTGCGGCCCAACTGCGCGCCTTCGGCGCACGCATCGAGACCGAGGAAGGCAAGCTGCCCGCACTCTTGCAGGGGACCGCCGCGCCGCAGACGCGCCGGTTCATTCTGCTCTCGCCTTCCGCACAGGTGAAGTCCGCGCTGCTCTTCTGCGGTCTCTACGGCGGTGTGCCCATCGCCGTAACCGGCGACGCAGGTTCGCGCGACCACACCGAGCGGCTCCTGCGCTATTTCGGCGCGGATATCGAATTCGATAGCCGCTCCGTCGAGCTTCGCGGCGGATTGATCGGCTACCCCGATATCGAGGTAGCCGGTGATTTCTCGGCGGCCGCGTTTTTCATCGTCGCCGCGACCATCTCACCCGGAAGCTCGATCGTCGTGGAAAACGTCGGCGTAAACCCCTCGCGCACGGGGCTGCTCGACGCGCTGCTCGCGATGGGAGCCGACGTACGCCTCCTCAACGCGCGCGAACGCTGCGGCGAGCCCATCGCCGACATCGCGGTAACCTATGCGCCGCTGCAGGCAATCTCCGTTGGCCGGGAACTCGCACTGCGCGCGATCGACGAGATACCCGCCCTCGCGGTGGCGGCAGCATTTGCCCGCGGCACCACCTCGATCGCCGGGATACGCGACCTGCGTACCAAAGAGTCGGACCGCATCGCTGCGATCGAACGCATGTTAGCGGCCGTTACGGTCGCCGTGACGGAGATGCCCGACGGCATAGCGATCGCGGGCGGCAATCCACACCCCGTCGAAGCAGCCCTCGTCGAGACGCGCGACGATCATCGCACGGCGATGTCGGTCGCCGCGCTTGCCGCCGGTTCCGGTCCGCTCGCGATCGACGCGGCGGAGAGCATCGATGTCAGCTTCCCTTCGTTTCTCACGCAGCTGCAGCGGGCGCAGGCATGACGCACGAGCAGCGCTACTCTCCCGACGAGTTTGCATCCGAGGCGCGCTACTTGGAGACGCTCACCTGGGAGGCGTTGAGCGTAACGGTGGGCTCGAACGTGCTCGTCTGCGGTTACGGCGGCTCCGGGCAGTTGGTGGCGCGCGCCATCGAAGCCGGCGCGAGCGTTACCGTGATAGAGCATCGCGACGAAGTGATTCGCCGCTTCGCATCGCTTCCGGCTCGCTTGCTGCGCGGCAGCACGTCGGTTATCCCAGCCCAGGAGAACGCCTTCGATCTGGCGATCGCGGCGCACTACCTGCACGAGATCGACCCCTTCTTCCACGCGCAGGTCGTCTCCGAGCTCGGGCGCGTGGCACGCCGCATCGCCGTCATCGAACCGGCACCGCCCTCCGATCCGCTGGGAGAACGCATCGCGCTGCTCTATTCGCAGGCCAAGCGCGAGTTCGGACAGTTCGAATATTACCAGCCGATCGAGTACTGGAAAAAGCTCCTGCAGGCGGTCAAGGCGGAGGTATCGCAGCACGTCTTCGCCTTTGCGAAGATGCCGCCGCGCGAGTACCTCACCGACACGATCGATCTCCTTTTAGACACGATGGCGGCCGAAGAGACGCCGCGCGATTATCTCCTCGAACTGCGCCGGATAGCCGGGGGCTCCGACCTCCAACTCTTGCCGCCTGCGCGCTTCGTGCTGCAGGGCGCGGCGCTCGGCGAGCTCCCGAAGCCGGCGTTCAGCCCTCGGTCGCAGCCTGCAGCTGCAGAGCCCACGGCCAAGGTGCCGGTCGGCGTGGCGCCCGCAGCTCCACCAGCACCTTGGTCGTGGGCGCCGCCGGAAAAGCACGCCTGACCGACGAGCGGCGAACGATGCGGTAAGACGGTGAGTTAGCGCAAGGTGTTTACGATGAGCCGCAGCGCGCGGCTCGCCGTGCCGAAAGCCGCCGCCACGGCCCCCAGCGGCAGCTCGCTCCAGGAATCGCGAATCGATGCCAAAGCCAGCCCCACGGCTGCAATCGCATCCTGCAGGCGCGCAGGCAACGGTGCGAACCGGCCGCCCTGCCTGCCCAGTGCCTGCAGTCCGTCAAAAACCTGATTGCTGCGCAGAAGATCGAGCCGAGCGCGCATGCGCCAGGCCGCGATCACAGCACGAGTCAGGCCGTAGATCGCAAAAAGTAAACCCAACCCGCAGAGGACGAGCGCTATCCGGACCGGATGCGCGATCAGCTCGCTCAGGCGGCCGATTCCTTGACCGGCGCCTTCTCGCTGGGCGGCTTCGAGGCGGGACGCGAATCGTTGACGTAAAAGCCGGAGCCTCTGAACAGAATCGGCGCTGGGTTAAAGACGCGAACGAGCGGGCCACCGCAAGCCGTACACGACTCGGAGTGCGTCTCTTCGAACCCGTGGCGCACTTCGGTGATTCGCTTGCACGCAGAGCATTGGTAATCGTAGAGCGGCATAAACAAAAGTATACCCAATCCTAGCAGTCGCCGTCAACGACTGCTAAAAGTCGGCGAGGGCGGGATCTCCACGGTTTTCGAACTCGACCAGCCCACGAAAGGCGGCCAGTGACTCTTCCAGCGCATTGGCCAGCTTCCGGCCGTAACGGAGCCGGTCGTACAGCACGCCGAGGCGGCCGCCATAGGCGGGGTAGTCGATGCGGAGGTGTATCTTCGAGCGCGAGGAGCCCGTGGCATCGGCCCGCGAGATCTTACGCTCCACGCGAACGTCGATGCGCCGCCGCACCGAATACGCGCCGACCAGCGAGAGGTGGAAATCCCGGATGAAACGGTCGACCTCGTAGGTCTGCTCGGGCTCTCCCGGGATCGTCGAGCGCACGACGACCTCGCTGCCGACTGCGAGCGGTTCGCCGGGCTTGACACGCTCGGCGCTGCGCACGAAGGCCAGCCAGACCGGCCACTTTTCAGGCGTGGCAAGCAGCGAGAACGCCGCCTCGGCGCTCGTCCCAACGTCCAGCCAACCCGTAACGGAGCGGACACCGAGTTTTGCGGACGGCGAGATCACGAGCGCCATCCGGCGGATTTCAACGACCCCATATAGTGTGCCTCTTGGCCACCCTACCACAACCTATGGAGAAGGCCGCTCGATCAGGGCGACCTGCCCGGACCCTACGCCGACTGCGAAGGCGACGAGCGTCTCCACGCCGGCCGGCAGGGCCTCTTCGTCGACGCGAAAGAGCGGCGAGTGACCCGAATGCACCGAGCCCACCTTCTCGCTGCGGATGCCCAGACGCACCTGGACGCCTGGAACGCGCTGGGCAAAGTAGGCGAAATCTTCGGCCCCCATCGTCGGCGCCGGCTCCTCGACGTGCAAGGTTCCCCGCGCTTTCATGTATCGCGCGAAATTCTCGGCCAGGGTGAAATCGTTGACGACCGGCGGATAGCCGTACGTGACGTCGAGGGAGGCGCGAACGCCGTAGGCCGCAGCCACGCCGTCGAGAATCCGTCGCGCGCGGGGCTCGAGACCCGCCCGAATCTCCGGATCGTGCGCGCGAAACGTCCCCGTCATCTTGACGCGGTCGGCGATGACGTTATTTCGGTATCCGCCCGCGATCGTCCCGACCGTTACGACGACGCTCGCGAGCGGATCGGTCTCGCGTGCCGCGATATTTTGCAACGCGAGGATCGCCGCTGCGGCCGCCGGAATCGCATCGGCCGCGGTGTGCGGATAGGCTCCGTGGCCTCCGCGGCCTTCGATCTCGACCGCAAACTCGTCCGCCGAGGCGTTGACGGGGCCCGGTGTGATACCGATCGAGCCGGTCGGCAGGCGCGGATCCACATGCAGCATCGCAACCGCTGCGACCGGCGGCTCGTCAAGCGCGCCCTCGGCAATCATGCGCTCGGCGCCGCCGGGACCTTCTTCGGCGGGCTGGAAGAGCAGCACGACGGTCCCGGCGAGATCCGCGCGCATGCTTTGCAGCACGCGCGCGGCACCGAGGAGCATCGCGGTGTGCGCGTCGTGCCCGCAGGCGTGCATCTTCCCTGCAACCTCCGAAGCGAAGGGCTCGCCGGAACGTTCGCCGATCGGCAGCGCATCCATATCTGCGCGAAGTGCCACCACGCGGCCGGGCTTCGCTCCGCGGATCGCACCAATTACGCCGGTGCCGGCGATTCTTCGGTGCTCGATACCAAGCGTACCGAGCTCGCGCTCGATCAGCGCCTGCGTCTCGAACTCTTCGAGCCCAAGCTCGGGATGACGGTGAATCGCCCGGCGTAACTCCACGACGCGCGCCGCAACTTCTTCGGAAGGCACAATAGCGTTCATACCGGCGTCTTTGTTCGGCGGTACGCGCGACCCTTTTGACGAAGGCCCCGCCAATGATCTCGCCCGACCTGGCCATGGCCCTGCTCGTCAATCGCACGGCCGCCGCTTACGCCGGCAACGCACCCGCCTACATCGCCTACCGCGAGCGCACGCACGTCAGCGCACCCGCACTCGGCCGCTCGCAAGAGATCGACCGGTACGTCGAGGTACGCGTCGCCGACGATTACGCCGTCATGCAAGACCTGCCGCGCGGCGCGGTGCGGACGGGCGAAGCCTTCCCGATCATCCCGTATTTCGACCCTTTTTCGTCATTCGAGTTCAGCTACTACGCCAATCTGAAGAGCGTCGACATCACGCTCTCGCGCGGCAGCCCCATCGTGCTGAACCTTCCCCCGCCGGATCCGAGCGTCAACGCCGTCGTGCCGTACAATAGTTACTGGGACCCGCAATACGCGCCCGACTCCACGGCCGGCGCCCTCCATCTGCTGGTCGCGCCGACGCCGCGCGTCGGCAACGGCTTCTATCCGAGCGACGTCGTCGAAGACCCGGTGACGCGCCTGCCCTCGCGCATCGTGATGACGACGGTCGCAAACGACGAAACCATCGCCTTCGATTTTCGCTCGATCGACGGATATTGGGTGATCGCTCATGGAACGTTCACGGCGCAAGAACGCGTCGGCCTCCTCGCGTTTCGGGTCGTAGCCGACGTGACCTACGACGAGTTTTCATTCCCGAAGGCTCCGCCCGACCCAAGGCTCGCAGCTACACCATGACGATAAACGCCGTTGGCAGCCCCCACCGCGTTAGCGCGGCGCAGATCCTCATACCGCTCGCCGGTACGCTCGTCGTCCTGCTGTTGCGCACCGTCGCCGCGGCGAGGATGCCTTTGACCGGCGACGAGGCCTACTACTGGGAGTGGAGCCGCCGCCTGGCCTTCGGGTACGTCGATCACCCGCCGATGGTGGCCTGGGCGATCGCCGCCGCCGGCTGGCTCGGCCGCATCCCGCTTGCGGTGAGGGCCGGCTCGCTGCTGGCCGGGGCACTCGCGGCCCTAGGCGCCTTCGACTTCGTGCGCGTTGCCACCGGGAACCGCGTCGCCGGCGCCTGGGCCGCCTTCGCGGTGAATGCCGTGCCCATCGCCCAGCTGACCTTCGGGTTCGCCACCCCGGACGCCGTCTATCTCGCCGCGTGGATCTGCGCGCTAGCCTGCGCCCAGCGCGCGCTCGCGTCGACGGGGCGCCGCTGGTGGATAGCCCTCGGCGTTGCCTTTGCCGTGGCGCTCCTCTCACGCATCATGGCGACGGCGCTCCTCGCCGGCGTTGCGATCCTCTCGTGGCAGGCGGTCCGGCAGGGGCGCATTCGCGTGGACCGGCCGCTCGTCGCCTACGCAATCGCACTGGCGTTCTGGTCGCCGTTCCTGGGCTGGAATGCGATGCACGATGCGGCGACGTTCGTCTTCGCGCTGGTCGGCCGCCATCACGTGGGCATCGCCGAGCCACTGCACCCGCTCCTCTATCTGGGCTTCGTCGCCGCTGTCTGCTGGTTTACCGCCACGCCGCTGATGGCCGGACTCTTTCGCCCTCGCGGCGGCGATCGGCCGTGGCTCGCGCTTGTGCTCGCGACGTCGTTACCGCTGCTCGTCCTTCTGCTCGCACTCGCCGTAATCGAGCCCGTCGAGGTCTACTGGGCCGCAGCGCCCGCGCTTTCGCTGCTTCTGGCGGGGATCGTCGCAACTGCCCTACGGGCCGGGCGGTCGTCGCGCGGTCTCGCGCTCGCGGTCGTTCCGAGCGCGCTCCTCTCGTGTGCCGCGCTGATACTCGTCTCCTTACCGGTCGCCGCGATCGCGAACATCGCAACCGGGATCGCACCGAACATCCGCCTCCAGAGTGCGCTCGAACCTTACGCCTATGTCGGACTGGCGCGTGCCCTGCACCAGCGCTTTCCTCCGCAAACGCTCGTGCTGACCGACGGGTACGGCCTTTCCAGTATCCTCGATTTCTACGGCGGTTACGCTCCAAGCGTAATCGGCTACAATACGGAAGGCGGCCAAACGCGCTACTGGCCGATCGACCTGCACGAGCGCGATTCGGTCTACATCGACGTCGTGCCGATGAGCGCGCGGCCGGATATGCTCGCGCTCCTGCGCCGGGCCTGCACGCACGTTCACCTCTATCGGCCGTTCGTCTTCCGCGCCGGCGCGACCGTGCTGCACGCGTTCTATCCCGTCGGCTGTACGGGTTTGACGCGCGCTCGCCTCGTGCGCCTCGACCGCACCTCGTGATATCGGCCGAGCCGACACCCGCGCGCGCTACATTCGTGGCGGAGAGGGAGAGATTCGAACTCTCGAGACGCTCATCACGTCTGCCCGCTTTCGAGGCGGGTGCCTTCAACCACTCGACCACCTCTCCGTGATTAGGGCATAGGGGACCGCTGATTCGCGAG
>JAKAPQ010000063.1 GCA_021806945.1 bacterium | reverse complement strand
TTCGGCGGTATGAGAATCATGCCAGACCGGCTACGACACCAGTTGCGCCAGGACGCGCGGCATGAGATACTACAACCACGCGATTACGCTGCCGTGAACGTTTCCCCGCAAATTGAAACGACCTCCGGCAGTCTATCGTTTGGCCGATCGTTATTTGCAAGACTATGTAAACCATCACCGGGTAAGCCCGGAACAACCTGAGGAAGAGGAGCGCTGAGATGAGCAGATTTGAGCAACGTAAACGGGAGGCGATGCGTGACCCTGAATTTGCGCAGGCCTATCGAGACGCTGATATAGAAATAAAGTTCACCATCCTCTGTGAGTCTTGGCCACTCTATTGGAAGGAGATCAATACCGGCCTCGTGAGCATTCCAGAATCAAGCGCGACCGACTACACATCCTGGACTTCTACGCTGTATCATCCTCTACCGATCGTAAGCAGAACCGCGGCCTAGTTCGTCGTATGAAATTCACTTTCATGCTCGCCGACTCTGCTCAAGCGATAGGCGGCAAGCTATTCCTTATGGGTGGAGGCTGGGCGGTCATCGGACCTCAACCATCGCCAAGTGCTCTCGCGGGTATCGTGCAAGTGGCATGGGATGAAGCAAACCAAAATCATACGATATCATTCGAGTTATTTAACGCGGATGGGAAGCCCTTTATGGTCCCCACCCCAATGGGATTGCAAGCCTTCAAAATCGAGATGCAATTCCAGGTAGGACGCCCCCCGGGTGTTGCCGCTGGAACCGAGTTCAACGTGCCGATCGCGATTAACTTAGCGCCGCTTCCGCTTGAACCCGGCCAACGCTACGAATGGCGCGTGGCGATCGATGGTCAGCAGTTTCCCGAATTGAGACTGGCGTTTTCAACAAGAATCGCTGGTGCAGCCGGAGCACCCCCAGGCTAGGCTTCCCTGGCTAGGCTTCCCAGAACAATGGGAGCAATCGCAATCTCATAGATTACTCCGGGCCTCGTTTTATTTTGAGTTGCCCTCTTCGACGAGTGCGACGAGGACCGGCCAATGGCGCGGGTACGGCGCGCGGGTCCCGGCTCGGAAGCGCGAGCAGGCTGCGAGACTTAGCCCCGTAGCCTGGGCGATCGTCCCGAGCGCAAGCGCGTCGAGCTTCGGGGTGACCTCGCGCAGGAACCAGGCCCGATCGCGCTGTTCTCGGGGGGCAGCGCCTATTCCAATTCAAAGAATCCTTGATCGACGCGCTTGATGCTCAAGGTAGCTTCCGTCGAGGTTCCCACGTTCTCGGCAAACATCATTTCCGCGAGCCTCTGGCCGTCGATTAAAGCGATCTTCAGCCGCCTCGCTGATTCCCTGGCCGCCGGCGTGAACGAACTCGTGGTTACCAGCACCCCCTCCTGCGCGCCGCGCTCTTGCATACTGCCGGCTAGTCGCTGCACCACATCTGCCCCTATTGGAGATCCATCCTGGTAGCGTTTCGCCTGGAGATATATATTACTCAAGCCCAAGCGATCACGCGGAATAATTCCGTCAATGCCGCCATCGCCGGGCCCGCCTGTGACGAGACCAACATTCTCCTCATCGCCGTAACCAAGGCGCATCATGAGTGTTACGGTAAGACGCTCCAAGAAGGCTGGTGGTGCTTTGCGGACCGCTTCGAGCAACTCTTGAACCACCGCTTCACGAAGTTCTTGGTAAGCACTCTGAATTACCTCAAGGGGCGTCCTTTCCGTCGTGCCGGCATCGAGTGGCGCTCCTTCTTTGCGCTTGCCCCTGTCTTTCGGCGGTTTGGATCGCTCGACAAAGGCTCGGAATTCTTCGAATTCCATCAGAGCATCTTGCGAGATTGAGCGTGGATAGCGACGCAGAAGCTCTCGACCGCGCTCCGTTATTCGAATTTTGCCGCGATCTACGTCTGCGATTGCACCCGCCTGCTTGAGGTGGAGCTTTGCCCAGTACAAGCGGTTCGGAAAGCGCAAGGCCCCAGAAGCCATGCATTCTTCACGCGCGGTTCGCGAGAGGCCCATGAGGTCGCCTACCTGCGGAGACAGCGCGCGTAGCTGATGAGGTTGCCCGTCCGTAAGCACCTCCAGCAAAGGGCGCATGATCTGATCGAACGGCGGAACAAGGTCCATACCTACTCCTTTATCGGTTCTGGAGTGCGGCTACGTTGCGCCGTCTCCTTCCACCAGTGCGGCGAAGGCTGGCCAATGGCGCGGATGCGGGACGCGCGACCCAGCGCGAACGCGCGAGCAGGCCGCCAGCGAGAGGCCCGTGGCGCTAGCTGAAGGGCCTGTTCCCCGCACGTTCTCGCTCGCCGACGAACTTCCCAGTAAACCGCATCGCGCCGCAGTCTTCGAGGACGCGCAGCTCGCCGCGATGTTCGGGACGCAGTTATCCCTCTAAGTGCATGAATCTAACGCATGTCAGTGATCAAAGCCTGCGGCTGTGTCCACCTTTTGAGAGGCTTGAACATGAACGTCATGGTCTACGAAAACCTTGAAGGTCTTAGAGGTATCAATCGTTACGTCTTTGCCACGAACGAAGTTATGGGCGAAGAGTCCAAGAGGCCCGAGAAAAACGTAGCTTAGAATTGTTGCGGTCGAGGCGGCTCCCTTTTTGTCGCTGCCCGCTCCTGCTGAGTGATTAACGTCGGCCAGCAGCACTTTTCCGTGGTCTGCACTATACACCCAATTCATGGTCAGGCCGAGTTTGCCGCCATGACCATTGCCACCCGCGCGGTCCACCAATGAAACCGTAGCCTGTCCGTTCGAGCCTTTCGGAATGACGACGTAACCATTAGCATCTACTTCTTTGTCCACGACGATAGGGACAGGATCTCCAACGTTCGCTGACGTTGAGGAAACGGGTTCGGAAAGAGAGACTTCGACCGTTGTTCCGCCAGGAAGCAAAACCATCGTTGTGGGGAGCGGCGGTGCTAGAGTGGCTGGCGCATCGAAGGACGACGTAGCGGTAGGTGTGGGGGATGCGGATGGTTGCGCTGGTGTCTGTTGTGCGAAAGCGGGTGTAATCGTTGAAACCGAAAAAAGTAGGATTGCCGAGAAAAGCCACTTCAAGTAAAGGCCCTCTTTTCTTCCTCTGCATTATAGGGCAACCGCCCGCCCTCTGCAATGGTATCAAATCAGAGCGCGACCGCTGTAACATTTACTCCTAACGCAGATTGCAAGGGCGTTGAAGGACGGCTTCGAGCTTCTCGACGGTCGCCCGGTGCGGTGTTACGCCTTGATTGACGAAGGCCTTGATTTTCATTTCCCGACGCTAGACGGCTCCGGGAATTCCCCCGCAGATCAAAACGATCTCGTGCGTAGTCATGGCCCGGTATCAAAAAATCGCCTCACGAACTCCCATCACTTTATCAGAATAGATTCTATTGTTATGGTACTGAACAAGGTGCACGTGCCAGAGCGGCGTGCTCGTATCGAGAGACGCCCAAACGAGACTGTTAGGTCCTGTTGTACCTCTGGGATTACCGACCCGTTCACCATTCGTTAGTACGAGTTCCCATGGATGTGGGTCTCGGAGGTCCCATAGATTAGCGCTTCGTACAGGTAGCCTTTTGGTGAGAATCATGACGATTGCGCTTTTAGAAAAAGGCCACCATTCGCAAACAAGTTTGTGGATATGGTTTAGTTCCAGCGGGTTGCTAAAGCACGGATCGTAGATTCTATCATCACTCATACAACTCCAGGCATTTTGGTTAGAAGTCACGATAGATGTTTCCCAACATGAGCCGTAGACGGTTTTATCAACCCGAAGGTTTGATCGTATGCCGTTCGACCCGAAGGGATTATAAAAGATAATTTTTGTCGCCTCTCTTGCCTGTACTATTAACACGGTAGTGAATAGAGTGACAAATCGACGAATGTGTTGTACAATGAGATAGATGAATCGTGGTCGCACAAAAGCCGAACGACTTTCCCAAGAAGCGATCCGCCTCCGAGTTGTTCGACGAGTGCTCGCGGGTGAATCGGTTTCGGATCTTTCACGCATCTTGGGTTATGCGAGGCAGACGATCCATCGATGGGTAGCGGCGTATAAGGTGGGCGGTAAGGACGCGCTGTGCGCGACGAAGGCCTCCGGCGCTACGGCGAAGCTCACCAAGAAACAAACCGCATGGCTCGCCAAGACACTGATCTCGAAGAACCCTGCGCAATTGCGCTTCCCGTTTGCGCTATGGACTCGGGAGATCGTCCGCGAGTTGATCAAGCGTCGTTTTCGCGTGACGATGGCACTGACCAGTGTCGGGAATCTTCTGCGACGCTTGGGATTCAGCGTCCAACGTCCCTTGATGCGTGCTTACGAGCGGAACCCAGAGGCCGTGAAACGCTGGCTGGCAGTGGAGTATCCGGAAATTCGCGCGCAAGCAAAGAGAGTACGCGGGCTCATCTTTTTCGAGGATGAGTCGGGTATTCGATCGGATTATCATTCGGGGACGACGTGGGCTCCGCGCGGCAAGACTCCCGTCGTTCTACGAACTGGCAAGCGGGTGAGTTGCAATATGCTCTCGGCCGTTTCTGCGCGAGGGGAACTTCGTTTCATGGTGAGACGAGGCGGTGTGGGTGCCGCAGTCTTCATCCAGTTTCTGAAACGACTCATGCACGGCGTAAGACATCCGATCTTCTTGATCGTGGACGGTCATCCGTCGCACCACGCAAGAATGACGCAGCGATTTATCGAGTCGCTCAACGGGAAGCTGCGGCTGTTCTTCCTTCCTGGCTATTCGCCGGACCTCAACCCCGATGAACTCGTTTGGCGACACGTAAAGCATCACGACATCGGCCGCCAATTGCTTAGGGACGCAGCCGAACTGATACCCAAAGTACATGCGTCACTGCGGGGCCTTCAGCGCAGGCCGGAAATCGTGCGCTCGTTCTTCACGACACCGACGACATGCTACGCGGGACGATGAGTCACTCTATCAACTGCCGGATTAATATGCCGAAGGTAAGAACAACGAAGAGCATTGCCGAGAAGATTGATCGCATCGGAACTTGTCAAGGGGTCTGGCACCACTAACCGTCTAATTTTTCGTGAGCCTTACACCGCCACTCCGTCATGAGTGGGCGGATTTATCCACACCTCGTCCGGTAGCACGATGCGCTTTGGCGAGCCGCCGATGAACCGTTCTGGCCTTGCGCGATAGGCCGCCAACATAACGTCATGCCTAGCGGCCAGCACGCGATCGGCTTGGCCCTGGTGCACCACTGCCGGCGTCAGCATCGCGATGCCGGAGTGCCGATGCTCGTTGTTGTACCAAGGAAAGAAGCCATCGAGGTATTGATGCGCATGTTCGAACGAACCGAAGCGGTCGGGAAATTCGTGATGGTACTTCAGCGTCCGGAACTGCGACTCCGAGAAGGGGTTGTCGTCGCTCACGTGCGGGCGACTGTGAGAGCGCGCCACGCAGAGCTTGTCCAGCAGGGCGCAAACCGGTTGCGCGGTCATCTCCGTGCCGCGATCGGCATGGACGACCGCCTGGCCGGGCTCGATGCCTTCACGCAGCAGCGTCTGCTCGATGAAGTGCTTTGCCAGCTCGGCGTTGGCGCGGCGTACGAGCATCCAGCCGACCACGAATCTGCTGAAAATGTCCAGCATCGCCAGCAGCGCGAACCATTCGCCAGGGTGCGGGCCGCGCAGTTTGGTAATGTCCCAGGAGAGGACCTGCCGCGGACCGGTAGCCACGAGTTCCGGTTTGCGATACTCGGGATGCCGAGCAATCCGGCGGCGCTCGCGCACTTCGGCGTTTGCGCGCAGCAGCCGATACAGCGTGCTCACCGAGCACAGGTATATCCCTTCGTCCAACAAGGTGGCGTGGATTGTCGCCGGCGCCTTGTCGGCGAACCGCTCGCTATGCATCACTGCCAGCACCTCGGCTTGCTCTTGTTCGCTCAGCGCTCGTGCCGAACGACGACGCGCCGCCGCCGGCTGTTTTCGTTGGGGCGTACCATGCCGGCGACGTCGCAACGTCGAACGGCTGATGCCCGCTGCTGCGCAAATCGCACGCTCCGGTATCTCGCAGGCGAGTTCCAGTGCCGCGCTCATTCTGCGCTCTCGTTCGTCTCGGGGCTCTCCAGGTCGATCCCCAGGAGCCCCGCAAATTTTTTTTGGATCTCGCTTATCAACTCGGCGCGTGCGAGTTTTCGACGAAGCTTTCGGTTTTCGCGCTCGAGCTCCGCGGCGTGCCGCGCAGCCGCTTCAGCTTGCACTTTGGCTTTCGCGCGGCTGCGTGCAGCGCCCGGATCGAGTTCGCCGAGATTGCGCTGCTTGCGCCACGCGTAGAGCTGCGAGGAGTAGATGCCCTCGCGACGCAAGAACGCGCCCAGAGCACCGGGTTGGCAAGCATCAGCGGCTTGGACGATGCGCAGTTTCTCCGCGGTCGAAAAGCGCCGGCGTTGGGGCCTCTCCACCGAAGGCTTGACTTCGACTGAGATGGATTCGTTAGACGTAGAACCGTTGGAGGTTAGCATGATAAAGATTGATTCTCTCTCCGCCTCCCGTTGCGATTTTTTCTTGCGCTGTCGCTACACGTTTTCCACAGTATCCCCGTTATCCACACGGCGGCTGCTGCTACGAAAGTTGCATAGAAGACTTCGCTACGTTAGCGGTACCACTTTATCTTGACACAGGAGGCATCGGGTTTTGCACGTTTCTCATGGTTTAGACCCTCCTTTTCCGGGTCTTCCGGGTTTCTACCGTACTATCGGCGCAGATAAGATCTTCGTGCATTTCTATTGGTCCACGAAATACTGCGTGGTCGAGTGTCCGTTGACATCGCTGACGCGAATACCCTCGATGTCACCCGATCCGCAGGGGCTGGGTCCAACGCCACTAATTGGCGGCGCTGACTGCGGCCAGAATGCGAGGACCGTGTTATTCGGTGCCGGCGTCGCATAACATGGCTCTGTCGTGGGCGCGGTATACGAGACAATCTGCGCGGTGAAATAGTTGGTATAGGCCGCCTCGTGGACCTCGACCGCAAAGCCATTATGCACGGGGACCGGATTCGTCGGAGACGATGCGATCGTTGAACCGTTACCGCCGACGAGACTCAGGGTGACCGTCCCGGACGGTTTCGGCTGGAACGGATTGGTTCCATATGTGCCTCCGCACGCCGTGGTCGCCAGCAAGAATGCGAGTGCAAGTGACAGGCGTAACATTCTAACCTCGTAAAATCTTCCTCTTGAGGAGACTGGTCCCGGCATGCGAAGACTGCGCGTGCCCGACACCCTCTTTTAGTGTCGGCATGGCGCCGTGCGCGTTAATGCGGGCTCGGGGCGTTTGACCGAGTCTTTACGTTACGCCTCCGCGCTGCACTCGGCGCCTCCCCTGTGCGGCGCTTAGGGCGTGGCGCTTCCCTCCACGAGCGCTGCGAACGCCGCCCAATGGCGGGGGTGCGGCACGCGGGTCCCAGTGCGGAACCGCGAGCAGGTCGCGAGCGATAGGCCGGTGGCCTGCGCGATCGCGCTCAGCGAGAAGCCGTCGAGCTTCGGGGTGATCTCGCGCAGGAACCAGACGCGATCGCGCTGTTCGGGATGCTCCTTCGCCCATTCCCGGTTGCGGCGGTGGTGCTCGGCGTTCGCCTCTCCGCGTTGTGCGTTAGCCGTAGCGCTCGCACGCGGGTCGGGAACGTGGAAGGCGGCCCAAGACTAACGCATGTTTCTTTGGGCAAACCGCGCATATGTTGGCCAGAAAAGGCGGCCAGGGTTGCAATCTTTCAAAGTCGAGATGCAATTCCAGGTAGCCCCCCCGGGTGTTCCCGCTTGAACCTGGCCAACGCTACGAATGGCGCGTAGCGATCGATGGTCAGCAGCTTCCCGAATTGTGACCGGCGTTTTCAACAAGAATCGCTGGTGCAGCCGGAGAACCCCCAGGCCAGGCTCAGTTTCTCACCGCCGAAAAAGGGTCAGTTTCTCGCCGCCGTTTCCAAACGACCAAACGACCGGTTTCGCGCCGAACGCCTTCGAGCCACCTGGCGGTGGTGGTGGTACACGGCGCGGCGCCGCATCCGAAGAGCCGGGTCTCGCAGGCCGGTCATTCGCCGGAACGAACGCGGCACCAAGTAACTAACGCAGGAGGAGCGAGATGATTCTTGCAGCAGCTCTGGCCGGCGTTCTCAACTGCGGCTCGAATTGGAGTTGCTTCGAGAGCGCGCTTTCGAACGCCACGCCGGCGTCGGTGACGCGCTCCGTCACCTCGCAGGACGGCGGGCATCCCGAGACCACGACCTTCTCGCTGCACCTGACCAGCGTTTCGCCGCCGCTCGCGGTGCTCGCCGTACGTATCGAGAGCGCGAAGGAAGCACAGATCGTCGGTATGCAGGAAACGTGCACGTTTCACGTAGATGCGCTCGACGCGCTTCTCGAAGAAATCGATACGATGAATGCAATCTCGCCGATGGCTTTCATTGCGGCCGATGCGTGTGCGGGGCAGCTGCTGCCGGGATTTGCGTCGATGAAGGTTGCGACGAATCTTTCCGCGCGGCAGCGCACCGTACCAGACGGATTCCAAGACTGCGGCTTCTCGATGGGATGCATGGTGCGAGCGCTGGATCGCCGTCAGCCTGCGGTCGAGTGGAACGCGACCTATCTGCCGCTCTTCGGGCTCGATATTACCGCCGTCAGCCTGTTGCGCACCAGCGCCTTCAGCGGCGACGACGCGACGTTCTACATCGACACCGTCAAGAACACCGTCGTGCTCGACCCCAGCATGATCGCGCAGATGAAAGCCAAGCACGCTTCCGCCGCGCAAATCGCCCAAACTCAGAAAAAGGCGAACGATTCCGCGCAAACGAGCGTCGGCCTCGACGGTACCTGCCGCTTCAAGACCACGGTGCTGAAAGCGATGCTGCGCCGCTGGTACGCCGGCTCGATCTCGACCGACGACTGGAAACAAGCGCAAAGCTGCCACGGCAAGATGTTCGCAGGCCAACAATAGCCCGGCCGCGAGCGCTTGCGTTGGGGTCGAGTATCCCCCGGCGAAATCCAAGGGATACGACATAAGGCCGCTCAAACGTCCGGTGCTGGTTGCGAAGGCTTGCGCACAGCGAATCGGGTGCCCCATCAGCCGATCGAATCTCATTCCCCTTCGGTGCGACAACCGTGAAATAGTACGGCCTACTATGTATTGTGCCTTAGCATTGTCTTTGAGGGCAGCAGTACTCTTCATGGCGCTAGGGCCGTTTCCGGGTCACTACCGGTGACGCGTCTTTGAAAACCTATTGCGCTTGACGGGAGTGGACCTCATAGGCGTGAGGCGCGGGTCAACAAGATCAAGTTCTTCGAGCACCTTACGTCCGCGACTCTTCATCGCGGCGGTACCCGTCCGCATCGCGCTCTTCACCAGATCAATGACCTCTTTCCGAAGATACTTATCATGTTGGGCGAGATCGGCTAACGCTTGCAGAGTGCATGCCTTCACGATGCTGCTGTTGTCATTCAGGCATCCCTTTAGGATGTGCACCGCCGCGGCGTGTTCGGCGTGGGAAAGAGCAAGTCTGGGCAGCATCTGGGCCACGTGCCAGCGGATTTCCTGCTGATCGGATGCGGCGAGATCGCGCAAGAGTTCTCCTTTGTATTGCCCGAGCCATTCCGGCTGCCGCGCCGTGATCTTCTCAACGGCATCCGCAGCCCGCATCCTGACGAGCGGATCGTCGTGATACAGGCCCTCGAACAGCGCTCCGAACAAGAATGGATTGTGTAGAACCTCAGCAACGATCTCGTTTGAGCGCCCGATGGACCGGCGGTCACCACCCGCCAGTTTCTCCAGCAGTCGCTGACCCGCGGAGGCCTGATCGGCGTCAGGGCCGCTAGAATTTGAACGTTTTGATCGCTTCTTCCCAGTTTCTTCCATCGAACGATCTGATCTCGATATTGGCGTTCTTAATTTCAAACTGGTATAGCCCGGGATTCCCCATGTGACCGTTCCTTTCGAGCCGACTTCGGATGATTCCGGCAGCTTTCGGGGCCTCTGGCATGCCGGGCCACCGGTTTGGCAATCGGTGAAGCGCGCATCGGCCAGGCGCGCACGAAAACGCGTGGCTGCCGGGACGGACGCACCGCTCCCGTGGTTTTCCAGCGCTCGCTGTCGGCCGGGACGGTCACGTTGCCGTCGCGCGAATCGGCGGCGCGGGATGGCAACCTCAGCCATTTGGAAGGCGATGTAGCGACCGTGACTGATGACCTTTGCGCCGGTCTTGATCAGCTTCTCCCGCAGGCTCGTGAGGGATCAATCCTGGATGGGCTCAGGCGTGGCGAGCGTGCGAAGGAAGTTCCCAAGATTGTACGCCGGCGCAGGAGCTGAAGCCGGACCGCGTTTGCGTCGAAGGTGCGGCACGAGAGTCGCGTCTGTCCGCTTGGTGCCGGCGATCGCTGAAGCGGGCGGTATCGCGGGCGCGGCCGCGAGGAACTCGTCTGAAGACCCGAAAGCGTATCCTTCGAAATCGGCGAGAAAGGAGCGTGACATGGAGATCGCAGCTCGGGATAGTCAACAAAATGCGTAGCGGCGGGCGACACCTATTCGGTCTAGCGGCCATCTGCTTCGGCCTCGGTACGCTCGTTCGACACGACTTCATCGCGCAGGTCGAGCCGCCGGGCGCGTTTCCGCAGGTCGGTCTCGTTATCGCCGCCGTCGGCGTCGCGGCGCTTCTCGGCGGCACCGCGTTGCAAACGCGACGCTACCAGCGTGTCGGCGCTGCCGTGCTCGCTCTCCTCTACGCGATGTTTACGGCGCTCTGGCTACCGCAGTGGCTCCGAGATCCCGCCGTTTTCGATCCCCTGGGGAATGCCTTCGAACAATTCGCAATGGTCTCGGGCGCGCTCATCCTGTTTGGCGCGAGCACGGCGCGGATCGGTTACGTTGGTTTCGCCCTGAGCGTCATTTCCTTCGCGCTCTACCAAGCGATCCGCCCTCATTTCACCGCGCAACTGGTCCCGGCATGGATTCCGCCGGGCCAAATGTTCTGGCTGGTCGTGACGACGCTTGCATTCGCTCTCGCCGCTATCGCGCTGCTCACCGGTCGCGCCGCGTTACCGGCTGCCCGCATGACGGCCCTCATGATTGCCGGATTTGGCGTAACGATCTGGGTACCGGCCGTATTTGCCAATCCCCACAGCCTCCCCGATTGGTCCGAGCTCATCCTGAACTTTGGTATCTGCGGTTCGGCCTGGATCGTTGCCGACGATCTCGCCGGGCGGCAAGCGTAACGGGCGCCATGCGATGCATCGACGGCTCGTGACGGGGCGGTGCGCCGGATTCGTTCGGCGCCGTTTGTTGCTTTCGATTTTCCGCTATGGATCTCGTGTATCCCGTACCGGGGCGCGACGAATGTACCCGACCAGCCAGGCAGCATCGTCGTCGCGTTCAGTTCGCAAGTGGGCGCCTGGGACATGGTGTTGCAAAGCGCCGGCGTGCCCGTAGACATTGCAACACTGGGGCCGCCGCCGTCGCCTTCGCCGGCGGCAACGGCATTCTTCGCGAATCCCGTCTATTACGGTGTCGCCGCGCCGCACTTGGACGCCGCCACGGAATACACGGTAGCCCTCAAAGAGACGACGCTGCCATGCATAGAGCTCGTTTCGATCTGCGGGGGAATTCCCGGAGCCGTCTAGCGCCGGGAAATGAAAAGGCGGCGGTGTAACTCGTGGATTATTCACAAAATCTACGGAGGTACACCAACC
>JAKAPQ010000062.1 GCA_021806945.1 bacterium | reverse complement strand
GCCGATCCATACGCCTTTCTGCCGCTCGCGATCGGCGGGATGATTCTGTGCGGCGTCTACTATCTCTCGCGCAATGCCTGGGCATCGATGCTGACGCACGCGCTCTTCAACAGCGCCACCGTTGCAGCCATCTTTCTAGCCCCGCATCTGTTGCAGAAGTGAAAAGGGCGGCGTAGTGCGGTTGGGGGTCGATGCGCTCAATCTCGTCGCCGACCGGCGCGGTATGGGGCGCTTCGCCCGCACGGTGCTTGGCGGTCTTCGATCCGCTCCCGACGTCGAGGTCACGCTGCTGGTGCGCAATCCCGCCCACGCCGAACTCTTGCGCGCAGAGTTCCCCTTCGAGATACGCACGCTGCTCGAACTACGTGCCGCGCGCCTGCATTGCACGTGGTATCCGTGGAACGGCGTCCGCTTCGACGCGCGCTCCTCAAAGATCGTTACGGTGCACGACGCCTTCGCCTTCACGCATCCGCATCCAAATCTCGTCGCGCGCTGCCGAGAGCAGCTGCCCATTCGGCGCGCCCTGCGCGCGGCGAACGTGCTGACGACCGTTTCGCGCTGGTCGGCTCGCGAGATCGCGCGCATCGTCTCCGTCGACGAGGCGCGCTTTATCATCGTCAACCCCGTTCCCGACGCGTTCTGGCGGCCGGTGCGGCCGGAGCGCGCGGGCAAGCCCTACATCCTGGTCGTCGGCGGCCCCGACCAGCGCAAGAATCTGCCGTTCTTCTTTCGCGCATTCGAGCGCGCGTTTCCGGACGGTGACGTGACGCTCGTGGTCGCCGGAACGTTGCGCGCCGAAGACGAAACGGCGCTGCGGGCTACGCGCGTCGTCTACGAACGCGTGCGCCCGAACGACGAAGGGCTGCGCGAACTTTACGGCGGCGCGCTCGCGGTCGCCGTCCCCTCTCTGTACGAAGGCTATGGATTGATGTGCGTCGAGGCCATGGCGTGCGGCGCCGCGGTCGTCGCGGCCGATTCGGCGGCGCTGCCCGAAGCCTGCGACGGCGCGGCGCTCTTGGTCGCGCCCATCGATATGCAGGCCTGGAGCGCGGCGCTGCGCCGTATCGCCGAAGACGACGCGTTGCGAACGGCGTTGCGGCGGCAATCGCTTGCGCGCTCCGAGCGCATCGACAGGGCCGCCCCGGCGCGCGTCATCGCCGCACTCGCTCGACGATGCTCCGCAGCCGTTCGATGAAACGCTCGGGAGCGAACGACTCGGCGTGCGCGCGCAGCCGCCTCGCGTCGTAACGCGAAGCGTCGAAACGGCGCAGCGCCTCCGCTAGCGACTGCGCGTTTAGTTCGTCGAAATACTCGCCGGTTACGCCCTCCACGACGGTCTCGAGCGCGCCGCCGGCACGATATGCGACCGTAGGTCGACCGGTCGCGGCCGCCTCGACCGGAACCAGACCGAAATCTTCCTCGCCCGGCAAGATCGCGGCGCGGGCGTTGCCGACGAGGGCGTCGAGGCGCCGGTCGTCTACATAGCCGAGCATCGTCGTCGTCGTACCGCGCGCCAGCTGCCGTAGTCTCCCCTCCGCGGGTCCGCTTCCGGCAACGTAAAGCGGCACGTTCGCAAGCTGCGCGGCCCGAATCGCAAGATCGATGCGCTTGTACGGCAAGAGCCTCGAGGCAACGACGAAATACCCACCGGCACCCGGACCGACCGTGAAGCGGGCTACGTCCACCGGACAATGCAGCACCTCGGCATCGCGACCGTAATACCGGCGAATGCGCTCGGCGACGTTGGCCGAGTTCGCAACTAAGAGCGTCGGGCGCTGCGCCGCGCGCAGGTCCCACGCGACCAGTCCGCGCACGAACGGACGCGCGAGCGCCCGCAGACCGAAGCCCTCGACGTAACGGTCGTAGGCGAACGTGAAGCGGCTGACGGTATTGATGTAACAGACGTGCACGGCGCCGGGCGGTACGCGGATGCCCTTGGCCCAGGCCGTCGTCGAACTCACGATCGTATCGTAGGCCGAAAAGTCGAATGACTCGAAGACGCGCGGATAGAGCGGGGCGAGATAACGGAAATAGCGATTCACGCCGGGTAGCCGCGCCAGCGCCGATGCGCGCACACGCGCGGGGTCGACCAGATCGCCGGTCGCTTTGGGGTCGAAGAGCGCCGTATAGACCGGGGCCTCCGGAAAGGCGCGTGCGATGTGCGCGAAGACGCGCTCGGCCCCACCGCGCTGGTTCAGATAGTCGTGAACGAGCGCGACCGCCATCGAAACGGGAGGCGGTCAGATGCCGTGGGGTGCGGCCGCGCGCGGCAGGATCAGCGCCACCGTCGGCGATCCGAGGTAGCGATGCGCGACGCGCTGCAGATCGGCGGGCGTTACCGTTCCGATGGCGGCGACGGCGCGATTGAGGTAATCGGGAGAACCGTGCTGCAACGCGAAGACCCCGGCCAGCCACGCGCGATCTTCAAGCGTCACCGCGCCGTTGATGAAGTCACCTTCCGCCATAGACTTTAGGTCTGCGATGCGCCCATGCAACTTCGTATGCCCGAGCAAATCCACGACGGAGAGCGCGGTCGAGAACGTACGCGAAGGGTGCCCGAGCCCGCCGTCGACGTAGACGATGAGGTTGGCCGGCCGCGCGTCGAAATTGTACAACGCTCCCACGCCGCGCATCGCGAAGGACCGCGTCGCTATCGACGGCAGCTCCGCCACGTCGGAGAGCGTATGGCCGATGAAGGCCGTCAGAACGAGCATCGCACCGAAGTCCGGGCTGTCGGCCTGCGGAGCGCGGTACTGCGCGACCAGCCACGGTACGGAGACATTGCGCTCCGCGCGCAGCTCGTGCGTGTGCCCGGCCAGCGGCAACGTCGAAGCCCGAACCGGTCGCGAGGTCCCGGGCGGCAGCGCGTCGAGCACGCGCTCGAGATCGGCGAGCGCGAGCGTGCTCGTCTCCCCGACCGCACTTGCGACCGCACCGTTTCGCCGGTAATACGCGGCGTAAAACCTCCGCGCGTCGGCGGAGGTCAACCGTGCGACCGTCGCGGGCATACCGAACTCCGGCAGCCCTGCGTTGGACCGGCTGTAAAAGCTGCGATCGAGCATCTCGATGCCGGCGGTCAGCGGAACGCGTTCCAGCGCTGCGAATCTACGCTCGAGCGACGCACGCGCGGTGGCTAGCGTAGACTCGCCAAACTTCGGCTTCGACAATGCCGAACGAAACATCGGCAAGAGCGTGGTAGCGTAGATTTCCTTACGGCCCTCGAGGTAGAAGTGCACGTCGTGGCCGCTGACGCCGTACGCGATCGAACCGCCTGCGTCCGCTACGGCAGCGCGCAGCGGTATCGGCGCGGCGCCATCCACCGCGACAGGGGTGCGCAGCACGGCCTCGGCCACGAGCGCCGCCACGCCGCTCTCCCGCTGCGTCTGGCGGTCCAGACCGGCGGAGATGAAGAACTCGGTCCCCACGAGGCCGCTCGTCGGGTCGTCCTGTTCGATGATGGTCGCCGCGCCGTACGAAAAGACACTCGGCGCCGGGACCAAAGGAGCTGCGGCCGCGCGCCCACCACACGTGAAAGCGGTCGTCGCCAGAAGCGCCGCCGCAAAAATCTGTTTCATCGAGCTGCTTCCTGGTTCGCGGGAACGGTCAATTCGACGACCGCCGGGTGCTCTAGGTATTCACGCACGACCTTCGCGACGAACTGCGGGTCCAGCGACTCGGCCTCGCGCAGGTAGGTGTGCGATTGGTCTCCCGGCGCGTAGGGGCCGTCGCCCTCAGCCGTATACCAGCCAAAGTTATCGGCTTGACTCGTAGGCGTCTGCGCGTTGCGTAAAATACGGTACTCGAAGGCGTTGCGAGCCGCGGCGAACTGCGCCGCCGGCAACGGGTGCCGCAGCGCCGCCACGGCTTCGATCAATTTCGTTTTGACGGCGCCGTAATGCGATCCGGATACGGTCACGAGCAGCACGCCGGGCGCGTGCAGCGTGATGAACTGGCCGTCTACGAAGATCTTGGAAGGTTGCGCGCCGGCCGTCTTCGTAACGATGCCGTCCTCTTGATTGAAGAGATAATCCGCCACGAAATCGAGTGCCGTCGCCGCGCGCGCGTCGCCGATCGGCGGTCCCAGCCAGCCGAAGCCGATGCCCGGAACCGGAGATGTCTGCAGTAGCGGCTTCACCACTGTCGCCGGCTGCGAATCGAACGGCGGGTCCATCGGCGGCCCGCTGCGGCCCGCCGCCACCGCCATTAGGAGCGACGAGTCGACGTTTCCAGCAAGCGTGAGGATCTCATTTTGCGGGCGAAATGCACGTTCGGCAAACGTGCGAACCTGCGCGAGCGAGATATGCGCGAGAGCGGCTACGTCTCCGGGCGTCGCAGGATAGTGCGCCGGTCCGCCGGCAAAGAGCTGCGCGAACAAACTATCGCGTAGCGTAAGATCCGCATCGAAACGCCGCTCCCCGATCGAGAAGGCCGCGTCCAGCACGGCGGCGTTGAGGCCATCTTGGTCGACCGACGGCGCGGTGTACGCGGCCGTCATTGCGGCGACGACGCGCCGCGCGTCGCCGGCCGGTACGCTGGCAGCAACCTGCACGATATCCGGAAACACGTTGACCGAAAACACGCCGCCCATGCGTTTCACGAGCTTCGATAGCGTCGTGCCGCCGGGTGCGGGAGAGGCGGCCGCGGCGTCGGCCGCAAGCCGCGATATACCGGCCGTGCGGCTATCGTAACCGGCGCCCGGAGCCCGAAACCAAAGCTCCACCGCCGCATCGCCCACCGTAGGATCGGAGCGCAGGACAAACGCGCCACCGCTGGGCAAGGCGCCCGAGATCTCTACAGGTACGGGCGCGCTCCCGGCCGTGGCGGCGGCCGGCGCGAGCGTGAAGGCCGCCAGTGCGATGCAAAGGCAGATCGCCGGCGCGACCCGCCACCCGGCCCTCATGCCGGTTCCGGGGAAACGTTCGGCGGCAGGCGCTTGGGCGGCTCGACGCGCTTGCCTTCGTCCACCGGGCCTGCATCCGCAACCGGTGCGGTTCCAGAGCCGGCCCCGGGCTCGTCGCGCTGGTAGGGGCGGCCCTCCAGGATCGCTTTGGCCTCGTCGGCGTCGACGGTCTCGTATTCGAGCAGCGAGGTCGCCATGCGCTCGACCTTCTCCCAGTTTTCCTCGAGAATCTTACGCCCGCGCTCGTAGCAGCCTTCCATAATGCGCCGCACTTCGGCGTCGATCTTAGAGGCAATCTCTTCGGAGTAGTTCCGGTCGTCGCCGAAATCGCGTCCCAGAAACACCTGATGGCTGCCGCGGCCATACTGAATCGGGCCGAGCGTATCCGACATCCCGTACTGCGTCACCATGCGGCGCGCGAGCGCAGTGGCTTTTTCGAAATCGTTGCTCGCGCCGGTGGTAACGTCCTTGAACTTGATCTCCTCCGCAACGCGCCCGCCCAGCGCCATCGCAATGTCGGAGAGCAGTTCTTCTTTGGTGCGGCTGTGGCGATCGTCCTCGGGCAACGACCACGTGATGCCGAGCGCCATGCCGCGCGGTATGATCGTGACTTTGTGGATCGGATCGCCGTGTTCGAGCAGCCCTCCGATGATCGCGTGCCCGGATTCGTGGTAGGCGGTATTCGTCTTCTCTTTCTGCGTCATCACCACGGAGCGGCGTTCGGGACCGACCATCACGCGGTCGATCGCTTCGTCGCAGTCGTTCATCTCGATGACGCTCTTGTTACGCCTCGCCGCGAGCAGCGCCGCCTCGTTGAGAAGATTCTCGAGATCGGCACCCGAGAATCCCGGCGTCCGCTTGGCGAGCGTCTCGAGCGAAACGTCCTTTTCGAGCGGCTTGTTGCGCGCATGCACCTCGAGAATCTTCTGCCGGCCACGCACGTCCGCGCGATCGACGACAATCTGCCGGTCGAAGCGGCCCGGGCGCAGCAGCGCGGGGTCGAGGACATCCGGACGGTTGGTCGCCGCGATCAGGATTACGCCGGTATTCTGGTCGAAGCCGTCCATCTCGACGAGTAACTGGTTGAGCGTCTGCTCGCGTTCGTCGTGACCGCCCCCCAGGCCCGCGCCTCGCTGGCGCCCGACCGCATCGATCTCGTCGATGAAGATAATGCAGGGAGCCGACTTCTTTGCTTGGTCGAAGAGATCGCGCACGCGCGAAGCGCCGACGCCGACGAACATCTCGACGAAGTCTGAACCCGAGATCGAAAAGAATGGGACGCCGGCTTCGCCCGCGATCGCACGCGCCAGCAGCGTCTTGCCCGAGCCTGGCGGACCCAGCAGCAGCACGCCCTTGGGGATGCGCGCACCCAGCGCTTGAAACTTCTTCGGGTATTTCAAGAACTCGACGATCTCTTCGAGCTCTTCTTTCGCTTCCTCGACCCCGGCGACGTCGTTGAACGTAACCTTGGGACGGTTCTCCGAGAGCATCTTCGCGCGGGAACGGCCGAACGAAAGCGCTTGGTTACCGCCGCTCTGTGCTTGCCGGAATATAAAGAACAGCACCAGCCCCAGCAGCGCAAACGGTAGCAGCCCGCCTAAGAGCGAGATGAGCGAGCCATTGCTGGCAGCCTGCCAATCGATCGTCCCCCGCACGTGGTTCTGGACATCTTTGACGAAAGCCGCATCGGTATTTGGAATCGCAACAGTGTACTGCTTGCCGTCGGTCAGTTTCCCGCTGACCTGCAAGCCTACGGCGTGGAGCGTCTGTACCTGCCGGGCTTCGAGCTTATGGTAGAAGACGTTGTAGTCGAGATGGGTCGTATCGCTCGGCGGCATCACGAGTCGTTCGACGATCAAAAAGACCACGACGCAGGCGATGACGATGAGAAAGACCGACCGGAGATATTTGCTCACTATGCTTTTACGACAACCTTACTCTGAAAATACCCAGGACCGAAGCTGCGCGAGGTACGGGAGATTGCGGTATTTTTCTTGATAATCCAAGCCGTACCCTACGACGAACTCGTCCGGCGCAACCAGCCCGACGTACTCGATGGGCACGTCGACGCGCCGCCGGTACGGTTTGTCGAAGAGCACGCAGGAGCGCAGATCGGCGGGGTTTCGCCCACTCAGCAGTGCTTGGAGATACGAAAGCGTGAGACCGTTGTCGACGATGTCCTCGACGATCAGGACGTTCTTACCGCCGATGTTCTCGCTCGTGTCCTTGAGCATGCGAACCTCGCCGCTCGAACGCGTCGAGTTGCCGTAGCTCGAAACGACCAAGAAATCCATCTCGAGGTGGCTCGGACCCCCGGGCGAGCGCGCTATCGCTCGCGCGAGATCGGCCGCGACGTACAGCGCCCCCTTCAACACCCCGAGCAGCAGCAGAGGTTGCCCGGCATAGTCGCGGGCGATCTGCCGCCCCAGCCGCTCGATCGCTTCGGCGATCTCGGTTCGGTCGAAGAGTATCCGCTCGATCGTTCCCTCGTAGGTCTGCATCTCCACTCCCGGCGTCGCGCGCCGTGCTGGTTGGTTCATCACGCTCGGTGTACCGTCAACTCGCCCTTCTCAATCACGATATCTATCCCGTCCTTCATATAGAATCGGCCGGAACCACCCCGCTCCAACACGCGCACGACCGCCTCTACGTGCTCGAAGTCCACGTCGCGCAATGCTTCCTGCTCGCGCAAGGCCTCCCGGACCTGCCTGCGCAGTACGGCCACCGGGCTGCCGGCCACGTCGGCGGCCGCCAGTTCCGCCGCCCGCGCCGCAGCGGCATCGAGACCCGGAAAGAGCGGCCTCAGCGTTTCGAGCGCCTGCCGAACGGCGTTTCGGCGGTAGCCCGGGTCGGCATTGGTCGGGTCCACGGCGTACGGCAAACCGGCGCGCTGAACGTATCGCTGTAAGACCGGTCGCTCCGCGCGCAAGAGTGGACGAACCAGTTCGATCCCTTCGGCCAGCGGACGCCGGGGCGGCATCCCGGCGAAACCCGCGAGGCCGCTGCCCCGGAAGAGCGCCAGCAGCAGCGTCTCGGTTTGATCTTCGGCCGCATGTGCGGTAGCGACGGCAACGGCGCCCACGTCGCGCGCTAGAGCCGCCAGCGCCGCGTAACGCGCCTCACGCAGCGTCGCCTCGTCGCTCTTGCCCGGCTTGAGAGCCGCGATGCGCACCGGAAGGCGCAACGCGGCTGCGACGCGCAGCACGACCGCCTCGTCTTGCCACGCCGAGCGGCGCAAGCCGTGGTTGACGTGTCCTAAAGCCAGCCGCAGTTCGAGCGGCTTCGCGACGGCATGCAGCACGGCTGCCAGTGCGACCGAATCCGAACCCCCGCTGCAGGCGACGAGCAGGCTCTCGCCGCGGCGGATGGTACCGCCGTGCTTAACGGCACGTTCGAGCGCCCGCTCCGGGTGCGCGCCTCTCATGGGCCATTCACCTCCCCGCGTGCCGGCTCAACCAGGCAACGATCGTCTCCAGGACGCGGGGATCGATGCGCCCCGGAACGGTGAGATATTGATGGAGTGCGGCCATCGGCGTTCGCGGTTCACCGGCCGGCACGTGCATGAAGAGATGATTATCGTCCGAGAAGAGCCGGACCGTGACGTGATGGTTGGCCGATCTCGCCGCCTTCACGAGGCGCGGCAAGTCTTTGGGAAGCACCTGCACGTCCGCGCCCCCTTCCAAGATCAGCATCGGACAACGAACGCGCGCGATGCCGGCAGCTGGGTCCACGTCCATCGACGACCGGTACCATGCCATGCCCGCGCCATCTCGTTTACCGCTGCGAATAGCGGCCAGCGCCTGCAGCTCCCGCCGCCGCGTCCGTGCCCGGTCTTTCGGGGGCACCGACTCGAGCGTTTGCTCCAGCGAGATTTGCCACAGCGGCAGCGCCGGCGGCGCCATCAGGATGATCCCGGCTACGCGGGGTTCCCGGGCTGCGACGCTCGGCACCAACTCGCCGCCCTCGCTGTGGCCGAGCAGATAGACGCGCTTGGGATCGACCTCGGGTTGCTTGCGCGCAAACGCATACGCGGCTTCGACGTCCTCGAGCAGCTGCGCGCGCGTGGTGGTAGACGCCGATCCACCGCTCTCTCCGATGCCGCGTTTATCGTATCGCAACACGACGTAACCGGCATTCGAGAGAACGTTGCTGAGCTGCAGGAAGACCGGATTCGGGCCGACGGCTTCGTTGCGGGTCTCCGGACCGCTGCCGGCAACCAAGATCACGGCGGCGAAGGGGCGCCTTCCGGCATTCGGGATCGTCACGGTGCCCACGAGGCGCGTGCCGTCAGAGGACGTGAAACGAGCCTCTTCGCTCCTGAAGTGCGGTTGCGGGGTGGGCAACATCGTTGCCACGGGGGCGGGCGTGCCGATTTGCGTCACGGTGGGGCTGCTTGACGTCAGTCGAAACTCTGCCGACTGCGCCGGAATCTCGATCGCACGAACCAGGTACGTGCCGGGATCGTACCAATAGATTTCTCGCAGGCCGCTCGCGCCGATGTCGATGACCAGATCTGCGTCGGTAGCCGGAACGAAGGCCGGACGCTCTTCAGTGACGTTCGCAACGGTGTGCGCCTCGATTGCCTTCCCGCCGCTGAGGACGGCCAGCGTAAATGCTTTCGCGCCGGTTGCATGGAGGAGCGCCGGTATCAGGAGGTTCGTGCCCGCGAGATTGTCGGAGACGATCTCCAGCGGCGCCGAAGGATCGGCTTTGATATCGACGCTCTGGCCGGGAACCCGGACGTTCACGGCGCCGGGCTCGAACGTGACGGTCGTGTGCTGCGGCCCCTGCGGCAAATTGAAGTCGGCAGAGTAGGCCGTCTCCGCGAGCGTCGCGGCATCGTATTGCGTGGCCGCAGTGGCGTTGACGTTTAGCAGCCGCGCGTTCTCTCGTACCGTAATCGTTCCCGGCACCGAGCTGATGACGACGGTGCTCTTCCCGAGCGTGGTGCCTCCGGCGGCGATCTCGTAAACATACGTACCGTCGGGTGGGCGGGCCGGCAAGGACGGCGGCGCGGCGGCCGTGCCGGCAAGCAAGACGAGAAAGAGGAGCGCGAGCGTTCTCACGATTGCGAGCTCCCTTCCGGCAGGCGTTGCTGCAACTGCGAACCGGCGAGCCCGGTTAGGCCCGTGATCGTGCCGAGGCCCATCGACTCGACCGCCGTGCTCGGCACCACGATCATCGCGCCCTTCTCCTGGAGCCCTTCGTAGAGCATGTTCATGGCGCGCAGATGGAGCGCGGTCGGGTTGCCCTCGTAGGCCTTCGCGGCGTCGACGAACGTCTGCGCGATCTCTTTCTCCGCCGAGCCCAAGATCACGCGCGCCTGGCGCTCGCGTTCGGCCTGGGCCTGGCGCGACATCGCATCCTGCAGCACGTCGGGAATCTTGATGTCGCGAATCTCCACCGATTGCACCGTGATGCCCCACGGAGTCGTTCGCGCATCGATCGCCTTTTGCAGATACTCGTCGACGGTTTGGCGATTTGAGAGCAGATCGGCGAGCGTGGTGGTACCGATGATGTCGCGGAGCGCCGTCTGCGCCGCCCAGCCGATAGCCGCGCCGTAATCGGCGACCTCGAGCGCAGCCTTCTGCGCATCCCATACGATCCAGAAGAGCACCGCGTCGACGTCGACCGGAACCGTGTCCTTGGTGAGCGATTCTTCCGCGGTGAAGGTCGTGGTCTGCACGCGGTGGTCGATCCAGTTGGCGATCGCGTCGACGGCCGGGATCAGCCGGAACAGCCCCGGGCCGACGAGCCGCGAGAAGTGCCCCGCGCGCAAAACCACCGCTTTCTCCCACGCCTTCGCCATCTGCAGCGACACCAAGACGATCGCCGCGACGAGGACCGCAACGGCGACCGGCCACGGCTGGTTCGTGGCGGCCGTCGCACTCGAGCCGATCGCGACGACGATCGCGGCGACCGTCCAGGAGATGGCGTTGCCGAAATGCGCCGCAGGCCGGTTGACCGGCTGCATCTTCGGGGCGCCCGAGGCCGCGGAACCGGCCGCTTTAACGAACTGCATATCTCTCCTATTCGTTTATCGTTGCTTACGAAGTTGCGCCTCGGCGGCGCGCGCGATCTCGTCGGCTTCGAAGCCGAGCGACCGTGCCTGCGCGACGAAGCGTTCGGCGAGTTCCAAGAGCTTGATCCGGTGCGGACGCCGGTCTCCTCGCGCGTTGTCGGCCACAAACGTGCCGCGGCCCCGCTGCGTCTGCAAGATACCTTCGCGTTCGAGCTCGGCGTAGGCGCGGTTGACGGTGTTCGGATTGACGGTCAGGGCTACCGCAACTTCGCGCACGGTGGGCAGCTGGTCGCCGCGGCGGAGCGATCCGCGTGCGATCGCATGCAGGACCTGGTCGCGTAGTTGCAGGTAGACCGGAACGCCCGAGCGTTCGTCCAACCGGAGTTCTTCTGTCCGCATCCTCAATTGTATTACTGTATTAATACACTAGGACTCTAACCCAGCCGGGCGGGTCTTGTCAAGTCTCGCGGCGCGGCCGCGGGCGCTATCGCCGCACGTGGCGGGCCATCTCGCGCTCCACGTCGCGCTTAGCGACGGCCTCGCGCTTGTCCCAGATCTTCTTCCCACGTGCTAAGCCGATCTCGACCTTCACCTTGCCGCGCGTGAAGTAGAGGCGCAACGGCACGATCGTGAGTCCCTTTTCGGCAGCCCGGCCGCCCAAACGCTCGATCTGCTCCTTGTGCAGCAGCAGCTTGCGCGGGCGGTTGGGCTCGACGTTCGAGAAACTACCTTCTTTGTACGCCTGCACGTGCATGCCGAGCAGCCATAGTTCGCCGTCCCGCATGCGCGCGTAGGCTTCGTTCAAACTGACGCCGCCTTGACGGATCGACTTGATCTCCGTCCCCGTGAGGGCCAGCCCCGCCTCCATCGATTCGAGGATATGATACTCGTGGCGCGCACGGCGGTTGTCGACGGCCGGCGCGTCG
>JAKAPQ010000061.1 GCA_021806945.1 bacterium | reverse complement strand
AGGATTACGTCAACCGCGTGACGATGGGCGAGAACATCTACGGAGTCGATGCCGCCGCTCGCTCGTACTTCGGAATCCCGGCAAGCGATCTCGATCTGGCGCAAGCGGCCCTGCTGGCCGGCATACCCAACGATCCCACGGGCCTCGACCCGCGATCTCACTGGGCCGCCGCGCGCGCTCGGGCCCGGTACGTCCTCGCGCGCATGGTCGCGACGGGATCCGCCACCGCGGCGCAGGCCGCCATCGCGATGCGCGAGGAGATCCATCTTCGCCCGCTCGGCGACGGTCCGATCGCAGCGCAGCAGCTCCTGTTTCGCATCGCGCGCGAACGCCCCGACCTTCCCTCACCGGTGCGCACGACGATCGATTTGCGCCTGCAGCGTTTCGTCCAAAGCCAAGCGCGGCAAGTCGTCGGCGCGCTCTCGGGACGCAACGTCACGCAAGCCGCCGCGCTCGTGATCGACAACCGCAGCGGCGAGGTACTGGCGTATCTGGGCTCGACCGATTATTTCAACGATGCGTACCTCGGCCGCAACGACGGAGTGCGCGCGCTGCGCCAGCCGGGATCGACGCTCAAGCCGTTCTTGTACGAATTCGCACTCGAACGCCGGGCGATTCGACCGAATACGATCCTCGCCGACGTACCGACCTCATACGCGATTCCGAACGGCGAGATCTACAGCCCGCAAGATTACAGCCGGCAGTTTTCCGGGCCGGTTCCGGTGCGTTTCGCGCTCGCGAACTCGCTCAACGTGCCGGCGGTGCGCGTGCTTGCCCGCGTCGGCGTCACCGCCTTTCTGGATCGCCTCCACCAACTCGGCTTCGCTCATCTCACGCATCCGCCGGCGTATTACGGCCTCGGCCTCACGCTCGGCGCGGGCGACGTCACGCTCTGGGGTCTCGCGCACGCGTACGTCACGCTCGCGCGGGGTGGAGACGCAATCCCTCTACGCACGGTGCGCGGCGGCGGACCGGTGCGCGGCACGCAGATCGGCGACCGCGGGACGTGGGAGCTGATCACCGATATACTCGCCGATCCGTACGCGCGCGCGCAGTCCTTCGGGATCGGGTCGGTCGTCGACATGCCCTTCCCCGCCGCCGTGAAGACCGGCACCTCATCGGGTTTTCGCGATACCTGGACCGTGGGCTACACGCCGCAGTATACCGTGGCCGTGTGGGTGGGGAACTTCACCGGCGCGCCGATGCGCGATGTCGCGGGCGTCAGCGGCGCGGGCCCGCTATGGAACCGCATCATGCTCTACCTCTACGAACGCCGCGACCCGCCGCAGTTTCCCGCACCGCAAGGCTACGCGCGCGTGGCGCTCTGCGCGACGACCGGGCTCCCGCCGGCGCGCGACTGCCGGCACGTCTTTAGCGAGTACCTGGACGCCGGCGACTTGCGCGCCATGCTCTTGGCGGAGCGGCGCCCGCGAAGCGCGGCGCGGCAGGCCGCCTACGATCGATGGCGCGCGCAGCAGGGGGAGACCACGGGGCCGCTCCACATTCTCTTTCCCCAGGATGGCGCCGTCTTCGAAGACGCGCTCGCGCCGAACGACCCTCGTCGCGCGCAGCAAACGGTCGAGTTTCGCATCAGCCGTCCGCGCGGTGCGCTCGTCACGTGGTCGCTCGATGGCCGCCGGATCGCGCGCGGGGGCGGCGACCGCTATTTTTGGACGGTACGGCCGGGAGCGTGGGTGCTGACCGTGGCGTCCGGCCGCGCGGTGCGGCGCGTGCGCTTCGAGGTCGTTCGCGGCCGGCCGCATGCGAAACGCGGCTTCGCGCTCAGCTCGCGCTAAGAACGCTTCTCGAAAACGCGTTTGACGATTGCGATCGCGTTCAGCGCCTTGGGAAAGCCGGCGAAGGGAACGAGCGTCATGACCGCTTCGACGATCTCGGCCTTGGTGAGGCCGACGTTGAGCGCGCCGTGCACGTGCGTCTCCAACTGAGCGTCGCAGCCGCCCATGGTAGCCAGAGAAGCGATCGCAACGAGTTCGCGCTGGCGCAGATCGCCTTCGCGCGCGTAGATCTCGCCGAAGGCGAACTCAACCAGATAACGCGTGAAATCCGGCGCGACGTCCTCGTAGGCGCGCAAGAGATTATCCGCTACCCGGTCTCCGTCGACGGCGCGCAGCAACTCCTCGCCGCGCGCTCGGCGCTCGCGGTCCACCTCTTACTCGGCCAGCGCCGCGCGGAGGAGGCGATCTTGTTCGACCGCATGAGCGCCGGCGTAACCTTCCGACGGGCTCGCGCGGTACGGGCGGCCGACGTATTCGATGTCGTAGCGATCGGTTACCCGTTCGAGCAGCCGGCGCCGGACGTACGCCCGCGCGCCCATGTTCTTCGGCTCTTCCTGCACCCACACGAGTTTCTTGAGATTCGGATACGACGCGACGATCTCGACGATATCCACGTTCGGCAGCGGCGAGAGCTGCTCGATGCGCGCTACCGCGGTCTTGCGAAGCGCCCGGTACGCTTCATGGTGCACGAGGTCGTAATAGATCTTGCCGGTGCAGAGAATCAGCCGCTCGACCTGCGCTTTATCCCTCACGTTCGGATCGTCGATCGCGGGTTTGAACGAACCGTTCGCCATATCGCCTATCTGCCCGAACGAAGCTTCCAAGCGCAGCAGCGACTTCGGCGTGATGACGACCAGCGGCACGGGCGCGGGCGAACTCGCCTGCTCGCGCAGCATGTGGTAATAGTTTGCGGCGGTCGACGGGTAGACGACGCGTAGATTCTCCTCGGCGGCGAGCTGCAAGAAGCGCTCGAGGCGCGCGCTCGAATGCTCGGGTCCCTGACCTTCGTACCCGTGCGGCAGGAGCAGGGTCAGGCGAGCCGTTTGCCCCCACTTCGCTTGGCCGGCGACGACGAACTGATCGATGACGATCTGCGCGCCGTTGACGAAGTCGCCGAACTGCGCCTCCCAAAGAACGAGCGCCTGCGGTGTGGTGGTGCTGTAGCCGTACTCGAATCCCAAGCACGCGTATTCGGAGAGGGGGCTGTTATGGATCTCGAAAGAGGCCTTCGCATCGACGAGGTGCTGCAACGGCACGTACGTCGCGCCGGTCTTCGGATCGTGCAGCACGGCGTGGCGGTGGCTGAAGGTTCCGCGCTCGGTATCTTGGCCCGAGAGGCGGATCGGCGTTCCGGCGGCAAGCAGCGACGCAAACGCGAGCGCCTCCGCAGCGCCCCAGTCGACGAGCCCCTTCTGCTCGAGCAGCGTCTTGCGGCGGTCGAACTGCGTCTGCAGTTTCTTGTTCGGCGTGAAGCCGACCGGCACCGCAGTCAACTCGTCGTTCCAGCGTAGCAGCGCCGGCTTCGCAACCGGCGGCAACGGCGCGGCGACGATCGTTCCGGCGTTGGTCACGAGCTTCGCGAGCGCACCGGCGACGTCGTGACCGGCGCCTTTGACGTGCCGGTACGCCTCCTGCAGATGCGCGTTCGCTTCGGAGACCATGTCGTTGACCGTTTCGGCGGGCACGACGCCTTGCGCGACGAGCTTGTTGGCGAAGAGCTCCCGCGCAGTTGGGTGCGACTTGATGCGCTCGTACATCTCGGGCTGCGTGTAGGCGGGTTCGTCCTGCTCGTTGTGGCCGTAGCGACGATAGCCGATGACGTCGATGATCGCGTCGCGGCCGAACTTTCTGCGGAACTCGACTGCGAGGTGCACGGCCCAAATGCACGCCTCCACGTCGTCAGCGTTCACGTGTACGATCGGCACGTCGAAGCCTTTGGCGAGGTCGGAGGAGTAGCGCGTCGAGCGCGAATCTTCGGCATCGGTTGTGAAGCCGATCTGGTTGTTGGCGATGACGTGCAGCGTTCCGCCGGTCGTGTAACCCGGCAGCGACTGCAGGTTTAGAACCTCCGAGACGATGCCTTGCCCGGGGAAGGCGGCGTCGCCGTGAATGAGAATCGGAACCGCCTTGCCGAAATCGAGCACCGGAACGGCGCCCGCCGTATCCGTCTGCAGCGCGCGCGCCGAGCCTTCCACGACCGGATCGACCGCCTCCAGATGGCTTGGGTTATGCGCGAGGGTGACGGCGATATGCCGATCCGCCGCGGTGCTGTAAACCCCGGTCGCTCCATGATGGTACTTGACGTCACCCGTAACGTCCCCGTCGCCGACCTCGCCGCGTTCGTGCGCGGCTTCGAACTCGGCGAGGATCTCCTCGTACGGAACGTTGACGACGTGCGCGATCGTATTGAGGCGCCCGCGATGCGCCATCCCGAGGACGGCGTTGGGCACGCCGTCCTCGGCCAGCATCTGCAACATCTCTTCGAGCATCGGAACCATCACGTCCAAACCCTCGAGCGAGAACGTCTTCTGCCCGATGAACGTCTTGCGCAAGAAGCGCTCGAACGCTTCGACGCGCGTCAGCCGCCGCAATACTGCGATCTTACTCTCGCTCGACAGCGCGATTTTGTGCTTGCCCGATTCGATGACGTCTTGCAGCCACTCGCGCTGCGCGGTATGGGATATGTGTTCGATTTCGTAGGCAATCGTCGAGCTGTACGTCTCGCGCAAGCGGGGCAGCACCTCGGCGAGCGTACTGCCTGGAACCTTCACGCGCAGCACCGACGCGGGCACCGCCGACTGCAGGGCCGGAACCAGCGCGTAGTTGGCCGGCTCGAGCGACGGATCGCCGGCCGGCTCCCGGCCGAGCGGATCGAGCATCGCAGCCAGCAGTCCGTGCGTGCGATATGCGGCGACGATGGCCATGCCGGCCGCCACCGCGCGCAACATCTCGTCCGACGGTGCCGCGGATTCCTCGCTCTGCGCTACGATCGCCGGCAACGCACCCGGTTGCTTCGCCGCCAGCACCGCAGCTTGCACGCCGAGCGACTGGAAGATCGCCTCGTAGAAGCCGTCCTTCCCCTGCAGCAGTTCGTCGACGCGCTTGAGGTACTCGCCCGACTGCGCTCCTTGGATCACGCGATGGTCGTAGGTCGACGTCATCTGCATGATCTTGCTCACGCCGAGCGTCGCGAGCGTCTGCGGGTTGACGGCGGCAAAGCCCGGCGGATAACCTATGGCGCCGGCTGCCAAGATCGCTCCTTGGCCTGCCATCAGCCGCGGAATCGAAGCGACGGTACCGATTCCGCCGGGGTTGGTGAGCGTGAACGACGCGCCTTGCAGATCGTCCGCAACGAGCTTGTTTTCGCGCGCCTTGGCAACGAGCTCTTCGTACTTTGCCTGGAATCCGGCGAAATCCAGCGCACCGGCATGCTTGATGACGGGAACGACCAAAAAACGCGAACCGTCTTTGCGCTGCGAATCGACGGCGAGGCCCAGATGGATCCCCGGCTCGACGCGCGCGGCTTGGCCGTTCTCGCGGCGAAAGCTCGAGGTGATGAACGGGAACTCGGCCGCCGCACGCACGAGCGCGTATGCGACCAGATGCGTAAACGACACCTTCTGCGAGCGGCCGGCGGATTTCAGCGCGCCGTTCAGCTCGCGGCGGCGCGCGTCCAGAACGTCGACCGCGAGCGTGCGGAAGCTCGTCGCCGTTGGGATGGCGAGGCTCTGCTCCATGTACCCGATCAGCGCGGCGGCCGGGCCTTTCAGCGGCACGAGCTTCGCGTCCGCTGCGAGCGCCGGCAGCGAAGCAGCCGGCGCCGGCGCGAGGCCGAGTTGCGCGGCAGGCGCTTGGCTCTCGACGTCGTCGCGAAGAATCAAACCATCTGGGCCGGAGCCGCGTACGCGCGCGAGATCGACGCGCAGTTGGCGGGCGGCTCTGCGGGCCTGCGGCGTGGCGGCGGAGGCGGCGGAGCGCGGCGCCGGCGGCGGCGCTGCCGTTACCGGCGGGGGTGCGGCAAGCGGCGCTGCGGCGGCGGTAGGCACCGCCTTCGGACCCGAGGTGTCGATCTCTGCAAGTACGGCACCCACCGCCACGGTATCGCCTTCGGCGACGAGGATCTGCGCGATGGTGCCCGATACGGTAGCGGGCACCTCGACATCGACCTTGTCGGTCGTCACCTCCACCAAGGGCTCGCCTTCGGTGACGTAGTCGCCGACGCGTTTGCGCCACTCCACGATGGAACCCTCCGTTACGGACTCGCCCATCTCGGGGAGGGTGACGTGAACCATCGTTTCCGGCACTTAGTATCGCTGCTCCGTTTTGAATGATGTCGTTGAATGATTAGCGAGGAACTGGAATCCCGTTACTTCGGAGTCCCGGCGGGTAGCCCCGCCCGCGGCCGGCACCAGCCGGCCGATGATAAGTTAAGTATATTACATGGCCATATCCCATAGATACGACCTATGATGAACGCGATTCCGGCCCGCGAGCCTCCCGCACGCGAAGGTTAAGATTATGCGCCTGCTGCGTAAAGCGGCGGGGCTACGGGAACACTCTTGGAAGACGATGCGCATGCAACTCCTCGCGCCAGCCTCGCCAACGGTGCCGGCAAATCCAAATCCCACGCAAACCCGCTCGGGGCCGATGATTCTCCCTATGGCCAGGCCCGCGCGGCAGCCCGCGGCCCTACGCCCAAACCCCGAAGCAAGCGACTCCAAAGCGCAGTTGCGTTCGCTCGGCATCGGCAGCCACGTCGATACGTTCGCCTGAACGCGCACTACCGCTACCCGGCGTGCGTGACGTGCGCGATGAGCAAACTGCTCGCCGCGATGGTGGCCCAAAGCACGAATCCGAGTGCCAGCGGCCGTAGTCCGGCTGCACGCATCTTCACGAAATCGGCCGAAAGCCCGACGCCGCTCAGCGCCAAGACGATAAGGAAGAGCGCGAGTTGCGTGAGCCCCGGGTGCGCCACCGCCGGAATCACACCGAACGTATTGAGCAACGCGGCCAACAAGAACCAAAGGATGAACCACGGCGTAATCGCCTTCCAGTCGATGACGCCGCGCGTCGTGCGTAAAGCCGCAATCGTCTTAGCCGCGTAGAAGATCACGATCGGCACGATCAGCGTCGTACGCGTCAACTTCACGATGACGGCTTCGTTCGCGGCGGCGTGTCCGTAGACCCATCCGGCGGCGACGACCGACGACGCGTCGTTGATCGCCGTTCCCGCCCATAATCCGAAGGCTTGCTGCGAAAGCGCCAAGAGGTGTCCGATCGGCGGGAACGTTAGCACGGCGACGATATTGAAGAAAAAGATCGTCGAGATGCCATAGGCAATCTCGGCCTCGCTCGCCTCCACGACCGTCGAAAGCGCCGCAATTGCCGAGCCGCCGCAGATCGCGGTGCCCACGCCGAGCAGCCGGCGCAAGTTCGTATCTAGGCCGAGTATGCGGCCGACCACGTACGCGACCGTGAGCGTGATCGCGAGCGTTCCGAGCATGACCGGGAGCGATCGCATGCCGTTGCCGACGATCTGCTGCAGGCTGAGATTCGTTCCGAGAACGACGATGGAGAGCTGTAGGAGCTGTTTGCTCGCATACTTCACCCCCGGAGAGAAGAGCGCTGCCGGTTTCCAAAGGAGCGCGACGAGCATTCCGATGACGATGCCGAAGACCGGGCCGCCCACGAGCGGCACGATGCGCCCGAACGCGTACGCAACCAGCGCGATGACGAGGCATAAAAAAAGACCCGGGAGTTTGGAGCCGGCTGCGTGCTTGGTGGAATGCCTGTTAGAAATAGCCCGCTCTCTGCGCCGGGAACGTGACGAGTTCGTTCTTGTCGAACTTCGGCCGAGAGTGGCTCAGCACGTAGGCCGATACGTCGTAGGACTGCTGCTTGGTGAGCGTCCCGGGAGCGTTTGCCGGCATGTTGTACTTGACGAAGCCGGCCATCATCGCGAGCTTGTGCATGCCGGCGCCGTTGTTGAACGACTTCGGCCCCCAGAGCGGCGGGTAGTGCCCCGAAACGCCGGCGCCGTTCGCGCGATGGCACATCTCGCACTTCTGCGCGTAGATCTGCGTGCCGCGCCGCGCGCTCGGTGCGCTCGGCGGCGCAAAGCGTGCGATGCGAACGGCCGGATTCGGTTTCGCTCCGACCGGTGTTCCGCGCGAAAGCCACGCGATGTAGGCAACCAACGCTTCCATCTCTTTACTTTGGTACGCCGGCGGGCGGCCGTTCATGCTGTACAGGAAGCACTCCGCGATGCGGTCTTGCAGCGCGATCACGCGATGCGCTCGGCCATTCCATTGCGGAAACTGTGCGTATAGGCCCACCAGGGTTCCGCCGCGCGATTTCGTTCCGGAACTCAAGTGGCACGCCTGACACGACATGTCGGCGGTGATGTAGCCTTTCGCGTATTTCGGCGTATCGTCGAGAATCTCGCGCCCGTAGTTGACGAGGCTGCCGACGCGGCCGGTCGGAATCACTCTCACCGGCGTACGCCCGGCGTGCGTGCCGGTACAGCCGCTTACGGCGATCGCCAGCAGCAGCGCCGGAAGAGCCGAGCGTAACGGGCGCACGACGATCACGCGAAGGTCAACGCTGCGTACGCGTAGTGGTAGCGCGCCTGCAGCACGGCGACGGTCGCGACCATCGACGGCACCACCACGGCGCCCGGTATGAGATGCGTCAGGATATCGTCGGCGACGTCTTTAGGCGTCATGCCGCTCGGCGCGAAACCGCCTTTGACGAGCGCTCGCGACTGCTCTTCGACCGCCGTATGGCAGGTGAGGAAGATGACGCCGCGCTTTTGCAGCGTCTGGATCGAGGTGTCCTGATAGATGCTTTTCTCGTCGTCCGGATCCGCGGATGCGTCGATCGCATGGTTGGGTTTCACGAACACGTTCGACGTCACGGGATCGCCCTGCATATCCTCGAGCTTGAACGCTTTCCCGATGTGGTACTTCGACCAGAGGTAGTCGGAGTACGTGTAGGCGCTGGAAGGCCCGTGCGCTGCCGCCACGACGGCGATGCGATCGGCCGGGTAACCGAAGCCGAAGTGCAGGCCGTTGAGCGCGTTCTTCACGTTGGCAAGATAGAGCGGATGGAAGGCGATCGCCTCGAAGAGTTCGCGAATCTCCGCGGGCCGGCCGACGATGCGGCCGAAAGCCTCGGCGTTGAAATCGGCGTGGCGTTCGACCAGGTGGGTGCCGCCCGGCACCGCTTGCGCGGCTTTCGCGGCCTGCGCCGCAGCGCCGATCGTCACGAGCGAAGCGGACGTGGCTGCCAGGAACGAGCTGCGTTTCATTGCGTTACTCCTTGCGCGCGGCCGGCGGTTGGCCGAAGCCGTACGAGCGATAGATGGCGCGTGCCGTGGGGGTCTTCATGAAGTTGAGGAAATCCTGCGCCGCCGTCCGGTGCCGGACCTTCGTCACCATGGCAGCTTCGTAGACGGCGCCGACGTTATCGGCTGCCGGAATCGCGACCATCGCGATCGGATTGTGGATGCGCTCCTGGTAGAGCGCCTCGGAGATCCACACCGGGCCCGCGTCGGCCTTTCCGTCCATGATGTAGAGCGGCGTTTGCCGGTGATGGATCTTCGTCAGCAGCGTCGTTCCGGCCGCGCGCTTGGTCACCATGATCGTATGCACGAGGGCCTCGCCGCCCGCCTTGCGATAGGCGCGCTCGATCTGCATCGCAACGCCCTCCCATGCAGGGTTCGGCATCGAGACGCGAACGCCGGGCCGCCCCAAATCGCGCAGCGACTCGATGTGAAGCGGATTCCCCGCCTTCACCTCGATAGCCAGCACGTTGGTAGCATAGGCGAAAGGCGCTGCGACCAACCCCTCTCTCTGCATCACGCGCATGCGCCGTTTTCCGGAGAGAAAGACGTCGGGCTGCGCGGTCACGACCAGATTGCCCATGCGGATGCCGCCGGCGCGCATCTGGCGTGCGACGATGCCGGGCGGTAAGGTTTCGTAGAAGATCCGGGAGATCTCGGGATGCGCTTTGTGAAACGCGGCCATCAAGGCGTTCATGACCATGAACTGATTGCCCGCCATGAAGACGACGAGGTTGGGATCGGACGGATCGCCGTGGAGATCGAGTATCTGGTCGACCGGCGGCACGGTGAAATCGAACGGGGTTATGGGCCGGGGGGCGGCTGCCGCCGGGAGCGCGCGGCTTGCAAGCAGCACGGCAACCAGCGCAAGCATATTGAGAAGCGACATTCGGCGCATGACCCGATGCTACGCCCGGGCTATGAATAAGTCAAATTAGCAGAACTTGCATATATTTATAGTTTATCTTATAGTTTTCGTATGCCGATCTCGCTCGCGCAGCTCGAGGCCTTCGCCGCGCTCGCGGAGTGCGGCTCGTTCGGAAAGACGGCCGAACGCTTGGGCGTCACGCAGCCGGCCGTCACGCAGCACGTCGCAAAGTTGGGGCGCCACTTCAATCTGAAACTGGTCGACGTGGTGCGCCACCGGCCGCTGCTCACCGAAGCGGGGCGCTTCCTGGCCGAACGCGCGCGCTCCGTCGTCGACGGCGTGGCCTTGCTCGAGAGCGAGATGGCCGATTTCGCGCACGTGCGCAGCGGGACGCTCGAGATCGGCGCGACCGTTACCGTAGGCACCTACGTGCTGCCGGGTCTCATCGCCGAATTTCGCACGGTGCGCCCGGCCGCCAGCGTTCGCGTGCAGATCGCCAATACCGCCGTCATCAACGAGCTGGTTCGCCGGCATACGCTCGGCCTCGGGCTGATAGAAGGCGCCCCGCCCGACGATTTGGTAACGACGCCGTTTCGCGACGACGAACTCGTGCTCGTCGTTCCGGCTCGCGCACACCGCTTGAGCCGCCGCCGCCGCGTTCGCGCGAGCGACCTTGCGAACGAACCGTTCATCAGCCGGGAGATCGGTTCGGGGACCCGCGATCTGGGTTACGACACGCTGCAAACGCGCGGCATTCGGCCTCCGGTCGCGCTGGAATTGCCCAGCGGCGAGGCGATTCTTCGCGCCGTAGAGGCCGGGCTCGGCATCGCGATTCTCTCTCGGCTGGTCGTCGACCGAGACGCCCGCAACGGTATGGTGCGCGTCCTGGCGATCGACGATTTGCCGCTCCGCCGCTCGTTTCATCTCGTACGTGCGGCGGATCGCACGCTCTCGCCGGCACAAGCCGCATTCGAGAGACTGGTGCTGCGTTCGTAGACGAGAGGCGCATCGCCAAGTACATGTATCTGAGGCTCGAAGCAGAAAGAGAACGGAGTGACGCAAACGTTATCGCCTCTCATCGCCGGGCTCGCCGGGCTCGCGGCCGGGGCCGTAGCCGCATGGCTGTTCGCGCGTGGGGAGGTACGGCGCCAACAGGAGCGCGTGCGAATCGCCGAGCGGGAGAGCGCCGTCGCCGCTTCGCGCCTGCTCGGTCTCGACGAGCGCCACCGGCGAGAGGTGGAGACGATCGCCGAACGCCTGAAAGCCGACCTGCACGAGGCCAACGCACGCGTCGCCGAGATGCAGCGCGATCAATTTCTCGCGCTCGCGGGGCAGCGTTTCGACGCAGCCGAAGAGCGCGCCAACGCGCGTCTCTCCGATCTCGTCAAGCCCGTAGCGCAGAAACTTACCGAATTCGACGCGTTTATAAAAACGATGGAGAAGGATCGCATCGGCGCCTACGCGGGCCTCACGGAGCAGATCTCGGGGCTGATGGAACGCGGCGGCAAGCTCGAATCGGCGACGGCTCACCTTGCCACGCAGACCTCCGTGCTCGTGACCGCGCTGCGCAATCCGGCAGCCGCCGGCAAATGGGGTGAGGTTCAACTGCGGCGCGTCGTCGAACTCGCCGGCATGCTCGGATACTGTGACTTCGACGAACAGCGCTCGATCGACGGCGGCGAGGCCGGCCGGCCCGACATGACGGTGCATCTTCCGGGCAGTTCCAACATCTACGTCGATGCGAAGGTCCCGCTGGCGGCCTACCTAGACGCAGTCGAGGCGACCGACGATGCGGCGCGCCGCGAAAGGCTTCGCGGCCACGCCGCCGCCATGAAGGCGCACGTGGACGCGCTGGCGCGCAGGAACTACCAGCAAGCGGAAGACTCCGCCGATT
>JAKAPQ010000002.1 GCA_021806945.1 bacterium | reverse complement strand
CCCTGGCGCTGCACTGGAACGGCCGCGCTTGGCGCCGCGTGGCCGTTCCGAATGCAAGCCGCGCCGAGAACGTGCTCTATGCGGTGACGGCGGTTTCGCAGCGTGACGTTTGGGCGGCCGGAACGTACCGGCCAAGACCTGGAGCACGATACCAAACGCTCGTCGTGCACTGGGATGGGCATCTGTGGCGGGTCGTTTCGAGCGCGGACGTTGCCGGGCAAGACAACCAGCTCTTTGGCATCGTTTCGCGAGGAAACGACATATGGGCGGTCGGCCGCCACGGCGGCCGCGTTGGCGATCCCCTGGCAGAGCATTGGAACGGAACCAGATGGCGCATCGTCCCGAGCGAGCGGATCGCCGGTTGCGCCTGCAGCGATGTCTTTAACGGCGTTGCCGAAGGGGCGCGTACGGTATGGGCTGCCGGCGAGTTCCTCGGCCCGACGCTCCATAAGAGTTTGATCGAGGTCGGCCCGCGCGTGAGTTCTATTCGGAACGGTACCGAATCCATCCACGACGAAGCGACCGTCAGCGCGATCTATCGGAGCTGCGCCGCCTTCTCGCCCGACGGCTGTCCGCTCTCTGCAGTAAGGACGCCCGATGGGAGTGGGCGCCGCCTGTACGTGATCCTCTTGAGAGCCGAGACGGGAGACGAATGCTATCGAGGAATCGCGTACTTCTTCGAGGGCGAGCATCTGCTGGGCAATACGAGCCAACTTCCGCCGAAGAGTATCGGCGGGGTCATCGGCGTTCGTGCCGCAGGTCCCGCAAGGTTTGCCGTAACCTATGCAGTAAGCGCTGCGAAGAACACGGATTGTGCCGACAACGGCGACGCCGGGCGCGACACGTATATATACCGCTGGAGCGGTTCGCGTCTTATCGTGGCATTCGGCACTCCGCCGGTGCTACCGAAGGTGATAGTCGGCAGCAGGTAGGCCACAAGGCAGTAAGCCAGCGGCGCCGGCAGTTTTACGAGGCCCCGGACAGTGGGGAGGGGCGATTTCGTGGCCGCCAAGACCGCCGGACGCAAATCGGACGGCGGGCGCTATACGCTGGTCGGCATGGAACTCACGCGCCGAGAACTCGAGATCGCTCGCATGGTGGCCGCCGGGAAGTCGAACTCCGAAATCGCCGCGGCACTCGGCGTCAGCCTCCGGACCGTCGAGCAGCGCTTGCAGTCCATCTTTCAGAAGATGGAGATCGGTACGCGAGCGCAACTGGCGCTTCTCGTCCTCTCGCACGAACGCGGCAGGTTAAAAACGCTTTCATAGGCCGGACGATGGCCGGACGATCTTTTGGCCCCCCAAAGGCAGGAAGACAAGGAAGGGTGGCGGCTCGGACGCTAAGTATCGGACGGATGCCCGTACCCGACGAGTCGGCGCCGTTTCGCCTTCAACTCTTCGGTACGCCGGCGCTTTGTGCCGGTGGCGTGGCGACGCGCCTTGCCGTGCCGGCCAAAGCGGTGGCGCTACTAGCCATCTTGGTCGTTCATTTCGAAACCCCTCAGCTGCGCTCTCGGCTCGCAGAGATTCTTTGGCCCGAGACGACGGACGATGAAGCGCGCGCGAACCTTCGGCGCCACCTGCACCTGCTCGTCAAGACGCTGCCGTCGAATGCACTCGCTCTGACCAAGAACGGCGCCTGTTGGAACGGCGAGCAGCTCGGCTGCGACGTCGTCGATTTCTTGCGCCTCTCCTCGGATCCGCGGACATTCGAAAAAGCGGTGGCGCTTCGCCAGGGCGAACTCTGCGTGGGCGTTCACGACGACGCGCTGGAACCGGAGCGCCAGGCCCTTGACGAGCGGTATGTCGCGATGCTCACGGACTTGGCGTATGCGTCCTACAAGACCGGCCGGCACCCTGACGCCCGGCTCTATTTGGAGCGGCTCGTCGCCGCCGACCCGCTGGACGAGGGCCACGTGCGCGCCTTGATGTCGCTACGCAGGGAGACCGGCGATCGCGCCGGGGCGTTGCGCGAATACAACGTCCTCGCGGCGCGCTTGCGGACCGAGCTCGACGTCGAACCCGAACGTGAGACGACACAGCTCTTCCAGGAAATCCTTTACGCCTCGGAGGCCGGCTCGACCCCGCATAATTTGACTGGGGAGACGAACTCGTTCGTCGGCCGTGAAGCGGAGTTGGAAGAGGTCGGCACGCGGCTTGCCGACCACCGCCTCGTAACGATTCTCGGCCCCGCCGGAATCGGCAAGACCAGGCTGGCGCGCCGAAGCGCGTTCAACCAGTTAGAGCGGTTTCCCGGCGGCGTCTGGTTCGTCGATCTCGCACAGTCCTCCAGCCGCGTGGATATCGAGCGCAGCGTCGCGCAGGTACTGAGAAGAGAGATCACCCCTACCGCATCTCCCATGCCGGCAATCCTGCATGCGCTGGACGCACAACCGGCGCTGCTGGTGCTGGACAACTGCGAGCAGGTGTGCATCGACGCGGGCGAGTTCGCCGCGGCGCTCTTCGCGGGAAGCAAGGCCAGCGTGCTCGCGACGAGTCGCCATCGGCTAAAGGCGAGCGACGAATCGGTATTGCATCTCCAGCCGCTGCCCGTTCCACCGGAGGCGACGCACCACAACGCCGAAGAGGTAATGCGGTACCCCGCCGCTCGCCTGTTCTTGGAACGGGCCGCGACCGTCGCACCGTGGCTTCGGCTTACGGCGGAGAATGCGCGAAACGTGGGCGACATTCTTGCGCGCATCGACGGTCTGCCGCTGGCTATCGAGTTGGTTGCCGCGCGAGCCAACCTTCTCACGCTGGAAGGCATTCTCAAGCGGCTCGCCGATCGGTCGACGGTTTTTTCAAATCGCAGCCACGGCGCGCGCCAGGTGACGATACGGCATTCGACAGTCGAAGCTTCGCTGCAATGGAGCTATGCGCTTCTCTCTCGTCCGGAGCAGCAGGTGTTTGCACGACTCTCGGTATTTGCCGGAAGTTTCACGATGGAAGCCGCGCAGAGCGTGTGCGGAGATCTCTTCGCGGACGTACTGCCGGCGTTTTCGGAACTCGTGGAGAGTTCGCTGGTACAGACGCGCTTCGCCGAAAGCGAGCCCCGCTTTGTCCTACTCGAGACCGTTCGGGCCTTTGCAGCCGAGCGCCTACGAGAGTCCGCAGACCTGGGTATCGCGCAAACTGCGCACGCCATGCACTATTCCGAGTTTGCTCAACGCCACGCAGCGGAGTTCGTAAGCGAGCAAGAGCTGGAAGCCTACCGGTGCTGCGACCTCGATGCAAGTAACTTCGCGGCGGCGCTCCGGTGGAGTGCGAATGCCAATCACTCGATGGCTCTTCGACTCATTACATCACTCTGGCGCTACTGGATTTTCCGCTGGACGTTCGATGAAGCGCAGGCAGTGCTGCATGCGCTCTTGGATTCGCCGATATTCGAATACGAACCCGTTGAACTTCGGGCGCGCGCTTTCCAAGCCGCAGGCATGTTCGAAAAGGAGAAAGCCGATGCAGCGGCAGCCAGAACGTATTTCGAACTTGCGCTTCAACAGTGCCGCGCCGGTAACCTTGAGGTGCAAGAGCTCGAGGTCCTTAATGCGCTTGCGATCCTAGAGTTCAACCACGGAGATCCGGCAAGAGCCGGCAGCCTGTACGAAACGTGCCTGGAGATGCAAGAGCGCAAGGGAGACGCATGGGCCGCAGCCGAGACGATCGCAAATTTGGGCGCAGTCGCCCAAAGTACCAACCAATATGAAAGGGCATTTGGACTATTCGAGCGGGTCTTGGACGCGTTTCGGGCCACCGGCAACGAGCGTGGCGTAGCCTATGCGCTGCGCTCCCTCACGCTTTGTTGCGAGATGTTGGGGAGATACGATCAAGGGATTACCTACGGTAACGAATGCATCGCTACGTACGAACGACTTGGCGAACAGGCTCGTCTCGCGGACGGTTTGCAGACCTTGTCCAATCTCCTTTCTATGATGGGCGATCAGCGGCGGGCGATTGCCCTTTACGCACGAGCCCTCCACATTCTTTCGCAAGTCGAGCATCCGATTTTCACGATGCTCTCGCTGTTCGGCTACGGGCTCGCCTCGTTTCGTGCCGGAGATCACCTCGAAGCGGCTCGGACCTTCGCCAAAGCCTGGACTCTGCGAGAAGCCAAACACCTGAGCCTACAAGAAGAAAACCACGTATTCTTCTGCGAAACGACGGACAAGGTAAAGGCGCTGCTCGGGGAGCGCCAATTCGAAGTCGCATGGGCATACGGCAAGTCGCTGACCATAAACCAGATTGCTCACGCAGCTGAGCAGTCTGCAGAACGGCCGGCCCCCTCGGTGTCAATATAACCTGAGATTATCCGACCGGACGTAATTACTGACGTCGACGCGGTGAACGGGCACGGCGGCATTCTGCGCATGCGGGGGCTCCTTGCGGAAGCGCTGGCGAAACACAGCGAGGCCCTGCGTGTGCTCTCGGCCATCGAAGAGTCGTATCTGATAGCGGGCGTCTTGGAAGATACGGCGCAGAGCTGCGCGGAGGCAGGCGACCACGCAACCGCGGAGCGCGGCGCCGACGCAGCCCGCACGGTTCGCGGCGAATTCCTGGCGCTGATGGATCCGGTCGCAACCCCGGAATGGGCCGCCATGTTGGCCCGCATTTCGGCCTCGCTGGGAACCGAGCGCTTCGAGAATCTGCTCTCGCAAGGTGCTTCTACTCCCCGCCGCCAGCTCTTGACCGAGATCGCCGACGCCGTCTCCGAGCCCCTCGGCGCATAACCGTTTCCTTCGGACGGTAATCGGACGCTCGATCTGCTAATCTGCTCGCACGTGCTCTCTACCTCGGGCATCTTGACTCTTTGGTCCGCGCGACGAGAACGCCGAGCCACCGTGTAAGGTGACTCTCTCTATAACGATGCTTGGCTGTTCGAAGGAGATTCAGCATGAACGCGAACCTACGTGGGCACCTTCTCTTGGCGGGTACTTTCATGCTCGCATTCGTTGCGTGTTCGGGAGGCGCTAACCCCGGCGGCACGATGCCCCCGACCGGCATCACCGACCACGGGAAGGCGAACGCGACGCTGACGATTACGATCCCGCGCCGTAGCGGCACCGGCACCAGTTCGTCGAACAGCCGCGGCACCGCGAGCGTTCGCCCGGACTATATCTCGACGAACACGCAATCGATGTCGATCGCGATCGATGGCGGCACGCCGCAGGACTTCGGCCTAACGAATACGTCGCCCGGGTGCAGCGGCACCGGCTCCGCGACGCTGTGCACGATCACCGTGGCGGCGCCTGTGGGCACCGGCGAGACATGGGCGTTCGCGCTGTACTCCACGACGAACGAAACGGGAACGCCGCTCTCCCTGGACACAGAGACCCCCATCACGATCGCGGCAGGCGTAGCGAACAATCTCGGACCGTACACGCTCAACCCGGTCGTCCATTCGTACTCGGTAGCGTGGAGCGCCGCGCCGAGCTTCACGGCCGACAGCAGCAGCAGCGGCACCATCGTCCTTACGGTCAAGGACCCCAGCGCTGCCACCATCATCGGGCCGGGAAGCTACGAAACCTCCGCAGGCTCGCCGGTCACCTTCAGTCTCTCCGACAATCTGCCGAACAGCGCACCGTTCACGACGACGAGCCAGTCGTACGCGCTCTCCTTCACCGGAGGCAGCGCGAGCGCACCTGCAAGTGCGACGCCCTCGAACGTCATCACCGTCGCATACGGCGGGCTCTCCGTTCCGGCGACGACCTTCTACGTGAACGACAGCGCCACGATCCAGGCGACGAACAGCACCTCCGTCTCGGAGCCGGCGGTTCTCGGTGCTCCCGTGCTCACCGCAACCTGCGCGAACTCCTCGGACCTGTGCTCGAACGGAACGACCGGCACGCCGGCGTCAATATCGCTCGTTACCGGCGGCGACACCGCGACGCTCGTGCCCTCGGAGCCGGGCTGGACGGACGCCCCCTACAGCCAGGCCTTCACCCAATCTGCGAACACCTGCACCGGCGGGACCGCCGGTTCCACGATGACGGGCAGTACGCCGACCTGGACGCTGACGGCAAACACGGGCAACAACCCGGGAACGTGCAGCGTCTCGTTCGAGGATAGCGCAAGCTTGGCGCAGACCGTAACCGCGAATGCGTCATACACCTATACGAGCGTCATCGTACACTAATGCGTCGGTTTCTTGGGGCCGCGATCGCCTCGACACTCGCGGCGCTGCTCTTCGGTTGCGGGGGCGGCGGTACCATACCAGCGCCGCCACCGCAACCCGTTAGGCTCTCGACAAGCACCATGAAGTTCACGGCGCTCGGCGCGAGCGCCGCGCAGACCGTGACCGTTTGGCAGTCGACGCTCACGACCGCCTACACGGAGAGCGACACCTGCAAGGGTGTTGCGACGATCGCGCAGACGAGCCGCGTCGCTCTGGGCACCGTCACATACTCGGTCACGCCGATCGGCGCGGGCGGCTGCACCGCAACCTTCACCGGTGCCGCAAACGAGTCGGCGGTCCTGACGATCACCTCGGCGCCGAACGTCGGTGGCGGCGGCGTCACCGTCAACCCGTCGTCGTTGAGCTTCCTCCAGATCGGCGCGAGCTACTTCCAAAACCTCAACGTCTCGCAGTCGAACTATACCGGCGCCTACAGCGAGAGCGACAGTTGCACGGGAGTCGTTACGGTCAGCGTGACGAGCAACTCCGGCGGCACCGCGGTCTACGAGGTCACGCCGGCTGGCGTCGGCACCTGTCAGATCACCGTCACCGGCGGCAGCGGCAAAACCGCGACCGTGGGCGTGACGGTCACGAGCACGAGCGTCGGCATTCAGTAACAAAGGAGCAGAGGATATGACTTCGCATGGGCTTCGGTTTCTCGGCGCACTGGCGGCCGCAGCGTTACTCGCAGGCTGCGCCGGCGGATCGCGCGGCTCCTCGGTGCTGCCGACGAGCCCAACGACCAACGGAAAGGGCACCGGCACGGCCGTCTTCGTCATCAACGTTCCGCCGCAGAGCGCGTCGGCGGCATCCCGCTCCGCCACGAGCGTGCGGACGAAGGGGGTGCGGCCGCAGTACCTCTCGACCGCGACGCAGTCGATCGTCATCGCGATCTCCGGCCCGACGACCGTCAACGAGACGGCCGGCCTCACCGTCAACAGTAGCGGCTGCACCAGTACGCTCGCCTCGACGATCTGTACGCTGACGGTTCCGGGGCTTCAGGCCGGCAGCTACACCGCGACCCTGACGACCTACGACGGCTATACATCCGGAACCAACACCGCGACCGGCAACGTCCTCTCCGCGGCGCAGGCGATCGCCTTCACGATTACCGCCGGGCAGAGCAACACCATCAACATCGCCCTCTCGGGCGTTCCGGTAAGCACGGTCGTCATCCCGGCCGGCGTCATCACCGTAGGCAACGGCAGCGGCGGTTACGATCTGTATGGTCAGGGCGCGCACGCGTTCGTGGTCGAGTCGCTCGACGCCGACGGCAACATCATCGCCGGCGTTGGCGCGCCGCTGTTTAGCATCGGTGCCGTTTCCGGCTCGCTTTCGCCCGTCACCACCTCGCCGTCGAGCGGCTCGACGACGAGCGCATCGGCGCCGAACTCGTTCACGGTAACGCCGCCGACGACGTTCGCGAGCACGACCGCGTCGTTCGCGGTGACGCCGACCTTCACCGGTCAGGCGACGGACGGCTGCACGCAAACCGGCGCAAACTGCGCCCCGGTGACCGTAACGGTCGACATGAAGTATCTGACGCAGGGGCTCTTCGTCGCGAACAATGGAAGCAACACCGTGAAGGAGTACGCGCTGCCCTACACAAGCAACGCCGCGCCGATAGCGACCATCTCGAACTCCGTGAGCGGTCCCCTTGGTCTGGCATTCGACTCCTCCGGCAATCTCTTCGTCGCGAACCACGGCATCGCTACGGTGACGGAGTACGCGCCGCCCTACACCGGCGCGCCGACGGCGACCATCTCGAACTCCGTGAACTCTCCCGCTGGTCTAGCATCCGACTCCTCCGGCGATCTCTTCGTCGCGAACAATGGCAACAACACGGTGACGGAGTACGCATTGCCCGACACCAACAACGCCGCGCCGAAGATGACCATCTCGAACGTGACCACTCCCACTGGTCTGGCATTCGATTCCTCCGGCGATCTCTTCGTCGCGAACTATGGCAGCGGCAAGGTGACGGAGTACGCGCCGCCCTACACCGGCACGCCGACGACGGTCTCCTTAAGCGGCCTGACCCACGCCAACTGTCTGGCATTCGACTCCTCCGACCATCTCTTCGTTTCGGACGACTGGGGCAACGTGAAGGAGTACGCGCCGCCCTACACCGGCACGCCGATCGCGGCCATCTCGAACTCCGTGGGCACTCCCCAAGGTCTGACATTCGATTCTTCCGGCAATCTCTTCGTCGCGAACTGGTCTGCTGCCGTGACGGAGTACGCGCCGCCCTACACCGGCGCGCCGACGGCGACCATCTCGAACGCGGTGAGCAATCCCTGGGGCCTGGCGATACTGGAGCAGCCATGATATGCCTCGGATTATCATAACCGGCGGTAGCGGCAAAACCGCGATCGTGGGCGTCACGGTCACGAGCACGACCATCGGCGGCATTCAGTAACAAAGGAGAAGAGGATATGATTTCGCACGGACTTCGGTTTATCCGCGCACTGGTCGCCGCAGCGTTACTCGCAGGCTGCGCCGGCGGATCGCACGGCTCCTCGATGCTGCCGACGAGCCCAACGACCAACGGGAAGGGCACCGGCACGGCCGTCTTCGTCATGAACGTTCCGCAGCAGAGCGCGTCGGCGGCATCCCGCTCCGCCACGAGCGTGCGGACGAAGGGGGTGCGGCCGCAGTACCTCTCGACCGCGACGCAGTCGATCGTCATCGCGATCTCCGGCCCGACGACCGTCAACCAGACGGCGAACCTCACCGTGAACAGCAGCGGTTGCACCAGCACGCTCGCCTTGACCGTCTGTACGCTGACGGTTCCGGGGCTTCAGGCCGGCAACTATACCGCGACCTTGACGACCTACGATCAGACGGGCGGCACTGGCAACGTCCTCTCCACGGCGCAGGCGATCGCGTTCACGATTACCGCCGGGCAGAGCAACACCATCAACATCGCCCTCTCGGGCGTTCCAGCGAGCACGCTCGTCGTTCCGGCGGACTCAAACACCTCCGCGAACGGCAGCGGCGGCTACAATCTCATCGGCCAGGGCGCGCACAAGTTCATCGTCGAGTCGCTCGATGCCGACGGCGACATCATCGCCGGCATCGGCGCGCCGCTGTTCAGCATCGGTCCCGTTTCCGGCTCGCTTTCGCCCGTAACCACCTCGCCATCGAGCGGCTCGACGACGGGCGCATCGGCGCCGAACTCGTTCACCGTGACGCCGCCGGCGACGTTCCAGAGCACCACCGCATCGTTCACCGTGACGCCGACCTTCACCGGTCAGGCGACGAACGGCTGCACGCAGACCGGCGCGAACTGCGCGGCGGTGACGGTCACCGTGGACATGAAGTATCTGGCTCTGGCGCTCTTCGTCGCGAACAACGCCAGCAACAACGTGACGGAGTACGCATTGCCCGACACAAGCAACGCCGCGCCGATAGCGACCATCTCGAACTCCGTGAGCAATCCCAAAGGTCTGGTATTCGATTCCTCCGGCGATCTCTTCGTCGCGAACTACGGCAACAACACCGTGACGGAGTACGCGCCGCCCTACACCGGCGCGCCGGCGGCGACCATCTCAAACTCCGTGGGCGGTCCCCAAGGTCTGGCACTCGACTCCTCCGGCAATCTCTTCGTCGCGAACTACGGCAGCGGCACCGTGACGGAGTACGCGCCGCCCTACACCGGCGCGCCGATAGCGACCATCTCGAGCGGCGTGAGCCAGCCCACTGGTCTGGCACTCAACTCCTCCGGCAATCTCTTCGTCGCGAACCTCATCAACAACAACGTGACGGAGTACGCATCGCCCTACACCGGCGCGCCGATAGCGACCATCTCAAACTCCGTGAGCCAGCCCACTGGTCTGGCACTCGACTCCTCCGGCAATCTCTTCGTCGCGAACTGGGCCAACACCAACGTGACGGAGTACGCATTGCCCGACACAAGCAACGCCGCGCCGACGGCGACCATCTCGAGCGGCGTGAGCCAGCCCTGGGGTCTGGCACTCGACTCCTCCGGCAATCTCTTCGTCGCGAACTACAACAACCACGACGTGACGGAGTACGCGCCGCCCTACACCGGCGCGCCTACGGCGACCATCTCGAACTCCGTGAACACTCCCTTTGGTCTGGCGATACTGAAGCAGCCATGACATGCCTCAGGTCACCATCACCGGCGGCAGCGGCAAGACCGCGACCGTCGGCGTGACGGTCACGAGCACGAGCGTCGGCATTCAGTGACAAAGGGGCAGAAGATATGACTTTGCATGGGCTTCGGTTTCTGGTCGTACTGGCCGCCGCGGCGTTACTCGCAGGCTGCGCCGGCGGATCGCGCGGCTCCCCGGTGCTGCCGACGGCGCCGGCCAAGGCGTCGAAGGGCACCGGCACGGCGGTCTTCGTCATCAAGATCACGCCGTGATCAGCGCGGCGAAACATCGCGGATTCGGCAGCGCCTTGGGCGCATCATGCGACCCTTTGCGCTGTACTCCATTGTGGTATATACCCCGGATATACAACAGAGGAGTACAACGATGGCGACGACGATTTCACGGTGGGGCAACAGCCTCGGCATTAGGCTTCCAAAGGAAGCCCTGGAGCGCGCCGATCTCCACGAAGGCGACATCCTTTCGATCGAGTCGACGGAGCACGGCTTGCTCCTGCGCCCCGCAGATCTGTCCGCTCTTGACGACCTTGTCGCCGCGATAACGCCTGAAAATCTCCACGGGGACCTCTCGACCGGAGTCGCCGTTGGCAACGAGGTTTGGTGAGTAGCGAATACGTCCCCGACGTGGGGCACATTGTTTGGATCGACTTCGACCGGCAAGCAGGACGCGAGCAACGCGGGCGCCGTCCAGCGCTCGTGCTATCTCCAGTTGCGTACAATGCAAAAACATCGCTTGCCGTCCTATGCCCGATAACCAGCAGCGTCAAGGCTTATCCGTTCGAGGTTCTCATCGAAGGCGTGCCGCACATCAGCGGAGCCGTCCTTTCCGACCACGCCAAGTCGCTCGATTGGCGGGTTCGCAATGCGCAGTTCGAAGCTGCGATTCCAACCAAGTTGCTCGAAGCAGTTCGCCTAAAACTTGGTGCGCTGATCGGACTCTAAGGTGTACTTTGCGCGGTTTCTACGCCCTGGTAAAGTAGCGTTTTCGGAACTCGTCTAACGCGACCGCTAAACGGTAGTTCCGGAGCCCTGAGCGTGAAATTCTCGCTTTTCCGGCAAGAAAATTCTGTTGGCGGTCGAGTAGAATTCCTGCGAGTCACGTTTGAGCGGCCGACTTTCTTGGTGCCAGCGCTTTCGGCAGAGGCGGGACCGTGCGTAACCACGGCTCGCAGATCAAGCCTATTTGGTTCCGGCTCTGCCGGGTTAGGTGTGGTTGATGACGGCCTTCGGCGGCAGCTGTACGCGAAACCAATAGCCCGGATAGCCGGATTGGTCCCATACCTTCAGAAACATTTTGGTGGGAGGCGAGCCCGTCCAACTGCTGATCACCCAACTGAACTGCACGTGCTGCTTGGGATGGAGGCTGGTCGGCGCGGCTACTTTACTTCTCGGCAAGTTCATCGCATCGGGCGTGTATTCGCTCATTTGCGAACCGTCCTTGAGTTCGAAGCCGACCTCCATATGGGGGATGCCCGTCTCTTCGGTGCTGCTGGGATTCTGGGCCGTCGCCGTGACGACGACAAAGCCTGGGCCGCTCAATCCTTGTCCCTCGAGCACCGGCACGTTCGTTACGCCGGATGCGGGGTACGTTTCGATCTTGTCGATGCGCAGCCGGACCGCGCCGGCCATGAAATACTTATGCAGCGGCGCGTTCTTGATGGCCGCAAAACTCGGGGTGGGAAGGATGCACGCTACTGCCAGCGCGAGGGCGGCACGCTTAAACGAAGATGTCATATGGTACTCCCTTCAATTGTGTATTGCGGTCCCGTCAAAGCCGCGATGCGGCTTTCTTTGCGAGCGCGATCAAGCGCGGGTCGGCGCTGAGCGGGCTGATGCTCTTCTTGAACGTTAGCGAAACGAAGAGTTCGTCTCCGCCTTTGCGAGCGTATATCTGGCCCCCACGATTGTAGAAGGCCGCATCGCCGATTCCGGAAAGGTCCTCGCGCGGCCACCAATTCTTCCGGTCTCGTTCGTACGCCGCGTACGCCGTTTTCGGATCGCCGTAGGCGTGTACGGTAACGAAGACCTCGCCGACCGGCGAGCGATACCGGCAGGAGATCTTCGGGCCGGTAATCCGGCCGCCGAGGCTGACGTTCGTGCGGTTTGCCCCGATGGCGAACCCTGGGAACGCCTGCACTCCGAGCGCAGCGGAGGCGTCGGAGCGCGTGACCACACCGCAGGGATTCATGCCCGGTGGGGCGGCATGGACCGTGGCCGCGCCGTACGCAAATAGCGCTGCGGCAATGGCTAGAGATCGCATCTTCACAATGTATACCTCACCTTTCCATTTCGCGGCCCGGGACCTGCGAGCCGTCTCCGGGGCTATGGGAGGAGTATAGGCGGAGGAGTGTTACAAAAGCGTTACGGTCCGGAAGCGACGGATCGGCGCCCTGCGAGGAGGCAACGCTTCGGTAACGCCGGGGGCGTACAATGTTACGGATGGCCGACATCATCGAGGTTCGGACGCTCGGCGACTTTGCCGTTCTTTGGGGCGGGCGTACCGTCCTGGATCGGACGGCCGCCGACCGGCGGGCGACGGCGCTCTTCAAAGCCCTGTTGCGAAGGCCTGGATTCCGGTGCTCGGCCGAGTCGCTTGCCGACGAGTTCTGGCCGGACTCCGCCGGTAAAGCCGCCCGCACGAACGTGCGGGTGCGTCTGCACGAATTGCGTGCGGTCTTCCGCCGTACGATGGTGCAAGACAAACTGCCCGAACCGATTCGCCTAGAGTCCGGGATGTTGTTCATCGATCCGGCCTACGGGCCGGTCGTCGATGCAATCGAATTCGAACGAGAAGCCCTGGCGCTGCTCGATCTCGGCGCGTCCAACGCGGAGTTTGCCGGCAAGGCGGCTGCGTTGCTGCAATCCTACGGCGGTGCGTATCTCGAGGGGGATCGGGACGAGCAGACCGTTTCAATTCGGGAGCGGCTAGCACGGCTGCATCGCGCGCTCCTCCTGCGCTGCGCTCGCGCGTTATCTGCCGACGGCAAGGCCGCCGCGGCCCTGGATCTCCTGAGCGGCGCATTCGAACGATACCCGTACGATGAGGCGATCGCAGAGGAGCTCGTCGTTCGACTGACGCTTCTCGGGCGCCGAGATCGCGCGCGAGAGGTGTTTTCGGCGCACGCAGGCGCATTGTTTCGTGCGACGGCGCTGCGCCCGTCGCAGCGCATGCGTGCGGTCGTGTTCAACGATGCCGGTGCGGTTGAAGCGAGCCGGCTTCCCGAGAGGGATTCGCTCGTCGGCCGAGCGCGCGAACGTGAAGTCCTCGAATCGCTGGCGAGGGATGCGATGGCCGGTGGGGGGTGTGCCGTCAGCGTAACCGGATCTCAAGGGGTGGGGAAGTCCCGATTGCTTGCAGAGGTGCTGCGTTCGGCTCGCGCGCGCGGAACGGCAATCGGCTTGGTGCGCTGCTATCGCGCCCCCAGCGCCGGGATGGCTTCAAATCCGCTGGCCGGCGCGGTGGAGCGACTGCTCCGATCGATGCTGGAGACGGCGTCGCGGCAAGGTGACGGCGTATCGTCCCGCGAGTGGCTCGAGGACGCCGCTGCCGAATTCTTCGAACGCAGCGCCCAGATGGCCAGTCGTGACGAGATCTACGGACTCTTATCCCGGACGCTCGACGCTATCGTTGCGGCTCGGCCCTCCATCCTCGCGATCGACGACGCAGACCTCGACGAGCGGGCTTTCTCGGCGAGCGCGGCACAGCTCGTTGGCTCGACCGGACACCTGCCCTTGCTTTGGATATTCGTCCAACGGTGCGTGCCGCTGCCGGCGGGACGCAGGCGCGCGTGGTTGCGCGACCTGGAACTCTTGCCGCTCCCGCTTGCGGACTGCAGAACGATCTTGGAGCGCTATTTCGGAGGGCCGGTAGACGCGCAAATGGCGTCGCGGCTGGCAGACCTGTGGCCCGGGGACGTCGCGGTAATGCTGGCCGCCGCAGAGCGAGCGCGGCCTCATTGCTCTAGCGCGGCGGGGGAGGCCTGGGAGATGGCGACGGAGATACCCGCAGAGTTGTTCCTCCCCGAGACCCTGGCCGCAACGATTGCGCGGCGTATGGAGTCGCTCGGCGCGCCCGATTTGGACGTTCTCAAGGCCATGGCATTTCTCGATTCGGATTTTTCGCCGCCGGCCGTGGCGCGGCTTCTGAAGGGGAACGAGACGGAAGTCGAGCACGCGCTCGAGCGGCTCGTTAAAGCAAACCTCGTTCTGTGCGACGGCGGGTCGCTCGTCCTGCCCGGCGCAGTCGTAACGATCGTGCGTTCCGCCATTGGGGAAAGCCGCGAACGCGCATTTCGCCAGCGGCTGCAATGGCAGTAGCTTCGGCGGCCGGAGGAGGTTACAGGCGCTGCAGCAGCGGTACGGGGGCGTCGATAGCGGTGCGCAAGGCACGCGCTTGCGCTAAGGCGCTTTTTTGGACCGCCGGGTCGCCGAGTGCGGCGGCCGCCTCGCGGCACCAAACGGCCACTTCAATCTTTCGAGGCACCGCTCCGATCGCTTTCAAATCACTCGAGGCGAGAGAGAGCCGCGCGCGCGCTGCGTCTTCATCGCGAAGAAGCAGATACGCGAGCGATGCTGCGGCGCAAAAAAAGGCGCGCGTATCGAGGTCGGCGCAACGCTCGGCAGCCGCGCTGCCCATCTCGATCCATTTCAAGGGGCGCGCGCGGTTGGCGCTTCGCCAGCAGGCGATCAGCGCGTGCGCCGACGCGTCGGTGAGAAGCCGTGCATCCGCGTTCTTCGCGAACGTCTCGGCGGCGCGGCCGAGTGCTTCGAATCCGGCCTCGAAAGCGTCTTCGTCGCATAAGATCGTGCCGCGCAGCATCTGAGCTTCGGCGACGAGCACCGGACGACCGCTGCGGGCGGCCCGGCGCTCGGCGACGTCGGCGCACGCCCGCGCTTCCGAAAAATTCCCGAGATAGCGTGCGCACTCTCCCGCGTTGCGGATGCTGATGGACGAGCTTGCAAGCCGGCCGTGCGAGAGCGCGTAGTCCGCCGCGCGGCGGTACTCCGCGCGTGCGGACTGCAACTTACCGCAGTGGAAATGGATGGACGCTAGATTGAGCTTGACGAGCGCCGCTTCCCGGTCCGCCCCAATGCGTTGCGCCTGGTCGCCGGCGCGCTCGAACCATTCGATCGCTTCCGCGCGTCTTCCGCGGTATGCGTAGGCGATCGCGGTGACGATGCCGGCCCGTACCGACGAGATCGGATCGCCCGCGTCGAGCAAGGTGGATGCAGTGGAAAGCGCCTCTTCGAAACGTCCCGAGAGAAGCAGCAGGAACGCACGCCGCGAGCGAATCGTCCTCGTATCGCCCGGCGAGCACGTGCGGCAGACGCTCTCGGCTTCCGCGCAGAGATTGAGGCCTTCTTCCACGCGCATGTCGGTTTCCGCGAGCTCGATGAGCGCGACGTAGGCGGCTGCGCGTTCGGTATCGTTTGCCGCAAGGAGCAATGCGTGTTGCAGGGTGTCTTGCGCGCGCTCGGCACTTCCGGCGTACGTTTCCGCTAGTCCCAGGCCGATCGCGAGTTTGTATCGGTGCGGGTTTCCCTCTACGACAAGCGCGTACGCCGCCTGCACGATGCCGAGCACGCTGCCGGTGTCGCGCACCGCGATCGCCTCGTCGAGCGCGCGGATGCTCCAACTAACCGCTTGGAGTTCGTACCGTGGTCCCGCGTGCAGGAAGTGCACGGCCGTCGCGTCGGCGTGGCGTTGTACTTCGGGAAGCGCGGCGAGTTCGGCGTGGACGTGCATACGATCCCGCTCGTCGAGGAGGCGCTCTATGACCTCGACGAAAATGCCGTGAGCCAAGGTGTATCCGTCGGGTTGCCGGCGCAGCAGCCCGGAACCCCATAACCGTTCGATCGCTTCGGATACGGGCTGTCCGATCGTTCGTGCGAGCGACGGCTCCGGGAGAGCGATTGGATCGGCTAGCGCGAGTATGTCGATTACTTTGCGTTCGATCGCCGGCAGCCGTTCGATCCGCGTCATGACGGCACCCGCGATGTGCCGGATTCCGTCCGCTCCCTTTGAAAGCTCCAACACGGCAAAGGGATTACCTTGCGCGCGGCGCGCGATCACGTGTGGTTCGAGCGGCGAATCGCAAAAGTCCCGCGCCAATGCCAGCGATTCCGGGCCGCTGAGGGGACCGATGCGTAACAACGATACGTCGCAGCGGGCGGCGTCGAGCATATCGGCCGCCAGGCAGTCGCGGAACTCCGCGTCCCTAGCCGTACCGGCGAGCAGGAAGCGCATCGACGGGACGGCCACCACGAGCGCGGAGAAAGCTGCTACCGATGCCGGATCGGCGGCGTGCAGATCTTCGACGAGCAGCACGACCGGCCACAGATGCGTGAGTTCTTCGAAAAAAGCGACGATCGCCGGTATGACGCGGCTGACGTCCGTAACGCGTTCGGCGTAATCGTCGTCCCGCAGTCCGATGCGCGTGCGCAGCGTTCGCGAAACGCGCGCGAGCGTAGGGCCGTGCGCTCGCAACACCGTTGCTAGAACGGTATCGGAGAGCGCCTCTACGACGGTTTCGATCGCGCGAACGAAGGGCCGCAACGTCGTTCCGCCCGAGCGCTCGCAGGTCGCGTCGAGCACCAGCGCTCCACGGTCTTGCGCTTCGGCCATGGTCTCTCCGGCCAAGCGCGTCTTGCCGATGCCGGGAGCGCCGACGAGCAGTACCGTACGGCCGAGTGCGTCGAATGCGTCGTCGAGGAGATCGCCCAAACGCGCGACCTCTGCGGCGCGCCCGACAAATCGAGGCGACTCGTTACGAAACCACAGGACCGGCGGTTCGGAGCAAATGGAGCTCGCCGTCGTTGCGGCAAACGCTATCGCAGGGGCATGTTCGCGACAGCATGTCGTGCCGGAGGTGGCCGAGCGATGCAGCGATCGTACGTGCGAGGCTTCGCTAGGCTGTCCATGTGCCGCGAGGATCTCCGCAAGAGCGGACGTTACTTCGCAATCTTCGGGGTGGCCGTCAAGAAAGTGGCGCAGTTGTGCCTCGAGGCTGAATTCATATTGTGCGTGCGGCAATTGCGCGTAACGGAGCAGCAGGCTGCGGTAGAGTGATTCCAGGTGAAGGCGGCGGGGTGCGATCCAATGCGTCTCGGGGTCTTGCCCAAGGAACGGTCCGCGGTAGTGCTTGAGGAGTTGGAGAAGGTCGCCCTCTTCCGCGTATTGTGCTTGCAATGCACTAGCGGCGTTCCGTTCGAAAACGTCCGCGTCGATCTTCCAGTGATCCGGCAGCAACCGCACGTTACCGCCGCGGGCTTCGATGGCGGGGAGGCCCGCGAGTGCCATCTTCAGGGCATGGAGGCCGACGCGAAGATTCGTGGCCGCCGCAGCCGGAGGCGAGACCGGCCAGAGCGCCGCTGCGATGCGCGCTCGCTCCGCTTCGTGATCGGGAACGGCGAGGAGATACTTCAAAACGGGGCTTCCACGGCGCAACGCGCGCCCGTCCAACGCGCGGTCGAGCCGGTCGCAAACGTCGAAACCGCCCAATACGCTAACGGCGAAAGGCGTCTCCACCACGCTGCGATTGCGGGACCGGTCGCGTACTCCTGCCGCGTTAGCGGGAAGCGTTGGCCCGTTACCGAAAAGCCGTGGCCTTAGATTTGGGGAGGATCGCGATGTTCCATCGTAGGCAGGCTTGGTTAGGTGCGTTCGCCGTCGTCGTTATAACGCTCGTTATAGCGCTTGTTACTATCGCGGCGCGAAGCAGCGCGGCGCGCGGCGTTAGCGATACCTCGCTGGCCGGGATTCACCGGATCCGTCACGTCGTGATCATCATGCAAGAGAATCGTTCGTTTGATTCCTATTTTGGCACCTATCCGGGAGCCGATGGGCTTCCGCGAGATGCGCGCGGCCACTTCACCGTTTGTATCCCCGACCCACGCGAGGGCTCGTGCCAGAGGCCCTACCACGACAGGTCCAACGACAATGCGGGCGGACAGCACCTCGCCCAGCAGTCCACCATGGACGTTGACGGCGGCAAGATGGACGGCTTCGTCCGGGCAGCCGAAGCGTCGGAGCGCGGCTGCATGTGGTATTACAACGACCCCAAGTGCGCGAAAGCGGCGGTGCCGGACGTCATGGGCTATCATGACGGCCGCGACATCCCGAACTATTGGGCGTACGCGAAGAACTTCGTCCTCCAAGACCACATGTTCGAGCCGGTGCGCTCGTGGAGTCTGCCGGCGCACTATTACGAAGTCTCTGCGTGGTCGGCGGCGTGCCCGGCTCCATCGCCGCTGCCGAACCTGAACGCAATTTTCAACGTCAATCCAATGTCATGCCGGAACGATTTCGCCATCGCACTCGCTCCCAAGTCGGCCAAGAGCGGGGCGGCGGGCCGGAAAAGCACCGGGCCCGAGGACGAAGTTCGCAACTCCGCAAGCATGGTGCACGTCGTGGCGTGGACCGACCTCACGTACTTGCTGGCGAAACGCGGCGTCAGTTGGAGGTATTACGTTGCGAACGAGACCTCGACGGGCTGCAAGACGCTCGCCCAGGTCGAAGCCTGCATGAACGCGCAAACGAATCTGAAGACGACACCATACATCTGGAACCCGCTCCTTACGGCCACCGACGTTCGGGAGGACCGGCAGATCGGCAATATCCAGACCATCGACCACTTCTACGCTGCCGCGCGCGCCGGCACGCTTCCGGCGGTGTCGTGGGTAACGCCGGGAGGTTTGGAGAGCGAACATCCGCCGGCGCTCGTCAGCATGGGCCAGACGCACGTAACGCGCGTCATCAACGCCATCATGAGCGGACCGGACTGGAAATCGACGGCCATCTTCCTCGCCTGGGACGATTGGGGCGGTTTCTACGATCACGTTCCTCCGCCGCGCGTCGACGAAAACGGCTACGGCATTCGCGTTCCGGCGATGGTCATCAGCCCGTATGCGCGCCGGGGGTATATCGATCATCAGACATTGAGCTTCGATGCGTACCTGCGCTTCATCGAAGACGACTTTCTCAATGGCGAGCGCATCGATCCGAAGACCGATGGCCGCCCGGATCGCCGCCCCGACGTTCGCGAGAATATGCCGCAGCTCGGCAACCTGGTCCGTGATTTCAATTTCAAGCAGAAGCCGCTTCCTCCGATGCTGCTGCCTGCGCACCCGAAGACCGACTTGAAAACCACGATAACGTTCCATTGAAGGTAGTCTTTATGAGCCGATAGAGATCGCGGCATCATGTTCGTGCGACGGTTTTTGGCTTATCGGGATGGTGGTTTGTTCGCCTTGCGCAGTTCGAGGTATTTCGGCGAGATCGTTTGACCGGGGAAGAACGTTTTCACGACCGAAACCGGAAGATGCCGCAGTGGTGGGAACACGAAGTCGGAAGTACGCACCATGGCATGACATTGGATGCACGAAGTAACCTTTCCGAACGCGATTGCAGCGCCGTCCGGTTTATAGGCAGCCATCACCCAGTTTCGGTCAAGTGCATCGAATCCCGGCTCTTTGAGCATCGCAGTGATCGTCTTTAGGTGTTTGTGGACGTCGAAATTCTCTTTGATGAGCAGACTGCCGTTCGGGAAGCGCTGCACGCCTGCGACGCCATTCTTCGCCGTGGAAACCACGTTGACGGTCGCCGCGTTGGCGCGGTCGATCGTATAATAGTCCGCCATGCGCGCGCCGTACATGTAAAGGCGGCTTCCCGGCAGAATCGTTCCGTGTCGCTCGAGCGCACGCACCTGGGCGAAGAGTGAGGCGGAGGTCACCGGCACGACGGCCGCCGGCCGTATGGCGCGTGGGGCGTGCGACGCACAAGCCGTTACCATGACGAGCGCTAGCAGCAGCGTGGCGTACTGCGAAACGATTCGGGCACACCGCATGGCGTAGGTTCCTCCGTTGGTGCTCTTAGGTCACCGGCTCGACCATCGTTCCCATTCTAATCATAGCCTAATCGAAGTGCTCGATGACATGGGTACGGAGAAGCTCTGAAGTGCCTTTCTGTAGGAGCGCCCGCATGCTTCGATTCACGCAGACCCGCAGACTTACCGCCGCTATCACCGCCGCTGCCGTTATGCTGACCGCTGCAGGCTCCGGCTACGCACGGGCCGCGAGCGGCCGGCACGCTGCCGGCAGCATTCATCTCATCAAGCACGTCATCATCATCATGCAAGAGAACCGTTCTTTCGATTCGTACTTCGGAACGTTTCCCGGGGCGGACGGCATCCCGATGGGTGACGGCAAACCGACTGTGTGCGCGCCGGACCCGCGCACCAACCGGTGCGTTGCCCCGTACGTCGACCACCACGATCTCAACACCGGCGGGCCGCATCAAGAGACCAGCGCCCTCGCCGACGCGAACGGCGGTAAGATGAACGGTTTTATCGCCACGGCGGAGCGCGGCCGGCGCGGCTGCAAGGATCCGAACGATCCCAGATGCACCCACAGGGGCATTCGGCGCGGCACCGATGTGATGGGCTATCACGTGGAGAGCGACATTCCGAACTATTGGTCCCTGGCGCGTAACTTCGTGCTGCAAGACCATATGTTCGAGCCCGTGATCTCCTGGAGTTTTCCGTCGCACCTGGCGCTGATCTCGGAGTGGTCGGCGACGTGCAGCGATCCGGAGAATCCGATGAGCTGCCGCAGCACGCTCGATAAGACGCGTAACCGCGGGCCGGCGGATCCCACGCCTTTCGGATGGACTGACCTTACGTATCTCTTGCATAAAGACGGCGTCAGCTGGGCGTGGTACCTCGACGGCGGAGCCGGCAACGGGCCTGGGCCGGCGCTTCGGCATCGCGGCGTCCCGAAGATCTGGAACGTGCTGCCGGGGTTTGTCGATCTGCACCAAGACCGGCAGACCGCAAATATCAAGAGTTTGCGCCAGTTCTACATCGCCGCAGAGGCTGGAAGGTTGCCCGCGGTGTCGTGGATTCTGCCCGACGGCAAAGACAGCGAACATCCGCCGAACTTGGTGAGCCGCGGGCAACATTACGTGACGTCGATCGTTGATTCGGTCATGCGCAGCCCGGATTGGAAGAGTACGGCAATTTTCCTGACGTGGGATGACTGGGGCGGCTTCTACGATAACGTGCAGCCGCCGAAGGTGGACGCCGAAGGCTACGGTTTACGTGTCCCGGGTATCGTGATTAGCCCGTATGCGAAGCGTGGGTACGTCGACCATCAAGTGCTGAGCTTCGATGCGTACGCGAAATTCATCGAAGACGATTTCCTGCGCGGTCAGCGGCTGAATCCGAAGACCGACGGTCGCCCGGATGCGCGTCCCGACGTTCGCGAAAATATGCCGCAGCTCGGCGATCTGAGGAAGGATTTCGACTTCTCGCAAGCGCCTCGTCCGCCGATGATTCTACCGCTCTCGCCGAAGACGACGCTCGTACGGCCGATCCGGCGTTGACTTTCGCCGGGCGCCGTGCTTCACTCACAGACGGAGGTCGATATGGGATCTCGTTATGGTTTGCTCAACCCGCTCGCATTGGCCGTCAGCTTTGCGGTAACCGGACTGATTATGAGCCTTGCGTCCGTCGTGCCGGCCGCGCTGCACCTGTTCGGCATGCATGGCGCGTGGGGCATGATGGGCGATCGCCGCTACGGTATGGGTTACGCGGTGGGCTACGGCTGGGGATTCGCAATGCTCGTTTGGGTGGTCGTCATCGGTGCCATCGCGGGGGCCCTTGTCGCCATCGTCTACAATGCGATGGCCGGTCGCGAACGTTCGAGGAACCTTCCTCTGTCTTGACGATGGCGCCGGTCTTCACTCTCCCGCCGACGTAAACGCTCGTAACGGCGCGCGATGGCTCGCGGCGAGATGGCGCAGATACGCCTGCAGGCGAGCGTAACTTGCGCGGCCGCGCGTGGCGATCCATTCTTGGCGCAGCTGCTCCGCCCCGGAGACTTTGAGCAGCGAGGTCGGCGTAAATGCATCGGTTGGCGCGAGAAGCCGGCCGTGCTCGCCCGCTTCGCGGCGCAAGCGTGTCGTGACCGGGCAGGTGCCGGGATTGACCGCGAGCGGCGTCAGCGTCTTGCGCGCGGTGAAGGGCGCGTCGTCGGGCGTCGTGCGCCAGATGGAACCGATCACGCGCGCGTTCTGATCCCACTGCGAGAGCGGCGGGACGCCGAGGATTGCCTCCATCGTGCGGATCACGTCGACTTGCGAATAGGGTGAAGATTGCAGCGTTCCCGGCTTGACCCACGGTCCGGCGGCGACGGCGAAGGTACGGTGCGCGTCGATGTGGTCGGCTCCGGATTGCGCGTCGTCTTCGGTGATGAAGACCGCCATGTGCCGCCAGGCGGGCGTACGCGAGAGCGTGGCGATCACTTCCCCGGTCGCAGCGTCGTTGTTTGCAACGTAGGCGTCGGGCGTGTAATAGCAGGGGCTGCGGCCGGCGGTGTGATCGTCGGGAAGCCAGATGTAGATGAAATGCGGCAGATGCTTCGCGTGCGCCGCGATCCAGGCATCGGCGATGCGCGCGCGGCCGGTATCGAGCAGCATGCGATCCCAGCCTGGGAAGGGCTCGAGCGTGTTCTTCGAGAGATCGGGTACGAGATCTCCGCTTTCGTCGCGCGAGATAAACTCTCCGAAGTTCTCAAAACTCACCCGATGCGCGGCGAGGTCGTCGAAGAGAAAACGTCCGGCGGGATAGGATATCCACGGATTCGACCAAGCGCCGAGCGTGGAGAGGTTCTGCGCGTCGGCATAGGGATTGTCCGGATCGGCGCCGGGTTTGGCCGGCTCGAGCGGGTCGGTCCACCCGGGATTCGCGACCAATCCTCGCCCCGAGTAGTTCGCTTGCCAGGTGCGCTGCACGAAATCGGAATCGGAGGCCGCCGTGGTCCACTGGTGGCCCTGCGCCGTCACTTCGCCGTCGGCGTCGTAGTTCGTGAAGAGTGCTCCGTGCCGTGTGAGTGTGTAGAGATTCGGCAGCTCGCGTGCGCCGTAGAGCGCGAGATGCGGGTCGGCCCAGTGCCCGAGTCCGGGATAGGCACCGAACTCTTCGTCGAAGGTCTTGTTTTCGCGCAGGATCAGCACGACCGTGTGGACGTTGCGGCGCAACGCTGCCGCCAGCTTGGCGTTTCGAGCCGCGAGCGCGGCGCGCTGCGCGGGCAAAAAGCGGTTCTGCGCGAGCGCATCGCGGGTGAAGCGAGCGAGACGAGCGCGTGCGATAGGCAGCGCGATACGCTGCACGAGGCCGCCCATCATGTCGCCGATCCATTGGTGGCGCAGGTTCGGACCGGCACCGAGGCCCTTGGCGGCGACGGCATAGAGTGCGTTCGGCGCGGCGGCGAGTGCGGTGGGATACCAACCCGTGGGAATGCGGCCCAGCAGTGCACCGGTGCGCGCGTCGAAGACGGCCACGTCGTCGTTGCCGGCGTCGGCCACGTAGAGGCGACCGCGCTCGAGTGCGAGCGCATTCGGATTGGATCCGGGCCGCGCGCCGGGATACGGCGCGACCTCGAACGTGCCAATGACGCGGCGCGTAGCGACATCGACTTCGGCGACGCGATCGGCATTCGCGAGGGCCACGAAGGCCCGCGCAGAGCGCGGATTGCCGAGCACTGCGATCGGATGAATGCCGGGCGCGGTGTCGCTACGGCCGGTACGGGGTCCGAGCGAGATGCGGCCGGACGTTCGAAACGTGGATGCGTCGACCAGCGCGACGGCATTCTCGCCCCAGAGCGAGACGACGAGCACTCGCCCGCGATCGGAGAGCGCGAGCGCGTTCGGATAGGAACCGACGCTCAGATAGCGTACCGCGCCGGTCGCGAGGTTGATGCGGGCTACGGCATTGGCGAGCAATCCAGCCGCATACAGGTGCCGTTCGTGCGGTCCGAGCGCGAGGGCGTCGGGGTAGAAGAGGCGTTTGCCGCGGCCGCGCTTACCGGCATACATATATGGGTATTGCGCGTGCGGGAAGCGCTGCGCCGCGAGCGCGTAGCGGCGCAGGAGCTTTGGTTTTCCGCCTGCGGTAGCGATTGCGAGCACGTCGTCCGCGTTGCCGCCCGCAGCGTAGAGCGTACCGTTACGGCTCGCCGCAAGTCCTTGGAAGAAGTCCTGGTGGTCGAGTATCAAACTCCCCGTCTCCGTGCCTCCGCGCGACTGCCGCGGATACGCGACGACTGCGCCGCGCCGCGCGAGCGTCGCTGCGTCGTAGAGCGTGAGGGTCTGTGTGCGCGTCGATCCGTCGGCGAGCACGGCGACGAACTTTCCAACGCGCGCGACGGCACTGGGGAAGTTCGACGTGGCGGCGATCGTGCCGACGGGCGCAACCTGCCGCCCGGTCGGCAGCTTGTGCGTGTAGGCCGCACGATTGGTCGCTCGAATCGTGACCGGAGCTTCGAGTGCGGCGGCATTGGAGACCGCCGCACCGCTTGTCGAAGGGAGGGCTAGTACGAGTGCGATGACGGTCCAGGATGCTGACGGTGCTGCGCGCATGACGATACCTCAACGTAAACGTACCGGAAAAAAGCGACTGCGTGGGCTTCGCGCGAGCGATGTCGATCTCCCCGGCGCGGGGCTATGCCATATTCTTGCCTGGATCTGTACCGAATAGCTTGGTCGCGGCGGCCCAGTCGTGAGATAATGCCGCGATGAACGCGAATCCGGCAATCATTCAAGGCGGCATGGGTGCGGGGGTTTCGTCGTGGCGGCTCGCGCGAGCGGTCTCGGCGCTAGGGCAGCTCGGCGTGGTCTCGGGCACGGCCCTCGACCAGATCTTCGCGCGGCGCCTGCAAGATGGGGATCCGGGCGGTCACATGTGGCGTGGGTTGCTCCGCTTTCCGTTCCGCGAGATGGGGGAGCGCGTATGGAAGGCGTATTACCGGGCGGGCGGCAAGCGAGAAGACGAACCATACGTGGCGGTTCCAATGCATGTCAAAGAGCGAGTGCGGGAGCTCGAGGAGTTGTGCATCGTCGCCAATTTCGTTGAAGTGGGGCTAGCACGCGAAGGACACGGGCAGCCGGTCGGCATCAACTATCTAGAGAAGATTCATCTTCCGCATCTGCCTTCGATCTACGGTGCGATGCTGGCCGGGGTCGGCTACGTGTTGATGGGTGCGGGCGTTCCCCTCAGGATACCGGGCGCGCTCGATCTGCTCGCGGAGCACCGGTCCGCAGCCTATCCGTTGCACGTTACGGGCGTGCCGAGCGACGACGACCGTACGGCGTTCGATCCGCGCGAGTTCATGGAACGCGATGTCGCGCCGCTGACGCGGCCGAAGTTCCTCGCGATCGTCTCTTCAAACACGTTGGCGGTGACGATGCAGAAGAAGGCGAACGGGCGAGTCGACGGGTTCGTGATCGAAGGGCATTCGGCGGGGGGGCATAACGCGCCGCCGCGCGGGAAACTCGAGCTCGATGCGGCAGGTGAGGCGAGTTATGGCGAGCGCGACGTGGTCGACCTTGCCAAGATACGCGAACTCGGGCTGCCCTTCTGGCTCGCGGGCGGCTACGGTTCGCGGGAAAAATTCCGCGAAGCTCTGGCCGCGGGCGCGGCGGGGATTCAGGTCGGCACGGCGTTCGCGTACTGCGTCGAATCGGGACTGCGCGAAGACTACAAGCGCTTGTTGCTCGAGAAGGTAGCCTCGGGATCGGTGCGCGTGCGCAGCGACGTGCGCGCTTCCCCCACGAGCTTTCCGTTCAAGATTGCCGAGCTGGAAGGCACGACGTCTGAAGCCGAGGTGTATCGTAGCAGACCGCGCATCTGCGATCTGGGCTACTTGCGCGAAGCCTATAGGACCGCCGGCGGCGAGATCGGCTACCGTTGTCCGGCCGAGCCCGTTTCGCTCTACGTAGCCAAGGGCGGAAAGCGCGAGAACACGGCTGGAAAGCGATGCTTGTGTAACTCGCTGCTCGCGACGATCGGCCACCCGCAGGTTCGCAAGGGGAAGCGCGTCGAGAGCGGCTTGGTAACCTCCGGCTTCGATCTAGCCGGCATCGGGCGCTTTTTCCCGGCCGGCGGCTCGCAGTACAGCGCGGCGGACGTGATAGCGCATCTGCTCGGCAAATGATGCGAAGTTAACGCGGCGCTCCGGCGCTCACACGCCGCCGATCGGTTCGTACGCTTCAATCTGCTCGCGGTGCCGGGGATCTATCCTCGGTGGTTTGCCGCGCAGTAACGATATGACGGCTGCCGCCACCGCGAGGAAGGCGAAGAGGTAGAGCACGTCGCGAATCCCGGCGAGCACTTCGTGCGGCGGAGCGCTCAGCGTCGTGCGTTCAATGCCGGTGAACTCATCGATTCGCCATGCCAGCAGCGCCGAAGCGATGGCGACGCCAAGGCTCGTGCCGAGCGTGCGCGTGACGTTGAGGACCCCGCCGGCGGCCCCCAAACGATGGCCGGGAGCCGCGCCCATGATCGCGCTGTTGTTGGGAGCGGTGAATAGGCCTTGTCCGATGCCGAAGAGGATCAGCATCGCCGTGAGGAGCGGCAGCGTCTGCGCCCTGCCGTCTAGCGAAAACGCGAGGACGGCGAGCGAGACCGCCGCGAGCATCATGCCGGCGAACGTCAACGGGCGCGGCCCGAGGCGATCGGAGAATGCGCCGCTCAGCGGTGCGGCGATGCCGAGTGCGAGCGGAATCGCCGTAAGCCGCAACCCTGCGGCGAACGGCGAATCCGAGTACCCGCGCTCGAGTGCGAACGGCAACAGCAGGAAGACGCCGAAGAGCAGGCCGTAGGAGATCAAACCGGCCGCGTTTCCAGCGCTGAATGCGTGCGAACGGAACAGGTCGAGATCGACGAGCGGCGGCTTCGCGTGCCGTTCGTGCCAAATGAACGTGGCGAGCAATGCGAACCCGCCTAGGATCGATACGACGAACGCCGGCGACGTGGCGCCCCAACTCGAGATTTCGCTCAGCGCCAAGAGGATGAGCGCGAGCGTCGGCGTGAGAAGGGTCGCGCCCCACCAGTCGAAACCGCGTTCGTTGTGGCGCAGTCCTTGCGTGCGGGGAAGGACGAACCAGCCGAGGATCGTTCCGACGATTCCGGCTGGAACGTTGATCCAGAAGACCCAGCGCCACCCGATGGCCTGAATGAGGAGTCCGCCGAGCGCCGGTCCCAAGGAGAGTCCGATCGCTTGTGCCGCACCCTGCACGCCGATGGCGCGCCCGCGTCGTTCGGGACCCGCCGCTGCGGTAATTATGGCGACGCTGTTGGCCTGCAGCAACCCCGCACCGAGAGCTTGCAGGACGCGAGCGCCGATCAAGAAGGCGAGCGACGGCGCAAAACCGCACAACGCCGAACCGAGGATGAAGATCAGGAAACCGCCGGTGTAAAGGATCTTGCGGCCGAAGATATCCGCCAGGCGGCCGAAGATCGGCAGCGTCGCCGCGAGTACCAACAGGTAGCCCAGCGCGATCCAACTGACGTTGGCGAGCGAAGACTTGAAGGTGGCTTGGAGCGTTGGCAAAACGAGCTGCGCGATACTCGCGTCGAGCTGACCCATGAAGGCGCCGATGCATACGGTGCCGACCACGAGCCAGGGATACGACGGTAATCTCGCGAGGGCCGAAAGGGGCCCGGGCTCTCGATGTTCTTTCGCGTGCCCCGAGGGCGCAACATCCATGTTATTGACGGATGCGACGAGCGGCGGCGGAATGCCTCCGCAGCGTCCTTTCGCGCGTAGTGGTGGGCGGTAGAAGGATTGAACTTCTGACCTCTTCCGTGTCAAGGAAGCGCTCTCCCACTGAGCTAACCGCCCGCACCAGAACCCGAGGACCCAAAGGTTGGGCGCCGGCGAAAGCAATCCTCCGATCGATCGTGCGACATTTCACGCTCGCGCGTGCTTCCGCGGCCGCGGGGAGTTGGGGCTCGCGAGGCCGAAGCCCCCGCGATGGACGTTCTGGAAACATCGATACACGAGGTGCTGCGCTTACCTTCTCCGGCGCCGCAGCCTCAAGCGCTCGCGCATGACGGCGAGCATCTGTGGCTCGGTTCGTGGGAGACTCGCCGCATATACGGGATCGACCCGCGGCACGGTACGGTTTTCGAGGAGGCGAATGCGCCGGGGCAACCGGTCGGCGGCGTGGCGGTCGGCGACGAGCTGCGCTTCGTGCTTCGCGAAAACGGGGAAGCGAACAACCGATTTATCCGCCGCTTTCTTCCGGGACACGGCTTCAAGGATCGCGATGTCGTACCGTGCCCCGACGATACGGGTTCGTTCCTCGCCTTCGACGGGTCGCACCTGTGGCTCAGCCAGCGGCACAACCGGCGCGTGCTCGAATTGGACGCATCGTACGCGGTGAAGCGCACGCTTGAAATCGCCCTCGCCGAGATCGTCGGCATCGTTTGGGTCGGCGATGCTCTCTATCTTTCGCTCTGGTATCGGGACGAGCGGATATGCCGCATCGCGCGAGTGGATCGGGCCGAGGGCTCGACGGTAACGCCGATAGCGAACGTCCCGTTTTCCGGCATCTCGCTGACGCACGACGGCACGCATTTCTGGACCAACGACTTCAAAGAAAACGCTATCGTTGCGTTTACGCTGTAGGGAGTAGCGCGCGGACCGCTTTATTTGCGATCTCCACGGCGGTGCTGAGACCGAGGCGTTCGGTGTCGATCGCGAGATCGTAATCTCTGCAATCGTACATGTCGGTGGCGAAGAAGTGCTGTAGAAACCGCCGGCGGAGATCGTCGGTTTTTCGTACGCGCTCCGCAGCCTCTTCGTGGGGGATGTTGAAGCGCCGGGCCACCTGCTCGGTGCGCCACGCGCGCCCGGCTACGAGCAACAGCGAGAAAATGTCATGGGTGTTTCGGTGCTCTGCGAGAAGTTTCGTGCCGCCGTGACCGATCAGCACGACGTTGCCGTCGGCAGCACGCTCCAACACGAGATCGCGTATTCCGTCGAGAATCGCCTGCTCGGTCGTGCGCCACTCCAACGCCTGTACGAGCGCCGTGGCGCGTGCGAAGTCGGCGATGAAGGAAGTGGCGAGCGAAGGTGGGCGTTCGTCGATCGCCGAGAGGTATTCGGCGGAGAACCCACCGCGTTCGGCCAGCGTCCGAACGATCGTTCGCTCGTCGAGTAGTGCCGCGTCCAGATCTGCTGCCAGGGCCTCGCCGACGGTCAGGCCTCCGGCGCCGAGCAGGCGCGAGATGCAGACGATCATGGCTCTGTTGTACTCCGTATGCCGGTTCGGCGCAACCCTGCTAGATATACTCGTGCGCAGGGCCGGCCTCGTACGCGGCGATTGCGGTGCGCCAATCGGGGAGAATCTCTGTCGTGCGCCGATGGACAAAGTCGTATGCGACCATCGTCGTTATGCCGTGCGCGGCCCGATAGCCGTGCGTTACGCTCCAAATCTCGTAGTAAAAATCAAAGGACTTGTTGCCGACCCGCGGGATTCTTATGCCGATGGCGACGCTTTCGCGGTAGACGAGTTGCCGCTCGTAGGTGAAGTTTATCGTCGCCTGGATCATGCCGCGATCGCCGTTTATCGGAGTTTTCATGACTTGGGCGTGGTATTCCGCGCGCATAGTTTCGGCCCATCGAATATATGCAACGTTGTTCACGTGCTGCATCATGTCGATGTCGGCAAACGGGATCGAAAAGCGGGTCGTCAACGGGAATCCTTCCAGCATGGGTCGAGATATTCGCGGCTGGACAGCTGGCGCCTAGTAAGGTAAAATGGGCGGACTCGCCGACCTCGTATCGGCGAGCTGGGCCGATGGTCGTGGGCGCGTAGCTCAGTGGGAGAGCATCCGCTTCACACGCGGAGGGTCGTTGGTTCGATCCCAACCGTGCCCACCATCCCTCCCAGGTGAAAACCCTTGAAAAATCAGGCTTTCCCGACGATCTTGTCCCGGCGCCCGGCGGTTCGTTTTTTTCTTTACCCCCGTAATACCCCCGCGAGCGCCGCCTGATCCGGAGCATGCGTGAGCACCCGTCCTATCACGCTCGCGACCTCCTGCTGTATGGAGGGCAGGACGTGCGCGTAGATTTGGAGCTTGATCGCAACCCCGGCGTGCCCCAGTCGCTCGCTCACGACTTTGATGTTGACGCCATGCAACAGGAGATGTGGTGGGTGTGACGGAGGTCGTGGAAGGTCACCGGCGGGTGGATTCCGGCGGCCTTTTGCGCCGGGAGGAACGAGCGCCGATAGAAGCCAGAAGGCCACAGTGGCTGCCCCTGGAGATTGGGCCACACGAGCGGCTCACGGTAGCGCCTGGCGTTGAGCGTCACGCGTTGCGTTTTGAGGACGGCGATGACGTCGGGCGCGATATCGACTGATTCATCTGAAGGACGCCCGGCTCCCAATCCTCACGGCGCATGGGGCGAAAGTTTACGTCGCCGATCTGGCTGGCGGCCTCGTTGAGATTCGCACCGACGCCGGGTGGTTCGATCCTTTGGGCATGCTCCCGATCGTATCGACTGTTCTGTACCGGAAGAAGCAGAAGGCGTTGACATACCCGGTTATGCCGGACCTTCTTATTCTCGCAATAACCGACGCGCGCGGCTCGTTTACTGCCAGCATGAACGCTCTAGGGCAAATGACGCCCGATATCGCGCCGTATCGCGCGGTGCTGATTAGCTATGAAGGGAACGTGGTTACGTGGGGAAAGGTCCCGTGACGTTTCCGCGTGCGCTCGTCTCCCTTACGCGCGAATCGCTCCAACTTGCGGGCCCGGGCAAGCTAACGGATTATGGTTCTGATCTCGGGCTCTCCGCGCTCGACTGCGATGGACGTATCGATCGTGCCACCCAGAGACTCGCACGTGATCGCGATGTACACGTACAGAATTTTTCCGGCGGCATTTGGCCCGTCGATAAAATCCACGATTTTCGCGACTTTGTCGGTGTCGGGCGTATCAGATAAACAGACGTCGTTCCTCGTTGAGCGAGGCTCGATCGTAAAGGGCTGGTCCAGCATGAGTTTTAGGCTCAGCTGTCCGAAGGACAGCTTTGCCGTGAGGTGCGTTACGCGCAGCGGATACGGTGCAAAGCTAGTGATGCGCGGATACACCCACAGTTGCGGCGACATCATGCTCTTCATTAAGGCCACCCCACCGGCGCTACGCAGATCCACTTCAAGCATTCCGTCGTTCGCGGGCTCAACGGTTTGTGCCACGCGCGCCGAGATTATCGCTCCGCGGCCTTTTTGTACCAAACTCACGACGCCGAAGACGGCGAAGAACAACGCTGGCAGTGAGAGCCACCATGGCACCGCCACGATCGGTTCCACCATGGCCGCAAGCGCCGGATTGATCGCACCGAACACGCGAGGCGCGGCCGGCCAAAGGGCCGTCGCGATCAAGCCAGCTCCGACGCCAATGAGCAACTCTCTCGCGCTTTCTCCAGCGCGCAGCAATGAAAAGCCGCTACCGGGTTTGTGGGGCACCGCCATCGCCTTCCAGTTCGGCGATGAAATCGTTGACCTTCTAAGGCTGCAGTTTAGGTGTCGCCGCCGCGTTAAGGTGAACCCACTTCCGCCGGGATAAGGCGGACCCACCTCCGAGCCGAGCCGGTTGCCCGAGGGGGACGAGATCCCCCGAATACGGGCTGATGTGAATAGCACCGCCAAGGAAGGAGCTCGCCATCACCCGTTCGGAGCGCTGGAGGGACGTTCATACCCTACGGATGCAGGGCCTGAGCATCCGCAAGATCGCCGTCCTGCGCGGCGTCAGGCGCAACGCCGTCCGCCGCGCGTTGCGCAGCCCCACGGCCCCCACCGGCAAGCGCCGCCGCCCCAAGGACCTCAAACTCGGCCCCTACGCCGATACGATCGCCGCCTGGCTGGCCGATCCGGTCAAGTCGCTCTGGACCGGCGAGCGGATTTTCGATGAACTGCAGCTCCTCGGCTACGGCGGCGGCCGAACCGTGCTCAAGGAGTACCTCCAGCCGCTGCGCCGCAAACCGCAACCGGCCGAACGGCGGTTCTTCGTGCGTCCCGGCCAGCAGATGCAGGTCGATTGGGGCGATCTGGGCGCCGTCGACCGGGGCGGCCATCGCGTCAATCTCTACGTCTTCGTCGCCGTGATGGCGCGGTCGCGCGCGCTCTTCGTGCGCTTTACCACCGACATGCAGATGCTGACCTGGCTGGACTGCCATCGGCGTGCGTTTGCCTTCTTCGGCGGCGTGCCCGGCGAGGTGCTCGTTGACAATCTCAAAACGGCCGTCGTCTCACGCGCCGGCAAAACCGCCGTCTAGAGCGAGAAGTACAACGAGTTCGCTGTCGCGCACGGCTTTATCCCGAGAACATACTGGCCGGCACGCCCTTGAGATCGGGCGCATACGGGCGGCATGGCAGCGCGATCACGCCGTAGTGCTCCAGCATCTTGACGTACAGCGGGTTGAGCTGTGGATCGTAGATGTCGGGCTTGATCACGCCTTCTTTGAGGTTGTCGAGGCGAATCGTGTGCGGCGGGCCGCCGAGCTTCGCAAAGGCCTCTTCGTGCAGTCTGCACCACACCTCGGTCGACGAGTTCCAGACAACCTTGCGAAACGCGCGGCGACTGTTGCCCAACTTCATGACGAACAGCCGCGGCCGGCGGTATTTTCCGGTTTGCGGGTGACGAGTTAGCGCGCCTTCGCCGTAGTCGACCTGCGCTTCTTGCCCCGGCCCGGTTTCGGACCGGCAACTGATCTTCGGATCGCGCGGCCGCAGTTTGCCGACGAAACGTTTGACCGCGTTGTAGGCGCCGTGGTAGCCGTGGTGCTCGACCAGATCCTGGTAGATCGCCACCGCGTTACGGCCCTTGGCGGCCTCTGCCTCGATGAATCTGCGATACGGCTCGCAGGCGCTGCGCGATCGCGGCGAGCCGGCGGGCACTTCGGGAGCCAGGGTATCTTTTGGATCGGGGTGCTCGGCGACGACGACCCTGGCCAGCATCCTGGCGGGGTTTGGGTCGGTGGCCACTTCGCTGGGGCTGGTACGTTTTGAGGACTCGGCGGCCAGCCCGGCCGCGATGCGCCGGATCGTCGCCCGGTGAAAGCCGGTTTCCCGCGCGATCCGCCGCTCTGGCCATTTCAGGCGCAGCAGCCCGATGATCGATTGTCGTTCGTCCATGCTCAGTCGGTTCATAAACGGCATCTTGCGACGCCGCCCTGGCATGCCCGGGCTGGTCAACTCATCGGTGGTACATTTTCAGGCCGAAAAGTGGCCACCGACCCCTGGCACACTTTCAACTGGCCATGGGTGGTACATTTTGGGTGGCCACCGAGGCCGCAAAGCGAGTAAAATCAGCCCCGCCGCGCCGCCGCCCACGTCCGGCGGTGGATTATGGAAATGCGAGTATATTGCGCGCGCGACGTGCGGAATGTAATCTATGTCTTTATCGTCAGAGACTTTCACTCCATCTTCCTTGCCGGTCTCCCGGCGCACGGTCAGTTTAATCGTGCCGGCGGGGTCAAGATAATCTCGCCGTTACCATACCGCCATTCCGGCGTGATCGCCGAGGATCCGATGCCGAAGCCTTCTTTCGGCCCCACTTCTTTCGGCCCCACCTGGCCCCACCCGACGTCCCATACGGAGTTTCATAACCTCAGATTTAGAGGAACCGAGGCCAGCCAGGCAAGGTGCCGAAACCCCCTTGGAATCACAATCCCAGCCGGAGACAGGACGTTGAAGTTGCCACAAGACCAGATTGACGCCCTCGCGTCAAAGGCCAGAATGACGCCCCAGGAGAAGGCGATCTTCGGGCGACTGGCTTCCACGCCCAACACCGTGGTGCCACGCGAGACGTTGAGGGCGGCGGTTCCAGGACAGGCCCCTCGGACGCTCTATACGCATATAAAGAACATCCGGCGGAAGCTGTCGGAATCGGGACAGCACAATTGGACTATCAAGACTGAGGCCGGGGTTGGCTACTCCTTTGCGGCGCACGAGTAGCAAGGACGCCGGAAAGCCTTTTCTTCAGGACCTCCTCGCTCTTCAGTTCGTGCTCCCAAACGCGCGCCACGCGCCAGCCGAGTGCAGCCAACTCGGTTGCTTGGCGGGCGTCCCGCTCGGCGTTGCGTCGCATTTTTTCTGCCCAATATTCTTGGTTGGTTGCCGGCATCCGTAAGTGCTCAGGGCAGGCGTGCCAATAGCAACTGTCGATGAAAAGCGCGACCTGAAGGTCGCGAAAAACAAAATCCGGCGTCCCGGGCAAAGATCTAACTTGTCGCTCAAAGTCTGCAAGGCACACTGCGCGAAGGACGCATTCGAACTGCGACTCCAGCTTCGTCCCGGATCGCTTAATGGAGCGCATGACCTTCGATCTCTTCTCGCTTGTATTGCTCATGCTATAGTCTGTGGACGGCCGTGTTGGCCCTCACGTACTCTATTGTCTGATGAAAGCCGAGGGAAGCCGGGATGATCCGCTTCAGATCGCGCTGGGAGAGGTCGTGCGCCGTCGCCGGCAAGTTCGCGCGCTCTCTCAGGAAGAACTTGCCCACCTAAGCGGCCTTCATCGAACCTACGTTAGCGACCTGGAGCGTGGGCGAAAATCCGCGTCCCTGAAGGCCATCGCCGCGCTCGCGAAAGCGCTAAAAGTCTCGCCATCCGTGCTCCTGTGCGAAGCCGAGGAAATCGCACGTGGCTAGCCTTATCTCCGATGTCGCCACGCTTAAACGAATAGCCGAGTTGATTACGCGCTACCATCAACTTCCATTTAGTCCTGCGAACAGCATCCCCGGCTCGGTGATGGAGGCGACTCTTGGGATAGCGCGTGGACCCGAGGCGGAGGTCCTCCGGACGTACGACTTTGTGGACGTTATCGACAGGAAGAACCACTTCGGTTGGCAGGTCAAGAGTACAAAGCTGGCTACGCCGGTAACCTGGAAACGCGCTAAGATCGAAAACGCCGGGCAGAAAAGAACGGACGCTAGAAAATCCCCGGCCGCTGCCCAAGAGGTTGGCAACGAGATCATTGCGTTCTGCAACAAACACGCGAGGGAGAGTCTCGATCGATACGACTTAAACGAGATAGGCTATGCTCGCCTGGTTGTTAATCCCAATAACACCGCGACGTATTTCGAGCGCCCCTTAGTCACAATGGCTTCGCTAGTGCTCTTCCACCCAGAGAATTTCACGTGGGAATGGTCCGAAGCAAGAACAAACGCTAACAAGGATCAACAACCTTCGCTAGCTGCTTACGATCAAAAAAGAGTTCGCTGGTTTTCATGGTATTCGGAGAATCAACTTCACTTCAATAATGAGAAGGCTTGGTGGCCGGCCCTTGGCGATCCAAATAGAATCGATTTCAACCTGCCGACCACCAAGATCAAGTTGGAGGAACTGATGGGATGGCTTGAGAGTTTGGACGACACCGCTATCACGACCGCCGGACCTACGAGCGCATCTGGCGCAGGAGATGACCAGTGATCACTTCGACAAGGAGCGGAGGCACGGCATTGCCGATCTGATGAGCCTGTTGGATGTACGTCCCGGCGAACACAAAATCGTCGGGAAAGCCTTGCAGTCTTGCCGCCTCTCGCATCGTTATCAGTCGCAGGTCCACAGGGTGCCCGTAACGGCCTGACCCAGGGTGAAAAACCCATCGCGTTATTGTCGGCGCAATCATCTCCTTCGTCAGGCGGCCGTAGGCGCCGCTGTAACCGCCCTTCGGTCGCAAATGGTGCGGAAGATTCTTGATGCCCTGACCCGGCTCGATCGACGACAATCTGGCGTACTGGGTTGCTTGCAGCTTTCGGGCGACGTGGTTCATGATTAGGTCATTCGAGCCGCGAACGCGCGTCTGGAACTCCGAAAATGCCTTCCTCCTATACGGCTTGTTTTCGTATGATTCGCCGTGTTTGAGGCTTGGGAGGTCGCCGATCGCATTCCAGACCGTGACGAACGGGGCGAGCGGGAATAGTGAAGGTGCGGCCGCGGCATCACCGTGCGTGGCCCGAGGAAAAGGCTGAGTAATTTTCTCTTTTGTCGCGAGGAAGAACGCTCTCCGGCGCCGCTGCGGTACGCCGTATTCGTGAGCGGTCAATACAGCGTGGTGGACGTGGTACCCGAGGCCACCGAGCCGGTTTTCGATCTCCTCGGTGAAGGCTTGATCGAACCCGTTCTTAAACTCTGCGACGTTCTCCATCAGAACAACTTGAGGCCTTAAAGCCTCCGCGTAGTCCAAGAACGAGTTGACGAGAAGATTGCGCGGGTCTTCTAGAAACCGGTTCTTGCGCGGTACATTTTTTGAGAACCCTTGGCACGGCGGTCCGCCCGCTAATAGGAACAATTCACCTTTTCGCAAACCAACCTCCCGCATGAACGCTCGCGTGCTTAGCTGAGCGAGATCCGCTTTGATTGTTAGCGACTTTCGAAAATTATTAGCGTAGGTCTCCAGCGCGTCTTCCCACATGTCGAGACCGGCGATAACGTCGAGCCCTGCGCGCCTTAAGCCTGACGAGATGCCACCACAACCGCAGAACAGATCAATGGCGGACAAGTTCTCCATTTTTTTCATACTATAGTCTGCAGGTTCCTCGCTTAGGTCTTTCCGGCCTGCGGCCGTGACTTGCGCTCGAGTTGCACGCGCGAATCCTGTCACGTCTTGGGGGGCCGGTTCGCCGTACCCAAGGGAGACTCCGCGGGTCGCAATACAAGATTTTGCGTCGAACAGGTGTTCTCCCGCAATCACTGGTGCTCCTTGGCCTTCACGACCTCCTGCCGGCCTTGATCTGATCGGGGCTAAGACTGACTGAAGGCACCCTGTTAATGCCGCTGCTCGCCGGGAGCGACGCCTGTTTCTCCTTGAAGTCCGCGCAATGCAGCCATTACCACCTGGCGCGGCAGACCTCCCAATTTGTCTGATCCCCGCTGATTGTCGTAGCAAACTTGCTCAAGGAATCAAACGACTTCTCGGGCGCCATTCGGCTGACTTTCTCCCTGTGGTTGCGAAAAATGAGCGCCCTTTAATGATCGTTTGGATAGCCGGTTTCAAGCCTAAAGGTGAGGATTCGCGTCCCGATCGCGGGCTAATCCCGCTAACGTGGTAAGTTCCATGAATCCACAGCGAGCCGCTCGGTCGCACGACCCTCTTCAATTCCGTAAGCCAAGCGAGCGTGAAGGCGAAATACTCGGCAAGCGGCATATCGTCCCAATCCGACATTACCTTCGACCAGTTTCCGCCGAAACCAGGAAGATTTACCGAGTTGTCCCACTTCCAAACATTGCCCTTACTGGCATTGTAAGGTGGATCTGCAATGGCAACATCAATGCTCGCATCCGGCAGACACCGCATCGCTTTGACGCAATCGATCTGATGGATTTGGTAAAGCCGGAACGTCCCGATGCGGTGAGGCGCTTCGGTCTTATTGGTCCAGATAGGGTTTATCTTGAGATGCATCATTTCACAGGAAGTCCTTCGTGCATTGTTCGCGTCCGTTTTGGATTGCGCGCAAGTTCTACGCTGGGATCTCTACTCCAAGTATATGCGCTGCTGTCTCTCTCACGTCGTATGCTCTATCTGACAAGAGGCGTGTCGCAAGAATTTTGCAGCGATTGGCAACGCCGGCTTGTGGCTGGTTCCGTCCACGACGGGGACCGGAACCAGCCACAAGCCGGCGTTCGAACGTCTCGATCCAATAGCACGACTCGCAACGCGTGCCGTGCCCAGCTGGCATCGCGCCCCGACATTGCGGGCACGCGACCATTCCCGAACGAAGGCACCGCCCGCACAGCATCGTTCCGTCGGTGCCGGCGCTCAGTCGGCGGTGGCGTCTGCACAGCGAGCACGTCCCGTGATTGGGCTGCGTCCGAGCGCGCTCGTCGCCGAGGGTGTTCGCTCTCTCTTGCGAGGCGCCAGCCTGTTGCGGGGTGCGGAAGTACTTCGCGCAGCTATTGCAGGCGGGGCCATAGGGCGTGATCTTGCCGATCGGGCGCCCGCGCCGCTTGCAGCGGACGCACGGCTCATCCACCGTCGAGAGCGCGACGCCAGGATTCGATGGTCGCTGCACTCACACCGAACTGCTTGCCAAGCACGTCGACGCTCTTTTTGCCGGCAATCAGCGCGAGCACCGCCTCCTGTTAGCGGCGGCCTAAAAAGGCGCATATTCGGCGGAATATCTCGTGTAGCGGGTCCGAGCAAGGCCCTCAACGCTTGGATGCAATAGGGGTGATGGTCCCCACGCTTGCTTGTGAACGTCCGGAGGTCACCTTGCTCAGGAGTCCTGGGGATACGTTCCATCGCCGTCCGTCGTCGGTGATGACGGTCACGGTTTTCTTGTTGTAGCGGGTGATCACGCCCGATACGGTTTCCATGCGATCGGAGTAAAACATAACTCAAGAGTGACGACTTTTCACTCGTGATGTTTTCACTCAAGAGTGACGACTTTTCACTCGTGATGTTTTCATGAGGCCAGGAGAAATGGTTCGTAGGTATCGAGGTCTTGCCGTTCGAGGATGAATTTTTCGAGGCAACGGTTTTCGGTGGAACTCAAGAGAAATTCGGGCAAGCGTTGGCGTAATGCGTTGGCGACCACCAATTCAGATGGCGGGGTTCCCGGGCGAATGGTGCGCAACCACGAGCCAAATGCGTTCCAGACGAGTTGTGGAAACGCAGCGCTCAGGTACTGAAGTAATCCTTGACAGATGACGCCGGCCTGAATGAACACGTGGTAGGCATGCACCTTACGGCGAATTGCGTCGCGATACTCAAGTGACTGGTGATGCATGTATTGATCGCCGCTGCGGTGGCGAAGCGGTTTCATGTCTTGCATCCAGAAATGGTAGCCGAAAGTACCGATTACTCGTACCGCCTGCTTAAACCCGTGTTCGATTTTGAAGCGGAGTCCGTAGATGCGAATGATGTCGACGGCGTCCAGGGAGATGTCGGTGCATATGAGCAGGCACGAGCCTCGGCGCGGATGGATGACGGCCACGAAGCGCACGAGCCGGCCGACGGGGCGCCAGAGCAAATCGCGAACGTGAAAGTGGATCGTGACGTGCTGTTCTCCGTAGACCGGACTGGGAGCGGACCGCAGGCCGGTGTCTTCCGCGAGCAAGGATTTGAGCTGAACCTTCGTGCCGTAGACCCGCGGTCGTCCACGTTTCTTGGGACCTTGGTGGGCGTGCGCCGTGTATGCGACCGCATTGGATTTTACGCGGGTTACCAAATGGTTATCGCGGGCGAGCAGCCCGCCGGCGATCTTGCGAGCTGCGTAGAACGCATCGGCCACGAAGTAGAACGGGTCGTTCATGGCCAGCAGCCCCAGCAACGCGAGCATTTTGTCAAGTAACGTTCGGCGGTCACGGTTGGACCAGACCAGCCCTTCGTGAATGCGCGCGGCCAGCGGTACCGCGAACACGTTCCTGGCGGCATGCACGAGCACGCCGACAGCCTGCACGGAGTGCCCCATAATGTAGGTGGGTTTACTGTTGTTGTTTGACTGCTGATGGAGCAGCTTCACTGCGGGCATTTTCTTCCCGCACTTGGGAATCTTGATGCCGTCGCCGACCAGAACGCGGCGACCATTGATGCGGAGCGGTTCAGGGAAAAGCCGCAAAACCACCTGTGTCCACAGTGCTGTAAGTTGATCGATACGAACACCTGGGCTATGAAAGCAGCGGCACAGACTGTTGTAAACGCCGGGTCGCAGCCTGAGCGCTCGCATAATGCTAGTCACGCCCAAATGGTCCGTGCGCACCGCCATACCGGCTACGGCTGCAGCGAACCACAGGAACGTTTGCGTGCGCGAGAACGCCGGGCGCAACAACCGGATCGCGTTCCACCAAGGCTTCCATAGCGCCACCGATCACCTCCATTTCTCTTGCTCTTAGTATAGCATATCAAAGCATATATATGCTATACTCCCACCATGATGCAAGCAACGAAAAGACTCGCGCAGATTCACAAGCACATTGAGCGGATCAAAGTGGAACTCGCCGTAATCGGCGAGATGCGGCCAGGAACGCTGACCCGTCAATACAAGGATCGCAAAAGCAAAAGCGGGGCGTACTATCAGCTCAGTTATACGCATCAGATGAAGAGCCGAACCGAGTACGTCGCACGCGAGTCGCTTCCCGACGTGCGCCGGCAGATTGGCAACTACAAACGGTTCAAAGCCTTGACCACGCAGTGGGTTGACCTGAGCATCGAGCAGGGCCGCCTAAAGGCGCAGTTAGCGCGTGAACAATCGTCCATGATAGGATAATCTCATGGGTACATGGCGCGCCGAACCGCTCTTACCGGAAGGGCTCATCGGTCCTGGCGATTTTGAGGAGATCGCGGCCTGGATCGATTCTCCTGAAGGCCGGCTTTCTTTCAAAATCTCTAGCATCGTTGCGCGTCAGCTGAAAAAGGCTGATGTCGACGCCGACAATCGAAAGATTGTTTGGGCAGATGGACAACGGCTCTCCATCACCGAGACGGTCCATCGCATTCACGCTCGCAACCCGAAGCTTCCGCCAGATCTGATCGACGAAATCGTGATCGATTGGCTTACAATGGAGTTCGTTCCGAAGAACTACTCCGACGAGCAACTCGACCGATTCGACGAACTAACTCAAGACTGGGCGGACGAGCATCAACGGCGGCAACTCAGACCGCAGGAACACGCGAGAACTCGTCACTCGTGAGTACTGAAGCAAACCCTGACAAACAACACCCGCCTGGATGAAGACGTGGTATGCGTGGATCTTCTGTTTGACTCCGTTTCGGTAGTCGAGCGCGGAAGCCGGCCACCATTAGCGACACGAAGCGGTTTTAAGAGAGAGAGGCATCGACACGGAGGGTTCGTTGGTGGAAACGCACACGCAGAAGGGATGGGAGGCCGACTTCCAGATCGTGGAGGACGTCGATTGCGCTCACGGCATTAAGCGCCTGAGCTATGACAACGTCCTGACCCCGGAGATCGGGGCGTTCCTGTTCATCCCCGGCGGCGGATTGAGCACCCTTGGGCCGGAGGTTCCGAGCAAGGAAGCCGTACGCGAACGGATCGAGATGTTTACGTCGTTGACGCTGCGGACAAGCATACCTGAGACCGCATGGCGGATGTTCGAGATCGCGAAAGGCGCAATGTGCTACGGCCTGTGGTTCTATCCGATGTTCACGCTAGGAGAGGATCACTTGTCGCGCCTCTTTGAGTGGATGGTCTTGGACCGCTACGGGGCGTTGAGCAAGAAGAAGGCGAGCAATTTCCACGCCATGGTGGAGTGGTTGATCAAGCACAAGCATTTTCCGGATGATCTGGATATCCGCTGGCGGGCGATGTACAAGATTCGGAACAGTGTTTCGCATCCCGAGATGCAGCACATCACCGACCCGCATCAGGCTCTGCGCCACCTTCGGCAGATGCGCGATCTCGTATTGTACTTCTATCCCGAATCTGAATCGGCTGCGCCTCAATGAACCGACCAGAAACCTTCGTCCACGATTTGGCGCAGTCCACGTCCCTGGCATTGTGGACGTACCCGAGCCCGCTGCGCCCGAATAAAAGGAACTTACTGACACGCTGATCGTGTGCCCACTCGATATCCTGATCATCTCGGTGAAGGAGGTCGAACGAAGAACGGGCAGAGAGACGAGGAGACGGAGACATCGAGGTGGCCGAAGCGCGCCGTAGACGATTCTGTTGCTCAGATGTACGGGGTGGAACGGATTTTTGAATTCCATGGGTCGGGCCATCCGGCTGGGCCCGTGGCTTCCGGACAAAGCCGGGGCATGAGTTGCCCCTTGCGCCGGTGGCGGTCAGAGTTCCAAGATTTCGCGAAGGCCGTCTTCAATGGCACGCAATTCCGTGGATGCTAATGCTCCCATCTTTTCCTGGAGACGCTCCTTCGTTACGGCGCGTAGTTGGTCGAGCACCGCCACCGCCGGCTTGCCCACCGAGCGCAAGCCGATCAACAACGGTGGGCTTTCGCGCGGCGCCGTGGAGAGGGGAACGACCACCACCGTGCGCCGATGCGCGTTGAGGACGTCGCTGGTCAGGACGACGCACGGCCGCGTTTTTTGGATCTCGGAGCCCTGCGCCGGATCGAGCTGGACCCACCAGACCTCGCCGCGTCGCGGGCTAGCGGGCACGGGTCCACGGCTCGCTCACGACATCCGGTAGGGCATCGAACTCGCGCTCGATTTCCGCGACCTCAGCGGTGTCGTTAGCGACGTTGCAGGAGCGAATCAATCGGCGTTCACGCTCAGCCAATCGCTCAGCGACGGCTTCCGCGACATACCGCGAGCGGTCACGGGCGGCCACGTGCTTTGCAAAGCGGGCGGCCAGCGGCTCGGGGAGCGTAAACGTCATCTTGCGCGTTGCCATATACGCATACTACCATACTCCGACCCCGAACGGAAATATGCGCTGTCCGGTCGGCCCCGCGGTGACGTTGTGCTCACCGGCCTGGCCCAGAATCGTCCGCCGGCATCGTGCAGCCGGAGCGCAAAATGCCTCGTAGTTCGCGCCTGCTACAAACGTAGGTGGATTATGGTTAACTCCAGGGATTGACGATCGAGGCGCCGGGTCCGTCAAAGTCTCGCGTATTACGCGTCACGATCGAAAAATGACGCTCCAGCGCCACCGCTACGAGCATGACCGTCAGTCATAACTGAAGCGTGATTTCTGGTTCAGGTAGCCCACTCCACGCAAATGTATATGTAGCCTCTTTTCGCACATTTGCGACGAGTGAAGGACGGAAACAGGCGATACAGGTGCCACCGCTGTTTCGCACGCTCGGGTAAACCACCCCAAGGGAGCCTGCCGCAAGAAGATCTCGAGCGAGTTTCTGGGACGACGCATATACTCGGCAATAAAAAATGTTCTGCCAAGAGGCGATCGTTTGTCGCGGTATCCAACTCGAATCTGGATAAGCGCTGGCGGGCGATGTACAAGATTCGGAATAGTGTTTCGCATCCCGAGATGCAGCACCTCACCCACCCGCATCAGGCTCTGCGCCACCTTCGGCAGATGCGCGATCTCGTATTGCACTTCTATCCCGAATCCGAATCGGTTACGCCTCAATGAACCGATCAGAAACCTTACGAACGGCTTCGAGTGGAGATTGTGATGTGCGACGTAGTGCTTGATCGTGCGCTCAAGATCGGGCACGCTGGCGAATGTTTCGTGACGAATGCGGCGAGGTGTGGCAGGTCCATGTTCTCGGAGGTTTCTTGATGGCTGGGCCTGTGACTGCCGGGCAGGGCGGAAGTATGGCTGGCGGCGAGCGAATATCCAATCATGTTGAGGAGCGACAGGCGTCGTTACTACCCCCAGGGTTTACCCCCATTAGGCGGAAACGAGGTGCGGGGATACCCTTGAATCTCAACAAACGTTATTGAAAAATCAGGCGAAAGAGCGCGACGTGCCGGTTCACACGCGGAGGGTCGTTGGTTCGATCCCAACCGTGCCCACCATCCCCCTGCAGGTCCAGAGGCGGCTCACTCATAATAATGGTCGCCGGTCCATGGCGATGGCGCTGTAGCTCAGTTGGTTAGAGCGCCGCCCTGTCACGGCGGAGGTCGTGGGTTCGAGCCCCATCAGCGTCGCCATTTTTGTTAAAATCCGGGTGCATTCCGCTTGCGTACGCCTCCGGCGGCGAAGGACTCCATCTACGATGCATCGTACCCAGTCCAGCCGCGTTACGCGGGTAGGTGGCCGAGTGGTTAAAGGCGGCAGACTGTAAATCTGCTCTGCGAAAGCGGTACGCTGGTTCGAATCCAGCCCTGCCCAGAGATCCGGTGCGACGATCGACGGTCGTCGCACCGTTGCGTTCATCCCGTAGAGCCCCGAATCTCGCCCGCCGCGCCGGGTTCTTTGCTGTTCCTCTCGAGAATCTGCAGGAACGGTTTGATAATTTCGATGGGCATGGGGAACACGATGGTGGAATTGTGCTCGGCCCCGATCTCGATCAGCGTTTGCAGGTAGCGTAACTGCATGGCTGCGGGGATGGTCTCGAGAATTCGTGCGGCATCGAGCAACTTTTGGGCGGCCTGAAACTCTGCATCCGCGTGGATGATCTTGGCGCGCCGGTCTCGTTCCGCCTCGGCCTGTTTGGCGATAGCTCGGATCATGTTCTCCGTGAGTTCCACGGTCCTGATCTCGACGTGGCTTACTTTGATGCCCCAGGCTTCCGTGCGCGCGTCCAAGATGTTCTGAACGTCGGCGTTGAGTTTGTTTCGTTCCGAGAGCATTTCGTCGAGCTCGTGCTCGCCCACGACCGAGCGCAGGGTCGTTTGAGCGAGCATGTTCGTCGCGGGTATGTAATTTTCGATTTGAATGACGGCTTTTTCCGCGTCGACGACGCGGAAATAGAGCACCGCGTCAACTTTCATTGAGACGTTATCGCGGGAGATCACGTCCTGACTGGGGACCTCCATCACGACGACGCGCAGATCCACGCGCACGATTTGCTGGATGAAAGGTACCACGATGATGAGGCCCGGACCCTTGACGACGCGGAAGCGCCCGAGCTGGAACAGGACGGCACGCTCGTACTGCCGCATGATTTTTACGGAGGACGTCAGCAACAAAAATACGACCACGTACAGGATGAGTAGTGGAAGCGGAACCGGCAGTTGCATGGAGTGCCCTTTCTGCGCAAATCCGAGGTAACGCCGCTCGTGTACCCCGTTTTTCCGCTAACGAATCACATCCAGCCGATGCGTCAGCGCCGAAGAACGAAGGGGCGGGAGAGCTGCGCAAGCAATGCGATCCAGGCTGCCAGCGCCACGAATGCCGGACCTCGGCTCAGCGGTTCGGAAAGCATCCACACTCCTGCGACGACCCACAGCGCTAGGATCGCGTGGCCGAGCCGGCTCTGGTTCATGCGGCCGAGGGACGGAATATGTTTGACGCCTTCGCGACGGGCGCGCTGGATCCACCAAATGAATGGAACGATGCGCTGGATGTAGCCGACGACGGCACACCCGACGAAAAACCACGCCGCCAGCACGACCGCACCATACCACCACCCTGCGAATGCCGCGATGGTAGCGCCGACGGCTCCGGCACTCGACGCGATCGTATAGAGCATCGTCTCACGCTGGTAGGCCGGGTTGCGATGCCGTAGGACGTCGATGAGGTCGGCCGCCAGAAGAAGCGCCACCGCGATCAGGGCAATCGTGCCGATGCGTCCGAAAAAGATCGCGAGCGCGGCTGCTGCGCCAACCGAGATGGCGCGTAGCGCGGTGCGCGATTCGAGGTCGTAGCGCTCGAACATTCGGAGCAGCCTGAACGACACCGTGGCAATCAGGGTTCCAAAAAAACCAGCGAGCCCGAGCAGGGCGTGAACGCCGGCCAAGCGTCCGACGGGGAGTCCGTGCTGCAGCCGGTCCGCGAGCAGGCTCCCGGCCACGGCCGTGGCGGCGAACCAGCCGAGCGCCAACGATGCGCCGCGCGCCGGGACGGCACGCGGTCCCCGCCATAGGGTTGCGCCCAAGACGGCGACCTGGATCACTATTCCGCCGATCTGTAACTCGCCGCCCGCTAGCAGCAACGCGGGCCGAGAGAGAGCGAATCCGCTCACGATGAGGCACGTCCCAGCCACCGCGAGCACGAGATGGACGAACGCGAAAGGTGCCCCGCGCAGCTTCGACATCCCGACGACGGGAACGAACTGGTAGAGCGCGCCCATCGCGATCGTCGCATAGCCGCCGACGACGAGCAGGTGAAGCAGCGCCAGCCGTGAGGGCTCCTGGAAGATGGGCCATAGGATGACGCCGCCGATGGCGGCTAGCCCGGCCGCGAAGAACGAAAGCGGTATGGCGGGATGGGGTACCGTTTTTGGGCGCCCGTTCACGATTTCTTCACAATCGCACTACGTCGCAATGCTATCCTGGTCCTGATGCAGATGCCTGTTACCTCAACGTATGACGATGCTCCGCGCATCGTCATCTGGGAACTTACCCGCGCCTGCGCGCTTGCCTGCCGTCATTGCCGTGCCGAAGCGAGCCCCTACCGGAACCCGCGGGAGTTGACGACGACTGAGGCGTTCGCGCTGGTCGATGCGGTGACCGAATGCGGGAAGCCCCTGTTCGTTCTTACGGGCGGCGATCCGCTCATGCGCGACGACATCTACAAGATCGTCGAGTACGGTACGAGTAAGGGTTTGCGCGTTGCCGTTTCGCCGAGTGCGACCGGCCGTCTAACTCAAAACGCGCTCGACCGGCTCGCGCAGGCGGGCTGCCGCCGCATCTCGCTCAGCATCGACGCCCCCGACGCGCAAGCGCACGATGCGTTTCGCGGCGTTCGCGGGTCGTATAAGCGAACGATCGAAGGAATAGGCATGGCGCAGCGGGCCGGAATCCAAGTGCAGATCAATACGACCATATCGCGTTTCAACCACGCGCGCATCGAAGAGATGGGCGAGTTGATGAAGCCGCTCGGGATCGCTCTTTGGAGCGTATTCTTCCTCGTGCCGGTGGGGCGCGCGCAACAGTCGGAATGTTTGGATGCCCGCGAGACCGAGGCGGCCTTCGGGAAACTCTACCGCGTCGCGACCGGAGCGCCTTTCGCCGTGAAGACCACCGAGGCGCCGCATTACCGCCGCTTCGTCGCGCAGCGCGAAGCGCAGATGCCGCCTCGCGAACGCCCGGAGAACGCCGCGGCGCCCTTGCGCTTCGGCGCCATCGGCGACGGACGCGGATTCGTCTTCATCTCGCATACCGGCGACGTCTACCCGAGCGGGTTCTTGCCCTACGAGGCCGGCAACGTGCGGGACGCCCGCTTGGTCGAGATCTATCGTAACGATCCGGTCATGCAGAGGCTGCGCCGCCCCGACGACTTCGGCGGCAAATGCGGGCTCTGCGAGTTCCGGTACATGTGCGGCGGTTCGCGCGCTCGCGCATACGGGTTCACCGGAGATGCGTTTGCGGAAGAGCCGTCCTGCAGTTACCGTCCGGCGGCTACGACAAGAGAGGTTTTGAGTGCTTAACGTAACGCGGTTGCTCTGCGATCTCGAACAGCCTATGGACAGCCTGCGCTACGGACGCGGTTCCGGTGCGCCACGAAGCGCCGGCGACCGCAAGCCCGTCGTGGTCTGGAACGTCTCGCGCACGTGCAATCTGCGCTGCGTCCATTGCTATAGTGATTCGGCGGCGCAGCGATACGACGGAGAGCTTACGTTCGAGCAGGGCAAGGCGCTGCTGGACGATCTCGCGGCATTCGGCGTGCCGGCCGTGCTGCTTTCGGGCGGCGAACCCCTCGCGCGGCGCGACATCCTGGAACTTTCCTCATACGGCCGCTCGCTCGGCCTCAAGTTCACCCTCTCGACCAACGGCACGCTGATCGACGAGAAAACCGCACGCCGCATCCGCGAGATCGGTTTTTCGTACGTCGGCATCTCGCTCGACGGCATCGGCCCGACCAATGATTTGTTCCGCGGCGTCGTCGGAGCTTTCGACCGAGCCGTACGCGGCATCCGCAACTGCAAGGCCGTGGGGCAAAAAGTCGGTTTGCGGTTAACGCTGACCTCGCAGACCGTCGCCGATCTCGACAAGATCTTCGATTTCATCGACGCCGAAGATATCGAGCGCGCCTGTTTTTATCACTTGGTGCCGACGGGCCGCGGCCGTGCGACCGAGGGATTGACTCCGGAAGAGACGCGTGCCGCGCTTGAGACGATATTCCGGCGAACGCGCGAGTTCGCTGCGAAGGGTACGCCGCGTGAGATTCTCACCGTCGACAACCACGCCGATGCGGCGTACCTCTATATGAGCCTTCTCCGAGAAGATCCCGCCGCAGCCGAGCGCGCATACGAGTTGCTGCTCTGGAACGGCGGCGGCAAGAATTCGTCGGGTATCGGCATTGGCGATATCGATACCCAAGGCAACGTCCATCCGGACCAGTTTTTTCAGAGCGTCGTTCTCGGCAACGTAAAGGAGCGGCGCTTCAGCGAGATCTGGACCGACGCCGGCAATCAGGTCCTGGCCGCTCTGCGCAGCCGCACGACGAAGCTGCACGGCCGGTGCGCCGACTGCCGCTTCCTGGCAATCTGCGGCGGAAACTTTCGAGCACGTGCCTATAACGTGACGGGCGACTTGTGGGCCTCGGATCCGGGCTGCTACCTGACCGATGCCGAGGTCGCTCCGATGGCGGCCGCCGGCTAATCCTGCCCTGCCGGCGCCCTACAGGAAGTCCCTCCGCCGGTAAGAATTTGACGGAGGCCCGTGCGGGCGTTGCATAGTGGTAATGCCTCTGCCTTCCAAGCAGAAGTCGCGGGTTCGATTCCCGCCGCCCGCTCCATCGCGGGCTGTGCGGACGCCGTTGTAGCTCAGTGGTAGAGCACGTCCTTGGTAAGGACGAGGCCATGGGTTCAATCCCCATCAACGGCTAAAGATTGTGAGGGCCTCGTGCGGGCCCTCACGTCGTCTCGGCGGTCGCGGCCTCGGCTGCGGCGTAGAGATCGTTGTCTTCCGCATCCATCCGAGCCGACAGCGCGCGTTCGAACGGTTGCCAGTCCCACTGCCAAGCCTCGGGGGCACCCTCGATCGCGCCGGGATCTCCCCAGCGCTCCCAGAGCGCCGCAAAGACGTCCCGCAGCCCGCCCATTTCGCGCGTGTAGCGCTCGGCCTTGTGCCGTACGGTCGAATTCGGACTGCGCGCCAGCTGCGGGTAGAGCCAGTTGTCCTCGATGTTGAGGTGAGCCAGCAGTATGGATCGCAGGCGGGTCAGATAGGCGGCGATCGACGCCGGATCGCTCGCTGCCTTCGCAATCTCGTCGACCAGGTAACGAAGTACGACGTGGTGGTTGCGGCACGTGTGTATGTCGATGCGCTCCTTAATGTGCGTCGCTTCGCCGCGAGATACTTTATAGCGGTCCGGGAACGGCGTCCGCTCGAGCAGCCGCTCGACTAGGCGCTCGAGCCCACGCGCGTCGCGCTGCGTGAAGCGCGACGCGATGGGGCTGTCGACGTCGAAGACGCCGATAGCCGTTCGATCGAGCATGAGCGGAACGGCGATCTCGGAGCGCGAGGAGGAGTCGCACGCGATGTGATCCGCGCAGGCGAGTACGTCGTCCACGATTACGGTTCGCCCGGAGCCGAAGGCTGCATTGCATACTCCTCGGCCGCGCGGCAGGCGCGTGCACGCCGGTCTCCCACCGAACGGCCCCAAGACCAGTCCGCCGGCCTCGGGAAAGTAGAAGCCCGCCCAATTTACGGCGGGTATTTCGTGGAAGACAAAGGCGGCGAAGTTTGCCGTATTGGCGATGAAGTCGTTCTCGTCTTCGAGCAGCGACGAAACCTGGCGCTCCAGCGTCCGGTAGTCGACGGCATCGATCTCACGCGCGGTTCCCACTTCGAATGCTCCCTTGGACGGTTTCTTTCCCACGAACGCGATGGGTTACTCTTGGAGGGCTGATCGCCGCACGGCCGTAAGCAACGGGAGCGGTCCGTGCGCCCGTAGCTCAACCGGATAGAGCAGGGGACTCCTAAGCCCAAGGTTGCTGGTTCGATTCCAGTCGGGCGCACCAGAAAAAAAGAGGGGCGCCCTTTTTACAGCGGAAACACTTGTCGCGAAGGCCCCCGTATGCTAAGATTGGGTGTCGAACGGACCTCGGGTCCGTTTATTTAATGTCGGCCCTCGACCGGGGCTCAGGTGACAGAGCGTGGCCAAAAAAGAGAATCGCGTTATGGTTGTGATGGCTTGTACGGAGTGCAAGCGACGCAATTACAACACACAGAAGAACAAGCAGAAAACGTCGGGCCGCTTAGAACTCAATAAGTACTGCCGGTTCTGTCGCGGCCATAAGGCCCATCGCGAATCGAAATAGTGGGGCGTATAGGGCGGTAGCTCAATTGGTAGAGTTGCGGTCTCCAAAACCGTCGGTTGCAGGTTCGAGTCCTGTCCGCCCTGCCAGAGTCTTGTAGGAGATGACGTAGCAATGAATAAGGCCCCCGGCGGCGCGCCGAC
>JAKAPQ010000233.1 GCA_021806945.1 bacterium | reverse complement strand
TCCCAGTACGAAGGCCGCTCGGTGACGTAGAATGCGATCATCCCCCAGAGATTGCCGTCGATCTGAAGCGGAATCGCTAGACCCTCGTTCTCGCCGAAGAGCCGCTCGCGGAGCGCGAGAGGTAAACTCTCGCCAGCGATCGTTTCGTCGCGGCGCAACGCATCTTCGATCGTGGTAACGTCAACCGCCGCGACGGGCTCGAAATCGCCCGCCTTGCGGACGCGCATTGCTTTGCGCTCGGCCGTGCCGTTCTCTATGCCATAGACGGCGCATGCGACCGGCAGCTCGTGCGAGGTCGTTACCGCGAAGACCAGCAGCACCTCGTCGACATACTGCGTGTCGCGCAAGATGCGAACGACGCGCTCGATGAGCTCGGCGCGCCCGCGCCGCAGCCGCTCCAACTCGAAGAGACGCACGTTGGAGAGCGCGAGACCCACATGAAACGCGATCGAGCGCAGCATGACCAGATCCACGTCGTCGAAGGAGTAAGGCCGCTCGAAGTGCAGCGCGAGCGCGCTCTCCACGCGACCGTCGGAGAAGAACGGCACCACGATGCCCGGTCCGGCGCCGCCGTCGTGCCGAACGGTCGACCCTTCAAACGCGCGGCCGATCTCCGAATCTCCAAGTTCTACGGGTCCGGGCAGCTCGGCATCTACGCCTGTGCCGGTGCCGGTACCGGCGCCGGCCAGCGCCAGCGCGTGCTCGGGCCTTGCGGGGTCGCGGCCGTAGATGATGCAGGCAGCGGCTCCGAAGGCATGGCGCACGTCCTCGACGACCGCGTTCAAGATCTGCGCGCGGTCGAGCGACTTGCGCATGCGCTCGTTGATCAGCGCCAATAACGTGCTCTGCTTGGCTTCGCGCTGCGCCGCCTTCGCCGTACGCTCTTGGTGCAGCGACCACGCAGCGATGTCGGCAAAGCCGCGCAGGTGCCGCAACTCGGCGGCGCCGGGCAACTCGTCGGTTTCGATCGCCAGCAGGCCCTCGATCGCGTCCGGAACCTCCAGCGGGATAAAGAGCATGCCGCGGGAGCTGTGGTACTCCGTCACCCCCGCGAGCACGCTCGCACGCTCGCGGGGCACGTAGAATCCACCCTCCACGGGAAAGCGCTCGAGGGCGTGCAGCAGGAGGCGCTGCAACTCCGGCCTCCGGCCGCGCAGGGAGAACCCCGCGCCCGAGGGCGCGGTCGCCGAGAGCAGCTCCTGTTCCGCGAAGACCAGCGCCGTCACGCGGGCGAAGCCGCCCGCAGCGAAGAGGCTCTCCGCCAGGCAACCGGCCTTGGCGGCGAGCGTCGCGGTTTCGAGGACGCGCGTCAGCGATCCGTAACGCTCGAGCGACGCGCCCGATCGCCCGTCGTCTATGGCGAAAGCGCGAGCCCGACGATCGAGCCGGGCGCCGCGACCGTGGCCGTCGGCGCAACGTTCCCGTTGGCGTTCGGTCCGAAGATCAAGATTGCTCCCGCCCCCGAGTCGGCGACGTAGATGTTGCCGACGGAATCCACCTTCACGTCCGTTGGATACTTCAGCCCGGTGGCGCTCCCCGTGATCGTGCGGGCCGGCGCGACGTTACCGGTCGCACCCGCAGCGAAAACGCGCACGCTGGGCGAGCCCTGATCGGGATCGACGACGTAGATATTGCCGGTCGAGTCGACGGCGATGCCGGTCGGCGCGGCGAGCCCGGTATTGGAACCCGAGATGTCCTGGATCGGCGCTAGGTTCAGGCCGGCGATGGGCGTCGGAGAGGGCGAGGGGCTCGGGCTTCCGCTCGGCGAGGGGCTTGGGCTCGGGGAGGCCGAGGGTGAAGGCGAGGGCGACGCGATCGAGGACGGCAGGGCGTAGACCGTTACCGAGCCGTTGCCGCGATCGGCGACGTAGATGTTGTTGTTCGCGTCGACGGCCACGCCGGTCGGCACGTCGAGCAGCGTGTTGCTGCCCGAGATGACGGCCGGAGAGGCCGCGCCGGTGGCGGAGGACCCGAAGAGCAGGAGCTGGCCGGGGGCCGCGGTGTTCTTGGGATCGGTGTTGGCAACGACGAAGCCGGCGGTCGCCGGCAAGTAGGCGATGCCGCTCGGCTGCGTGAGCTGGGTCGCGGCGCCGGTGATCTGCGAGAGCGGGAGCACGTTCCCGGTTGCGTAGGTCTGGTAGACCGTTACCTGCGCGGCCCCGGTCGCCGCATCGTAGTTGGAGACGTAGAGGTGCTTGTGGGGATCGAAGACGGCGTACTGCGGCCCCTCTAAGAGCGTGCTGCTGCCTCCGATCTCGTAGATCGGCTTCGAGCTGCTCGTAGGATTCGGCGCGTAAATCTCGATCGCGTTCTGCGTGGTATCGACCGCATAGACCGTGTTGGTGGCAAGATTCGGACCGATCCCAGGTACGCCGCCGCTCGAAAGCGGGGTCGTCCCGGTCGAGGAACTGCACGCAGCGACGGCAACCGCGCAAGCAAGACCGAAGAATCCGAGGGTTAGGCGTCGCAGCATTCTCTCTCCTTGGGTGGCCCGGAGGACTTCGCCGCCGGGGG
>JAKAPQ010000232.1 GCA_021806945.1 bacterium | reverse complement strand
CACCCGGAACGGGTAAGACCACGCTCGCCGAGATCGTGGCGCGCATGACGGGCGCGCACTTCGAGCAGCTCTCCGCCGTGAGCGCGGGCGTCGCCGATCTGCGCAAAGCCGTCGCGCAGGCGCAGCACCGCCGATCGTTAGGCAAGCGCACGGTACTCTTCATCGACGAGATCCACCGCTTCAACAAAGCGCAGCAAGATGCGGTCCTGCCCTACGTCGAGGACGGAACGCTTACGTTGATCGGAGCCACCACGGAAAACCCGTCCTTTGAGGTGAATTCGGCGCTCCTTTCCCGAGCGCGCGTCTTCGTTCTGCAGGCGCTGCGCGACGAGGACGTCGACGCGATCGTCGACCGCGCGCTACGCGATCGCGAACGCGGTCTGGGTACGCTGGACGTACGGCTGGAGGAGGACGCGCGAACCGCGCTCGTCAGGCTAAGCAACGGCGACGCGCGCGTTGCGCTGGGAACGCTCGAGTTCGCCGCGAACGCGGCGCAGCCCGGCACCGACGGCGCCCGAACGCTCGACGCGGCGCTGATCGCCGACGCCATGCAGCGGCGCGCTATCACCTACGACAAGAGCGGCGACGGCCACTACGACATCACCAGCGCTTTTATCAAGAGTATTCGAGGCAGCGATCCCGATGCCGCCATCTATTACCTCGCGCGCATGATCGACGCAGGCGAAGATCCGCTGTTCATCGTGCGCCGCTTGGTTATTCTGGCCTCGGAGGACGTGGGGCTGGCCGATTCACGCGCGCTGCAGATCGCCGTTGCCGCGCAGCAAGCCGTCCATTTTGTAGGCCTTCCCGAGGGCTTCTACCCGCTCGCGCACTGCACGCTCTATCTCGCTACCGCGCCCAAGAGCAACAGCGTCGGGCGCGCCTATCTCGCGGCGATGGAGGACGTGTTGGAGACGCGCAACGATCCCGTTCCACTCCATCTGCGCAACGCGCCGACGCGCCTGATGAAGGGCCTCGGTTACGGCCGCGGATACGACTACGCGCATGGCGACCAACGTTACCGGGAACATACCGGGGATCTGCCGCCTCACGAACGCCTGCAAGCCTATCTGCCGGAAAATCTTCGAGACCGGGTCTACTTCGCGCCCGGGACGCAAGGCGCAGAGGCGCGGCTCGTGCAGTGGATCGCAAGCCGCCGTTCGGACGAGCGGGTATGAGAAGACGGAACGCAACGTGACAGACGAACGAATCTATCTCGACCATGCGGCTACGACGCCCGTCCGCCCCGAAGTGCTGGAGGCGATGCTGCCGTATTTCACCCAGTCCGGTTATAACCCGAGCTCACTGCACGCCGAGGGCCGCCGGGCGCGGGCCGCTCTGGATGAGGCTCGCGATCGCGTAGCCGGCCTGCTTGGGGCGCAGCGCAAAGAGATCGTCTTCACGGGAAGCGGCTCCGAGGCCGATAACCTCGCCATCTTTGGCGTGGCGCGCGCCCGAGGCGGGCGGGGTGGGCATCTCCTCTCGACGGCGATCGAACATCCGGCGGTGCTGCGCGCGCTCGACGCGTTACGCGACGAGGGCTGGGCGGTCTCTCTGCTGCCGGTGGACCGGGACGGTTTGGTGGATCCGGCTGCCTTCGCGGCGGCGCTGCGCCCCGATACGGTGCTGGCCAGCGTCATGTACGCCAACAACGAGATCGGCACCGTCGAGCCGGTCGCGCGGCTGGCCGCGATCGCGCGCGAGCGCGGAGTGCTCTTCCACACCGATGCGATCCAGGCGGCGGCCTACCTTCCGCTCGACGCTGCGGCGCTGGGCGTCGATCTGCTCTCGCTCTCGGCTCATAAGTTCTACGGCCCAAAGGGCGTCGGAGCGCTTTACGTGCGCGACGGCACGCCGCTCCGGCCGATGATCGGCGGCGGCGGCCAGGAGTTCGGCCGCCGGGCCGGGACCGAGAACGTGGCCGGCATCGTCGGGTTTGCGAAGGCGCTCTCGATGGCGGCCGGCGAGCGCGACGCGGCCTCGGTGCGGGTCGCTGGATTGCGGAACCGCTTGGAGCGAGCGATCCTTGCGAGCGTCGAGGGCGTATGGATTAACGGCGGCGGGGCCGCACGGCTCCCGGGCACGAGCAATGCGAGCATTCGCGACGTCGACGGCGAGCAACTCCTGGTTCGCCTCGACCTCGAAGGGATCGCCGTCTCCGGCGGCAGCGCCTGCGCCTCCGGGGCGCTCGAGCCCAGCCACGTCATCGCCGCGCTTGCGGGCGAGCCGCGCGGGCGGTTCGGGACGGTGCGCATCTCGCTCGGCCGGACTACCACCGCAGAGGAGATCGACCGGCTGGTTGCGCTACTACCGGGGATTGTGGCCGAGTTGCGCGCATTTTCAGTGGTTCCCACGTAAAATAACTCTCCGGACGGGATTCGGGAGGGCCCGTCCGGAAGCCGCTAACGGAGGTTTTCGTTGATTACGGGCTTCGATTGGGCAATCGTTCTCGACGTCGGGGTTGGCGTCGGCATCTTCGTGCTCGGCGTCTGCGGCGGCGCCCCGTTCGCCGGTA
>JAKAPQ010000060.1 GCA_021806945.1 bacterium | reverse complement strand
TGTGCAACGAGTTGGGCATGCTCCGCGAGCAGATCATCGTAACGTTTCTCGCGATCCTCGAACTCATTCGCCGTCACCGCGTCGGCTACGATCAGCCCGAGATGTTCGACGATATTCGCATCTTCTTGATCCTATCCAACGCATGACGGCCCCGGATGAAATGCGGGCCGCCGGCGAGTTGGACCGCCCGATCGAAGCGTTGCTCTTCGTCGCCGGCGAGCCGCTCACGATAAAGCAGATTGCGAAACTCGTCCGGGCGGGAGAGCTCGAAGTCGCGACCGCGCTCGCGCGGATCGAAGCGGCATACGCGGAGCGCGGCGTCGTCGTCCGCGAGGTCGCGGGCGGCTACCGCTTCGCCACGGCCCCGCTCGCACGCGATGTCGTCGAAGCGTACCTGTTGCCTCCGAGGAGCAACCTCTCGACGCCCGCCCTCGAGACGCTTGCGATCGTGGCGTACATGCAGCCGGTTACCAAGGGCGAGATCGAGGCGATCCGCGGAGTCGCTTCGGATAGCGTCGTCTCGACGCTGCTCGACAAGGGCTTGATCGTCGAAACCGGCCGCAAGGACGTCGTTGGCCGCCCGCTGCTCTACAAGACGACTCCGGGGTTCTTGGAATCGTTCGGACTGCGGTCGCTCGACGATCTTCCGGAGATGGAGCTCGAGCACGGGCAACCCCTCGAACTCGAATTACTGACGGCGGCCGTCACCGCCCACGCGCCTCCGGCGCAGGAGTAGTTCGTGCGCATCGGAGTACACGTACGCGTCGGAGACGGTTATCGGGCCGCCGTGGAATACGCACGCCGTTTGGGCTGTACGGCCATACAGATATTTGCCGGCAACCCGCGCAGCTACCGAACGTCGCCGATCGATCGCGAAGGATTAGATGCGTTCGCGCGCTTGCGCGCGGAGGCGGGCATCGATCCTTGCGTCATTCACACGTCATACCTCATAAATCTGGCGAGCGAGGATCCGAAGATCGCCGGCGGATCGCTGCGCCTGCTGAAGTACGATCTCGAGGTGGCCGCCATCGGCGGGATCCGCTACGTGAACACGCATCTCGGTTCGTACGGTAAGCGCGATCGCGGCGAGGGCTTCGACGCGGCCTGCGCGCTGCTCGAAGCGGCGCTCGCCGAAATCGCTCCAGGCGTCTACCTCGTGCTCGAAAACTCGGCCGGCGCGGGTTCGCTCTGCGGCGGCACGCTCGAGGAACTCGGGCGGTTCGTCAAAGCGATCGACCATCCGCAGCTCGGCGTATGCCTGGATACCGCGCACGCATGGGCGGCCGGTTACGAGATCGGCTCGCAAAGCGGCGTCGACGCATTCGTCGAAGAAGCCGCCGAACGAATCGGCCTCGACCGCGTTCACGTCTTTCACTTCAACGATACCGAGGTGCCCCTGGGCGGCAATCGCGATCGCCATTGGCACATCGGGCGTGGTCTCATCGGCATCGAAGGCTTTCGGGCGCTTACCGCGCGGCCGGATCTGCGCGAAAAGACCGCGATCCTCGAAACGCCGGGCGAGGAGGAGGACGACGCGCGCAACATGGCGGCGATCCGCGCGCTCTTCGATGATAGCGCACTTTGACGTCGACGCGTTCTATGCCGGCGTAGCCGTTCGGGACGATCCGAGCCTGCGCGGCAGGCCCGTGGCTATTGCGGGTAGCGGCCGCCGCGCCGTCGTGCTCACCGCTTCGTACGAAGCCAGGCCCTTCGGAGTTCGATCGGCGATACCGCTCTATCGCGCGCTGCAAGCCTGCCCGCACTTGGTCGTCGTTCCGCCGAACATGCAAGCCTATCGCAGCGCGTCGCGCGAGATCTTTGCGGTCCTCGCCCGGCGCGGGCATCCGGTCGAGAGCCTGTCGCTCGACGAAGCCTTTGTCGATTTCGGCGAGTGCGCTCTCGGTGAGGCGATCGAGCTCGCGAAAGCGATGCGCGCGGAGATCTATGCCGCCACGCAACTCACCGTGAGCGCGGGCGTCGCAAGCGGCAAGATGGTTGCCAAGATACTCTCGGACGCCTGCAAGCCCAACGGCCTGAAGGGGCTTGTGCCGGGAGACGAAGCGGCATTTCTCGCTCCGTTGCCCGTCGGGTGCTTGTGGGGCGTCGGGCCCAAGACGCAGGCGCGGCTGCGCCTGTGCGGGATCGAAACCATCGGCGACGTTGCGAAGCTCGGCGATTCGGAGCTCCGCGCGGCGTTCGGGTCGTGGGGCGCGGAAGTGCGCGACCTCGCGCGCGGGATCGATCGCCGTGGCGTTCGGCCCGAGCGGGAAACCAAGTCGATCTCGACCGAGGAGACCTTCGAATACGACGTGCGCGAGATTGGCGTGCTGGTGGATCTGTTACGCCTGCAAGCAAAAGAGATCGCAGCGAAGCTGGCGCGGGAAGGCCTATCGGCTCGCAGCATCGGCATAAAGCTCAAGCGAGCGGATTTTTCCACGCTCGTGCGGCAGACCAACCTCATCGAACCGACCGCGGACCCGGCACGGATATTTCGTGCGGCGGTGGTCTGCCTGCGCCGAGCTGGCGTGCGCGGCGTCCCCGTGCGTCTGCTGGGAACGCGCGCGGCGGCGCTCGCGGCGCGCGGCAGCACGCAGTTGCCGCTGCTCTAACCGCGACTTCATTCGATTTCCGAGGTTTCGGCCGATAACGAGCGCGCCGCGCAGGCGCGCGTTCGCTCGTCTTCCCGAGCCCCGAAACGCGCGAGCCGTGGCGCACCGATACGTTCGCCTCGGCCCAGCTACGGGCCGGGACGAGTCTCAAGGTCGTTTCAGACCTGCTCGGGCATACGACGATCTCGACCACCACCGACTCGTACACGAACGTTCTCGGCGGCCTCAAGTCCGACGCTGCCGATCGGCTCGACGCCATCTTCGAAAAGCCGAAAACCGGCGCGCGCTAGGGGGTGAAAAACAAAATTCGTGGCCCTGGTAACGCCGGAATGCCCGGGAATGCGCCGCGAAGGCTTGGATGGCGTCGTATAGATGGCACTCCAGCATCCGGGACGCCCTCGTCGCCGAGATGCGCAAGGACAGCAACCTGTCGGGAGACTGGGACCCGGAAACAGCCGTGAAACACGACTTACTCTACTTATAGTATGCTGGTCGACATCTTGCTTTCGGACATCGCCATGCAGCTCAAGCAGCGGATGCTCGTCGAGTACGCCGCGAAGGCTGAGTACTACGAGACTCATCCCGACTATGCGATCCACATGTCGACGATCGGCGAGACTGAAAGCGTCTTGAAAAACCCGAAGGACGGCGGCTACGATGCCGAAACGATGAAGCGCCTCGAGGAAGACCTCGGGCAAGAGCGTCGAAACTTCGCGTATGTTTCCAACGTACCTAAGCCCAGGTTCGATGCGGTCATGCGCGAACTAGCCGGTCGCGAATCAGGCAGCAACGATGAGTATGTCTGGCTCTACCGCGCTCCGAGCGCCGTCGGCCCAGGAATCTGCATAAACGGCCCCCGAAAGGGTTAGCTGCGTGATGTTGGTGTACCGAATCAACGTAGCGCTGTCTTCGGTGCGGGCATTAGCCCTCGTTGCGATGGCGCTCTCGATATCGCCGTTGAGTGCTTTAGCGCGCCCAATTGCATCAAACTACGATAGTGCGACGCAAATTCAACTGGTTTCTCTCAATGAATCAGCCTGTTTTGGCGGATGCTCACCGTCTTCCCTCACAATCGCGTGGGACGATGTCGCGCACTATCGGGGAACTCTGCCCGACGGACGCTCGGGGTCATTCACTGCCCTCGTTGATTTTCAGGAGATTGCGAAGTGGCTGGACACGCAGCAGCTGCCTCGATCCAGTCGGACGTACAACTCTGGCTCGGTCGATTCTCAGCGCGAGACATTCGTCGTGGCTAGGAGTGGCAGCCGCCTCGCGCTCAGCGATTACCTTGCCGACGACGAGCCTACGTTGCTGTTCGGCCTTCACGCCGTTCTCGATCGGGCCATCAGCGAAGCGTCCTGGTGGCCCGATGGTTCGGCGTCGAAGTTTCTGGGGTATTACGTTTCACGCGCAAGCCGCGCCGGCGTGTCGTTTTATGTCGAGGAGCATTGGATTCTCGCTGATATCTTCACTCCGGGAAGCAGCGGCGCACTGGTAACTATGGTGCGGCCATCTTTCAGAGGCGCAACCGCGAGCCTCTCGAAGGACGGCCACAACATCAGCGTAATGCTATACGACCCGATGCACGCGTGCGTGACTATAGACGGTGTTGTGTACGCCATGAGGCGTGTTGACTACAGCATGTACGAAGACAACCCGTCTTACAGGTAATGCACGCGGTAACGATCACTCTGAAACGCTACCTCGGGGAAGGGCCCTAGCAGCAATTTCTTGATAGCGCCACTGGAAGAGCAAAGGGAGACCTCAGGGTCCAGCAAACCAAAAAATCCTTTTCAACTATGGCGAACGCGGTGCCCATTCGAATCGCGCTTGCGCTGCGGGAGCGTGTACAGGTTCGGATCGGACGATGGTTTAATCAGCGTTCACCGCGAGGCACGCGAACGGAAAAGAAAAGGCCCCCGAAGCGCTTGTGCTTCAGAGGCTTTACGCCAGCATTATTATGCGGGCGAAAGTCGCGTGTCCTCTTACGCGCCAATTATCTCGCGCGCGCATTGACTCATTGGAAATGCTACCCATGACTGCTCGTTGCCTCACGCCAAATGTTACCCGCCGGGCTGTTCCGGCGGGAGCGAAGCATCAGATTGAGGCAGATCAGCATGGCAACACGGAAGGAACTGCTCGCGGCGGTGATCACGCGTTACCGAACGGCACCGGCGACGGAGAAGGCGAGGATCCTGGACGAATTCACCGCGGTAACCGGCTATCATCGAAAGCACGCCATCCGGCTTCTGAACTCTGATGTCCCTCGGGCGCGGTCGAGAACGCCGCGCAGCCGACTATGCGACGAGGCCGTACAACAGGCGCTCATCGTCCTTTGGGAAGCCAGCGATCGGCTTTGCGGGAAGCGTCTCAAAGCGGCGATACCCATCCTGATTAGCGCGATGGAACGGCACGGTCACCTCGATCTGCACCCGTCGGTGAAGGCGCGACTCTTGCAGGTCAGTGCCGCGAGTATCGACCGACTCCTGAGCGGAACGCGGAGGCACATCGATGGGAAACGTCGTCGAAACTCCGGCATTGGTGTCGCCATCCGTCGCGCTGTCCCGGTGCGCACTTTTAGCGACTGGGGAGACCCACCGCCCGGATTCTTCGAAGTGATATGGTCGAGCATTGCGGCGGCAGCAAGACCGATGGTAATTTCGTGCACACGCTCACCACCACCGACATCGCGAGCGCCTGGACCGAGTGCGTTCCCATGCCGATGCGGAGTCAGTCGCTGATCGCCGAAGCTCTGGACGTCGCCGCATCGAACATTCCTTTCGCCATGCTTGGTGTAGATACCGATAACGACAGCGCATTCATCAATCAGACGATCATCGATTATTGCAACGAGCGCGGCCTCGTTCAGACGCGATCCCGGCCCTACCGGAAGAACGACCAAGCCTGGGTGGAGCAAAAGAATGGTGCGGTGGTGCGTAAGCTCGTCGGATACGAGCGTTTCGCTGGCCTTGATGCCACGCGTGCTCCCGCGAAGCTCTATGCAACTTCCGGATTGTACATCAACTACTTTCCAATGTAATCAACCCCTTGGCGCTCCGCTCAGCAGGAATGTGTGCAAAACAAGCCTGTTCCAGCGGGCGCTCCGCTATTCAGTGATGGGGGTCAATTCCTTCCCGCCGCTAAGGGGTCAAATCCACGGCGCCGCTACCATACCGGTTCGAATATAGTTGCCCCGGAGCCCGCGCGCTCATTCCCGTCGCGTGCGCGGTGGGCGAAGAACGATGGTGTCCGGCGCGACGCGGCTTCTCGTTGAACGCGATCGCACAGACCGCGGGGCTCTCGCTCGCGGTCTGCTCGCGCCGCCGAGACGGGACCTGCGTGCCGCACCCCGGCCATTGGCCGCCCTCCGCCAAGGGTAGCCAGGGAGCGCGGAATATGGGCGGGAACTCGTCGCTAGGCCTTTACGTTACGATGACGTAGCGTCCGCGTCGTCGCGGGTCACCCCGACGGCGGGGAATTCATGCCTCGAAAGGAGGTGTGGAGATTGAAGAAGATTCTTGCTTCGCTCTTGGCGTCGGCATTCTTGATGACCGGCCTCGCGATGGCAACGGCCTCGGCGAAAGCCGGCGATCCGCACGAGATGTCGACGAAGACGGTGCATGCGAAGAAGACGCCCAAGCCCAACGCGTTCGACGCATACATGGGCAAGCGCCACAAGACGATCATGCGCAAGACGGATAAGCACAAGCCCAAGCCCAACGCGTTCGACGCATACATGGGCAAGCACCCCAAGCCGATGGCGAAGCCAAAGCCCAAGGCCACTCACAAACCATAAGCGTAGATCCTCGTTTTTATCGGTCCATAGGCAGGTGCAGCCGTGGAGGCTGCGCCTGCTCTTTCTCAGGACCTCTCACGCACTATCCACTATTGGCCAGCCTTTGTCGCGCTCGTCGATGCGGAGCACAAGGAACCCTAGGAGTTTGTCTGGCTTATGATGCTTGGGTTATAGGGGGCTTCAGGAGTTCGTGTGGGCTGGATATAGGTCCAAACCTCCGCAATGAAAGAGGATGGCACGCATGAATCGGGTCTCGTTGCGGAAGCCGCGCGCCTGATACTTCATCCATTGAATCTTGCTGTTCACGCCTTCGCTCGCGGCGTTAGTAATCGGGATTCTCAGATAGGTCAGGATGTTCTCAAAGTGACGCGCGATAATCTGTGCGACCGATTTCATGTGCTTGAGACGCGAACGGACCGCCCAGCCGTACCACCGGTGAAAGAAGTTGCGCGCAGCACCGATGTACCGATACCCCCAGAAATGGGCGAAGGATTCCTTAATCGCCCATGCTCGGCCGACTCGCTTGTGCTCGTTGCGAAGTTTGGCGAACGCGATCTTGTCTGAGTGATCCATGTTGTTTGGGTTGCGCAACCAATCGTAACGCGTCCTCTTGAGCGTTACATCGCCCCGCCTGGCTGAACGACGCTCGAGGTCAACTGCATGCGGAAGGTACTTCACGATATGAAATTTGTCGAAGACGATCTCCTCCGAAGTCCCTGGCAGATGAGCCGGTGTTGACTCGATGGAGGCTGGCCACATGTCCATAGCGATGCCTTCAACGCCGGCGAGCTGCTGCGGAGAAAGGCTTTTCCAGAAGGTGTCGAGCACTTCGCGCTTGCGACCGCGACCAACCCAGAGGACCTCGCTTTCATTCAGGTCGGTCACCACAGTCACGTACTTATGACGCTTCTTGAACGACTTCTCGTCGACACCGATGTGCTTTACGATCCGATCCTTCCGGAGAGCCAAGCCGCGAGTGATGGCTCGCTGCATGACACCATCGATTTCATCCCAGCTGAGCCTCATCGTGCGCGCAACGGCAGCAATCGACATCTCTTGCAGCAGCGAGATCGTCAAGCGCTCGAAGAGCGCCGTAAAGCCGCTGCGACAGTCGTGCCTACGGTACCCCGATCTGATGGATACCGTGCTCCTCGCAGTCGACTCGTGGAACCTGGGCGATGACGAAGGCCTCGAACTCGTAGATGTCCAGGTGTCGCCAGCGGCGTTCCCGATGGTCGTGCTTTGGAGAACTTCGATGGCAAGTTGGACACGTCGCCTCGCCCTCGTAGGCAACGAAGGTTTCAACCGTCTTTCCTTCACGGTCGACCGTCACGTGGTCGACGAACCAAGGGCGTTCGATGCCGAGAAGCTTTTCCTGGAACTCACGATCACGCATAGCTCGATAGGATACGCCGGGAGCCAATAACCGCTGCCTAACCCACCCGAAAGCCGGAAGGGCCGATAAAGTAAGGCTCTTAGTTCGTCTGGTGTCATTTCGATGGTGCGTAGAATCGCAGCCAGCGTGCCCCTTGCAATGGTTCGGTGATCCGGTACGGCGATCTCGGCTGGACCGCGCTCCATGATGATGTGGGAGCCGCGCTTTCGGGTTCGCTCAAATCCTGCGCGGTTGAGCGCACGCACAAGATCCTCACCCGACACGACCGGGAGATGTCTGCTCAGACTTCGACTCCGATATCAGGCCGCGGGCGGGTGGACGTTGACCATGACGATCGGTGCGTTCTCAGCATCAGAGGGCGGAATGTCGCGACCGTTCGCTTGGAAGTGTTCGAGCATGAGTTCGATCACCTCGCGAGCATTCACAATCGCTTCTTCACGCGTGTCACCGCACGTGTGCGCATTCGGAAAGGCCGGCACGACGACATTGAAGCCGCCGTCCTCCTCCGGCTCAAGGATCACGCGGTAGCGCAACACGATTTCTGACATAGCGTATCGTTCGGCGGGCATTCGCCCCCATCCGCCCAGGGATCGCTCCCCGATCGCTTCGCCCGCTCCCGCCGTCGAATCCCGCTAGCGGCTATCGCAGGGCCAGGCCCGGACGGCAGAGGCCCACCGCGTCCACAGCCGCGAGACCGGACCGCCGGCCGCGCGATCAGATGTGATCGCTGCACCAGACGCCGTCGCCGGTGCTCGGCGCGCGCGCTAGTTGGACGAGTTCCCGGCCGAGCGGTGCGAGCGGCGCGATCATCAAGATAGCGTCTTTGCGGCGGCGCACCGAACCGCGCGCCAGCAGATCGCGTGCAGGCTCCGGCGGGAGCCAGCCGGTGATCCTGCGCAGATCGCCGGCCGCGGTACGCAGGAGGCTCGGGATGAGGGCGCGGGCGTCATCGTCGGCGTAGCCGAACTCGTCCATGACGTAGGCCTCGTGCGCCGGGTCGCGCGCCCCGAGGACGTAGGCCGCGACGCGCCGGCCACGGCGCAGCACGAGGTTGGTCGCCTGCCCAGAGGTGTGCTCCGAACCGTGGCGGATGCGCATGCGCAGCCAATCCCAGACGATCGGAGAGCGTTCGAAGCCCCACGGGCGTTTCGATTCGACGGCCTCGAAGCAGCGCCGGACGCCGCTCCAATCGCGTTCCTCCAGCGAGCCGAGCGCGATGCGTTCCGCGGGCAGCGCCGCGGAGCGCACGGATATCGACCGCGAGGGCAACTCGACGAAGCCGATATCCGCATAGAATCGCGGGCGAATATCGGAGAAGAGGTAGGCAGCGTCGCATCCGTCAGCCCGTAACCGGTCGAGCAGCAACCCTAGCATCGCGCTTGCGTACCCGCGTCCGCGAAACTCCGGCGGCGTAAAGACCGCGCCGATGCCGACGGCGCGGATCCGGCGGCCGCGCAGATGGATCGTGCGGTCGTAGCGCTTTAGCGACGCGAGCAGGTTCGCACCGTCGAATAGGCCCACCGTGCGATAAGACCGCCGCCCGTATGCCGAACGCGCGATCTCGAGCGTCTGCTCCATGTAGAGATCCACCGAGCGCCGCCCGCGCCAAAGTTGCGCCGTCACGGGCAGGACGCGCGCGGCGTATCGCTCGGGCGCGATCTCGCACAGCCGCATCTCTGGAATCGTCATGCGGGCGGCGTCGGAGCGCGAAAAGCGGCTTCGAGTTCGCGCAGGAACTCCGGTGCCGCGACGCCGCGCGTCGGCGGCCCGCTTGCCGTGACCAGCGCGCCGAGCCGAGCGCGCCGCAACGCGTAAACGAACGCGCGGCGCTCCTCGCGGTTGTATGCCTCGCGCGTCTTGGTACGAAACATGTAGTAGCTGAACTTTGCCGTTCGAGCCGTCTCGGCATCCCCGACGTTTTCTTTAGGGATCATGCCTAGCGCCGGGCTATAGAGGAAGGCGTCGGGAACGTACCAGAGCGGAAACGCGCCGGCGCGCACGTTCGGCAGCACGACGTGATCGAACGAGCGGCCGCGCACGGCGTCGACGCTTGCGATACGTACCGAACCGTCGCCGCGATCGGTTTCGAGCGATTCCAGCCCGCTCTCCATGCGCGCGTCAAAATACTCCAGCAGCTCGCCGAGCCCCGCCTCCGGGCGTTCGACGGCGAAGGCGGAGATGCGTTCCAAGAGCCGAGCGAGCGTCGTCTGCTGCCGATGCGCGCGCGCGGAACCTGGTTCGCCGCGTCGCGTGAGCCCATCTCTCCATATCGTTTGTGCGAGATCCGGAAGCGAAAGGGTCTTCGAGGCCTCAACCCATTGCGCGAGGAGAGCGCGAAGACGCTCGATTCGCTCGCGCGCCGTGGGGGCGAGCTGCGCGTCGACCTCGCGATGGGTCACGTTCCAGCCCAAGCGCACGTCGCGTTTAGGATCCCAGCGGCCCGAGCGCGCGTCGGCGCCGCTCTGACTTTCGCTCTCGAAGAGCGGCGCCTGGCTGTTGAGAGGTTCGGTGCAGAGCGCGTACACCGACGCATCGGAGAGCGCCATCGCCGGACCGGCAAGCGTGCGCAGCAGCCATTCGTGCCGGAAAGGGTCGCGAACGTTCCACAGCAGTGCCAGCGCGTCGAGCGCGTCGCGGTCGGCGAGCACGTTGGCGTCGCCGATTGTTTGAACGCATATCCCTCGTTCGAGGAGCGCCTCTTCGTAGACGGCCACGCCGGCGACCGAGCGGAAGATCAGCGCTACGCTCTCCGGAGGACTGCCGCGCCGCAGGAGATCGCCGACGTATTCGGCGATAAAATGCGCCTCGGCGCGCTTGTCCGGCGCTCGGAAGAGCGTCAGTTCCGCGGATTCGCCGCCGGCGGGCCGGGTAGCGGCGACCGCGCTGGTCAAGTGCGCGCAGGCGCGCTCGATCGACTCCGGAGAGCGGTACTGCCGCGTCATCTCGAAACGTTCGCCCGGCAGCGCGAAGACGCGGTCGGGACGCGCTCCGCGAAACGTCGATATCGCCGAACGCTCGTCGCCGGCGAGCGTCAGCCCGTCGAGATTCTCGCCCCAGATCCGCTGCAGCAAGATCAATTCTCCGAGCGTTAGTTCCTGGACGTCGTCGACGAACGCCGCGGCGTAGCGTTCCGCGATGGCGGTGACGGCAGCGGGCCGCCGCTCGAGGTGTCGTACGGCTTGCGCGATGGCATCGCGCGCGGTCAGGCAGCCCTGCCGCACCTGGACGTCCAAGTACGAGCCGTAGAGCTTGGCCAGAATCTTTGCGAGATCGACCTCGCGGCGATATTGGCGCTGGAGTTCTTGAGGCGTAACCGTCAGCGATTCGCGGTGCGCGTCTTTCGTGTAGTAGAGGAGTTCCGGGGTGACGAGATTCGGCGGATTGGCGTAGAAGTTCGTCGCTGCCGCCAGCGCCGTCTCCAAAAAACGCTCGGGGCCGATCTGTGCGTCGCGTAACTTCCGTATCAGCCGGAAGGCCGACTCCAAGAAGCGCTGCGGAGCGCGAAGCCCCGGAACCTCCGGGTCGAGATCCGATTCTACGAACTCGCTCCACGAGAGTGCCAGCAGCGGTTCTGCGGTGCGCTCGAAGGTGACGAAGGCTTCGAGGTCGTCGACGATATGCGGCGGAGCGTGCGGTTCTGCCTCGCCGGGGGGCTCTCGCAAGATTTCGAGCGCGAGATCCGCGATCGTGCCGTAAGTGACGCCCGAGCCCGATCCGACACCCTCGCGCAACGCGTCGAGCGAGCTGCGCGAGGGGGCACCGGCAAACGCGGAAGCTCCGCGCGCGACGGCACCTTCGATACGGGCACGCAACTCCGTAGTCTTCCCGCTCCCGGCGGGGCCCGTGATGACGACGCAGCTCAACGCCCGAACTTCTCCTCGGCCGGCGCGGGACGGTTCGCGCAGGCCGCCGTGTAGACGCAGTAGGTGCACGCGCCGGGGTCGTCGGTCACGCCGAACGATGTCGCTTCGCCCGAGGAGAGTTCGCGGCAGATCTCGACCATCCGCGCGCGCGCGCGTTCCAACTCCTCGATCGAGATCGTACCGGTAGCCGCCGAGGAACGCGAGCCGTTTTGCGAAGCGACCGGAACGACTTCGAGCGCGATCGGCCGCACGTCGAGCTGGGCGTTTTTCAGTGGAACGAGCGCGAGTTTCGTGACGCGGTCGCCTGCGGCGGTTCGCGCCCAATAGTAGAACGGCAGCTGAAAATCTTTGAACTGCCGGACTTTATCGCGATACTCGCTCGCGCTCGCGGCGATCGCGCCGGTCTTGTAGTCGATGACCGTAACGTTCCCCGTGCGATCGTCGCGATCCAGGCGATCGATGTAGCCGATGAAATCGTAGCCCTCGAGATCGAGCCGCGCCGAAAGTTCGCAGCCCACAACGGTAAAGGG
>JAKAPQ010000059.1 GCA_021806945.1 bacterium | reverse complement strand
CCGGCAAAGACTTGAAGAGCGCGGCCGCGGGATACGACACTTCCAACCAGCCCGACATCATCTTTACGACGAAGAACCCGCTCAAGTTCGCGAAGCTCACGCAAGCCAATCTCGGCAAAGCGCTGGGCATCTTCCTCGATAAGCGCTATCTATCGGCGCCGATCATCAACGGCGTCATCTCCAGCAACGGCCAGATCACCGGGCAGTTCACGGCGGACCAAACCATCACGCTCGCCAACGAACTCAACGCCGGCGCGCTGCCGGTCTCGGTGAAGATCGTCGAGAACGAGACGATCGGGCCTACGCTCGGCAAGATCGATCTCATCAAATCGCTCAAGGCTTCGATCGTCGGCCTCTCCATCGTGCTGCTCTTCATGCTCCTCGTCTACCGCCTGCCGGGTTTTCTCGCCGACCTGGCGCTGATCGTCTACGTCATCATGATGCTCGGCCTGCTCGCGCTAGCGCACGCGACGCTGACGCTGCCGGGAATCGCGGGCTTCGTCCTCTCGATCGGTATGGCCGTCGACGCAAACGTGCTGATCTTCGAACGCTTGAAGGAAGAGTTGTGGGCCGGCAAGAGTCTGCGCGCCGCCGTGCGGGTCGGCTTCGCGCGCGCCTTCACGGCGGTCTTCGACAGCCACTTCACCACCATCGTCGGCGCCGGAGTGCTCTTCATGCTCGGCACCGGTACCGTCAAGGGCTTTGCGTATACGCTCTTCTGGGGCACCGTCTTCTCCCTTATAACGGCGGTCTTCATCACACGGTTCTTCATGGACGTCGTCGTGGACAACGATCTGGTCACCGCGCCCGCCGCGTACGGCGTCAAACCCGAAGACGTCGGCGTCTTCGCGAAAGTGGGTGCGTAGATGCTGTTCCGAAGGCTCAACTGGAACATCGTCGGATGGTTCCGTATTATCTCGACGATCTCATATCTGGTGATCGCGATTGGTCTCGGTTCCATGCTGTACCACGCCTTCAACGCGCCCGGCGGCGGTTTCCAGCCGTCGCACATGTTGCGGCTGGGCCTCTCGTTCACCGGTGGGACCGATGTCGACGTTACGTTCAAGAAGCCGGTCGCGCAAGCGGCGATCGTGACGGCGCTCGCTTCGCTCGGCGTTCACGACGAGCATATCACGACGGTCGGTACCGCCGGAGCGGCACCGACGCTGCGGTATTCGATCGAGACGCAGAAAGCGTTCGGCAACAATACCACCGCGTTATGGAAGGCGCTCGGCACGCTGGCTCCGATCGCGCGCAGCTCCTCACGCATCGCATCGGTCGGGCCGACGCTCGGTAAGGAGTACCTCACCAAGGCGATTTTAGCCCTGGTGATCGCGCTGACCATCCAGTTCATGTACATCGCGTTCCGCTTCGGCTGGAACTATATATTCGGTTTGGTAACGGTCATCGCGCTCGTGCGGGACGCGGCGATGATGATCGGCATCTACGCCCTGTTCGACAAGCGAGCGGACGACGCGTTTCTGGCGGCGGTGCTGACCGTTATCGGTTACTCGGTCATGGATACGATCGTCATTCTCGATCGAATACGCGAGAATACCAAGCTGCTGGCGGGTCAAGCGTACGAGAAGATCGTCAACACCTCGATCCTGCAGACGATGACGCGCTCTTTCAACACGCTTGCTACCGTCGTCGTCGTGCTGGTCGCGTTGCTGGCGTTCGGCGGCGCATCCTTGAAGAATTTCGCGTTCGCGCTGCTGGTCGGCATCTGCTCGGGCGGCTATCATTCGATCTTTTACTCGGCACCGCTGGTTCTGGTCTTCCGCAAGCGGCAGCTCGAAGCGGCGGCGCGCAAACGCAAAGCGGGCGTCGGCGTCGATCGCACGCGATCGGCGCGCTCGGTTGCCGAGTCCAAAGCGATCGGCGCGCACGGCGGTGCGGCTCGTGAGGACATCGTGGCGGCCCGCCGCGAGCGCCGTGCCAAGGCGAAGTCGGCTCGCGGCCCGGCCGCACCGGCGCGTTACAAGCGCAAGCGTGACGAAGCCGCGCCGGCGCTGGAAGAGGCGCCGGCGTACGACGACGGTACGGAAGAACCGCTCGATCCACTGGATGCGCAGAACGCAGGCATGCACGACGCGGCCTACGATCAGGGTCACGAAGAGATTCACCTGAACCTCGACGAGTTCGAACCCGAGGAGCAGCCCGCGCCGGAGCATGAGCCCACGCACCCGCAGAACGACTGACCGCCTCCCGGCTCCGACCGCCTCGGAGACCGCATTCGAACGCGCCCTCGCCTCCTTCGACAAGCTCAGGATGACAGGCGAGACGCTCGGGACGACAGGCGACGCGGTTGGGTTGGCGGGCGACGCGCGCGGGATGACGGGGTGCGTTGGCGACGCTCTGGGGGATTCTGTCACCCTGAGCCGGTCGAAGGGCGACGGCGGTACGAGGGGTACGCCTGAAGAGGGAAGAGACGACTTCGTCGAGCGCGCGTACCGCGAGAGCGCGAGCTATCTCGTCCGCGAACCCTTCGCGAGTATCGGCGAGGCGCACCGCTTTCACACGAAGATCGTCGGCGTCTCGTTCGAGGGGAGACAAGACGTCGTCGCAGGGCTGCGCGAAGGGTACGAGCTCGCTCTCGAGCGGCAGCCCGATAACCCGCACGACGCAAACGCGATCGCCGTGAGGTACGGACAACTTCAGGTCGGCTTTCTGCGCAAAGAGATCGCCATGCACGTCGCGCAGCGCATGGATTCCGGTACGCGCTATCGCGCACGCATCGAATCGTTGACGGGCGGAACGGCCGCGGCGGCGGGAGTGGGGACGCGTCACCGCGGCGTCAATATCCTGGTCGAGCGCATCGCGGCGGAGTCCGCGCGCTCGCAAGACGGCGGGTTACAACGCGCGCACGGGCGCGGCGATGCGGTGCGCGCGGCGCTCATCGGCGACCGGCAGCCGCGCGAAGCGCAGTTGGCCGTGCTGGCGCGCGTCGATGCCGGCAAGAACACGCTGGCCGTATTCGGGACCGGCCGGGGGAAATCGTACTGCTTCCAATACGCGGCGGCGTGCCGCGCGCTCGAGAGCGAGCAGAAGACGCTCGTCCTCTATCCGCTGCGGGCGCTCGCGAACGATCAGTACGACGCGCTATCGCGCCGTTTGGACGGCTTCGGCTTGCGCATCCACCGGGCTAACGGTGCGATATCGAGCGAAGAGCGCGAGGATCTGATGCAGGCGCTCCACACCGGGGACTGGGACGTGATTCTTTCTACGCCGGAGTTTCTACAGTTCCATTACGATGCGTTCACCGGCAAGAGCCGCCCGTCGCTGGTAGTCGTCGATGAGGCACATCATCTCTTCGAATCCAAGCACCGCGCCGCTTACGGGCGCTTGGGCCGAACCATTGCGGCGCTCGGCGATCCGCAGGTGCTCGCGCTGACGGCGACCGCCGGCGCCGAAGCCTTCGAACATATACGTCGCGAGTTGCGCGTGGACGCGTGGGTTATCGATCCGACCGTGCGCGAGAATCTGCATATCGTCGACGCCCGCGCGACCAAGGAGAAGGCCGAGTACCTGCGCCGCGTCTTTGGTGACGGCGGCAAGGCTATCGTCTACTGCAATTCGCGCGCCGAGGCGACGAAGACGGCCGACGCTTTGCGAAAGACGTACGGGAACGAGGTCATGTTCTACCATGCCGGAATGAACTCGCCGGATCGCGCGCGCGTGGAGCAGTTGTTTCGCGAAGGCGCGCTGCGCGTGGTCGTGGCGACCTCGGCCTTCGGCGAAGGCATCGACCTGCCCGACGTGCGCCACGTCGTGCTCTACCACCTGAACTTCGATTTCACTTCGTTCAACCAACAGGCCGGGCGCGCGGGGCGCGACGGCGGGGACGCGCAGGTTCATCTGCTCTTCGGCGACGCCGACCGGCGCATCAACGAGTACATTATCGACCGCAGTTCTCCAACGATCGGGGTGCTGCGCGAGCTCTACAAGGGGATGCGAGGATTGGCGTCCGGCGGCGTACTGCGCCTCTCGCACGTCGATATCGCTCGCATCCTCGAGATCGGCAAGGCCGACGAACGTACCGTCGCCGCAGCGTTGCACATCTTCGAAGAGGAAGACCTGGTGGAGCTCGGGACCGACGACGACGGCCGCTACGTGCGCTTTCAGCCCGTAACCGGCAAGATCGACCTCTCAAAAAACGAGCGCTTCGCCGAGGGCGAGGCCGAACGCGAGGATTTCGCGCGCTTCTGCGATCTCGTCTTGAAGGCGCAGCCTTCCGCGCTTGAGGCGATCGTCAACCGCCCGATCTATCCCGAGCGCGCGGAACTGGTGCGCTGAGATGCGCAAGCCGCCCGCACTTCGCGAAGGCGACGCCGTCGCGCTGATCGCGCCCGCCGGCCCGCTGGATGGACCCGAGGATCTGCAGCGCGCCTGCGCTGCGGTCGAGGTACTCGGCTTGCGCCCGCGCGTTGGAGCGAACGCGTTAGAACGTTACGGCTATCTTGCCGGCAGCGACGCGCAGCGAGCCGAGGATTTCAACGTTGCGGCGCGCGATCCGGATATTCGCGCGATCTTCGCGATGCGCGGCGGTTACGGCACGCTGCGCATCCTCGATCTGCTCGATTACGGCGCGCTGCGCGCAGACCCGAAGGTGCTGCTCGGGTACTCCGATCTCACGGCGCTGCTCAATGCCGTTAGCGCTCGCTCGGATCTGGTGACGTTTCACGGGCCCGTCGCGGCGATCTCGCCGTTCACGCAGATGGTCGTCGACGCACTGCGCCGCGCGGTCTGCGTCGCGCGGCCGCTGGGCACGCTGCACGTGCCGGAGATGGAAACGATATGCAGCGGTACTGCGAGTGGGCGATTGGCAGGCGGGAACCTCTCACTGCTGGCCGCGTTGATCGGCACGCCGTACGCCGTCGACACGCGCGACACGCTGCTCTTCTTCGAAGACGTCGACGAGGCGCCGTATCGCATCGACCGCATGCTGACGCAGATGCGCCTCTCGGGCGGGTTGGGCAACGCGGCAGGTATCGTTGCCGGTCGCTTCCACAACTGCGACGTGCCGGAGGACGCACGAACGCCCGACTCCTTCGGATCGGTGCAGGCCATCGACGACCGCTTGCGGGATCTTGCGGTGCCGTCCTTGCGCGGGGCGCTCATCGGCCACATCGAGGAGCAGTGGACCATCCCAATCGGCGCCCGGGCGACGCTCGATGCCGACGCGCGCACGCTTACGATCGAAGAGGCCGCGGTAGATCCCTAAGCCGCTTTGCCCCGATGCAATCCGACGGAGCCGTCGTCTCCACCGCTCAGAAAGTGCAACGATGTTGTTGGCGCCGACCGCAATATCTGGCTGGGAGCGCTTTGCATAACCTAACCTGTTGGGTTATAGTTGAGGCGTGACCCCTACGATCCTCCAGCGTGAAGGCTTCAGCGTGAAAGTCAGCACGCGCGACCATCTCCCGCCGCACGTGCATGTATGGAAGGATGGCAAGGAGGCTCGCTTCGCAATCGAGAGCGGGAAGGTGACGCTTCTCTCTGACGGCGGCATGACGGACACCGAGTTGCGTCGCGCTGCGGAGATCGTCCATGCAGAGAAAACACTCATCACGAAGGAGTTGAGAAAGATGCCATGGGCTCCAAAGTTGTAATTCTTAGCGATAAGGAGATCGAAGCCGCACGGGTCAGGGGTAGGGAGATCGCCGATGCGCCCAGCGCTATCGAGGAAGTTCGCACAACCCAGAATCGCACGCTGTTTCTCCGGTTCCGCAACGGAACGCGGCTGGAGATTCCACTCGCGGCCATCGAGGAACTGTCAACGGCAACGCAAGAGCAGATGCGCGGCATTGTCATTTCACCGCTGCGAGATTCAATCTCCGTACCTCGCCTCGACGTGGATATTTACGTCCCGGGACTCGTTTCAGACGTGCTCAACAGCAATGCCGCCCGGAACTTCGCCAGGCTCGGGGGATCGAAAAAGACTCTTGAGAAGCGCGCGGCGGCGCGAGCGAACGGGCGAAAAGGGGGGCGGCCCAAAAAAACTGCTCCTCCGGCAGCGACCCGCCGATAACCCCGAAGACCCGGCAAGTCGGGCACTGCGCCCGCCAGATATCCTCTACGCGATGACCCGCTCCGCGGCTGCGGCGTCGGTTTCCGCGAAGAAGCGATTCTTCGTTTCGCTCACTTTGGGCGCCCAGGGATCGATCTGCGCAGGGTTGACGGGGAAGTGCGTGGTCGGGCCGGCCGCGTCGGCGTAGCTGTCGCCGTCAAACGGACCGAAGCTGTGGCTTTCTTTGTGCGCGACGACGAGGTTCTCGACCGCCGATTGCGCTCCGGCAGCGTCTTTGCGAAGCCGCGCGTCCAAACGCCCGTCACTTGCGATGGTGCCGTACAGCTCGATAGCGGGGCGATCGGCGTGCCAGGGCATGTCGGGCGTGGCGCCGTGGAAACGCACCATGCCGGGAACGCTTTTTGCATCCTCGCGCAGCGCCGCAACGGCGCCGGCATTACCTTTTTCGGAGGCTATGGCGTCATTGAGTTCCTTGACGGAGGATTCGACGCTCTGCATCTTTGCCCGGTCGAGGTCGAGTACGTCGAAGGCTGCGGCGGGTCCCCACGTCTGGCCGTCCATGCCGTATTTTTGGCGCATAACGTCATGAACGAGCGCCTTGCCCATCGCTCGCGGATCGTTCGGGTTTTTTGCGATCGCGTCGGCGACGTTGCTCGGGACGCCGGGAGAGACCATCGTCTCCGGGGAGGCGGCGAGATATCTCACTCCGGCGTGCGAGAGTGCGTCGGCGAAGCCCAAACTGGACATCAAGCATTGGTTCGCAACTACGCCGTCGACGCCGCGCCCGGCGTCCTCGGGATGCTCTTGCGAGTGGATCTTCACGCCTTCGGCAATCGCCGCAGCCATGTCGGGCATGCGCATGATCCCTTTGGTCGAGTCCGCTTCGAGGCCGCCGCCGTCGCCGGCCCCGTGGTCGGTCAGCTCGATCCACGTCTGCTTCGCGCCGGACGCCTGCGCGTTGTCGAGCACCTGCGCGACGAAGCGGGCGAGGTTCTTCGGATCGGCCATGTTATGGGGCTTCCCGGCCTGCGCGTGCCCGAGGGCCCCGTCTGCGATCGTGAACGAGTCGGTGCGGAGATTGCCCTCCACGACATCGCCGCGTGACCGGCGAAGTGCGGTGGTGTCCTGCACCGTGTATTCGATGCGCGAATCCTTTGCGCTGGCGTGGAGTGCCTGTGCCAGCGTAGCCCCTTGTGATGCGTCCAGGTTGTTGTCGCCGTCGCGATAGATGCCGAACTCGACCGTTCGCATCGCCGGCTGACGAACTGATTCCATGAAAAAGCCTCCCACAACTGCGTGTTGTGAAAGGCTTCTGCGACGAGGAGAACGTGCGGCTAGTGGCGTTCGACGGTTTCGATGCACGTTTCGAGACGCCCCAAGCGGCGATCGATCGAGTCCAGGCGCAGCTTGTGGTTATCGAGCCGCTCTTCGATACCATCGAGGCGCCGGTCGACCGTATCGAAGCGCCGGTCGACTGCATCGAAACGCCGGTCGACCGCATCGAAGCGGGAGCCGACCGCATCGCGGAAATCGAGAAGGAGGTCGAGGATGTCGCGCGTCGTCGGTGGACCGTTCATGATAGGGACCGTAGCATCTGCACTTTGCCGGCGTGCTTCCTCCCTATCAGTGCGGGATACGTTCGTGATGGTTGGGGTAGGGCGGCGGCACGTACCGTGGCAGCGGGTGCTCGCGCAGCATGCGCATCGCGGTCTGCACGGCTGCTTCGAGCTGCGGATCGTGCCCTTCGCGCATGAGCTGCGGGTTCTGCCAGACTTTGACGTCGGGCGCGATGCCGTGCCCCTCGACGTCCCAATGCCCGTGCAGGCCCCCGATCGCGATGCGCGGCGCCATGACGCTGCCGCCGTCCATGAGCGTTGGATAACCCCCGATGCCGACGAGTCCGCCCCACGTGCGTACGCCGACCAGCGGGCCGATGTGCGCCTTGCGGAAGTACCACGGCATCGCGTCGCCGCCCGAACCGGCGTACTGGTTGATGATCATGACCTTCGGACCGTAGACGGCTAGCGGCGGATCGAGCGTGATCTTGCCGTCGCGAGGCACCAGCATGCTCATCGGCTTGCGCTTCAAGAGGTCGATGATGTAGTCGGCGATCTGCCCGCCGTGATTGAAGCGCTCGTCGAGGATGAGCCCTTGTTTGTCCACCTGCGCGAAGAAATAGCGGTTGAAGTTCGTAAAGCCGCCGTACGCGGTATCCGGCAGATAGACGTAGCCGAGTTTTCCGCCGCTCAAGCGATCGACCTCGCGCCGGTTGTGCTCGATCCACGCGTAGTTGCGCAGCGCATGCTCGTTGGCGACGGGCAACACCGTTATCTCTCTCGCGCCCGCGCCGCTGGGGTTGGGCCCGACCTCGATCGTCGTTTGCTTGCCCGCCGTCTCTTCGAAGAACTCGTAGATCTTCTGGGTTGCGTAGAGCGGGCGGCCGTTGACGGCGAGCAGATACTCGCCCGCGCGCACCGTCGCACCCGGCTGCGTGAGCGGCGCCTGTAGTGGCGGATTCCAATTTTCACCGCTATAGATCTTCGCGAACCGGTAGCGGTCGTGTGCTACGGTATAATCCGCGCCCAGGAGACCGACGTTCACGTGCCGCATCCGCGGCTGCGTTCCTCCCCCGACCCACATGTGCCCGGTCGATAGGTAGCTGAGCATCTGGTGCGTGAGGAACGTGAGATCGTCGCGCGATCCCAAGCCCGGAAGAAACTCGGCAAAACGGCGCTCCGCTTGCGCGAGGTTGAGGCCGCCGTAATGTTTGTCGTAGAAGAAGTCGCGTTCGATGCGCCACGTCTCGCGGTACATCTGCGCCCACTCTTCTTTCGGCACCGAATGGAGATCCATCGCATCGGTCGCGATCGTTCCTTGGCCCGGTTTGGCCGGCGTAGCCGTACCGGCGATCGACCAATGCGGCCCTTCTTGCAGGAGCATCTTATTGCCGTCGAACGAGAGGGCAAAATTGGAGATGCCGTCTGCGAGTTCGATCGTCTTGCGCGAGTGCAGGTCGAACTTGAGGACCGACATCGGCGGCGCATTCGGCGTGACGCTCGTAAGCGGGGCACGCACGAGATAGACCTCGCCGGCCTTACCTGCCGCGAGCTGCACGTAGTTGGCCGAAGGCACGGGTAACGCGATGATGCGCTGCGAGAGGCCGGCGAAATCGATGCGCACGGCCGCAGGCTCTGCACTCGCGTGCGCCTTTCCGCCGGGCCTGGCTGGCACCGGCTCGTTGGCGGCGCGCGGCTTAAGCGGCGAAACCGTGTCGTTTCGCAGGACCGCCATGTAGAGAGAGCTCGAGGTCGGGTGCTGGTCGCTCGTCATGTCGAGCCCGTTTGCCGTGAGCCCCGTATTCGTGCTCGCCAAGAAATAGAGATACTTTCCGCTCTTGTCGAAGGCCGGATCGCGGCTATCGCTCATGCCGTCGGTGATCTGCGTGGAGCGGCGATCCGCGATCGAGTAGGCGAAGATCGCATTTAGAAAGTTCGGGAGTTGCTTGTTGTAGGCGATCCAGCGGCTATCCGGCGACCACTGCGCGTTGAAGGTCGAAACGCCGAACGATTCGTACGGTGCGGTGTCGATAAGTACCGGCTTCGGGTGCGCCAGATCCACGTACCACAAGTTCATATGCTTGTCGGTGTAGGCGATCTTCTTGCTATCCGGCGACCAGGTCGGGGTGTAGAAGAACGATGGGGACGGCAAGGGAATGACGCGCGCGGGGCGCAAGCCCTCTTGGTCCTTTACGTGCAGAGCGTATTCGCCGGAGCGATCGGAGAAGTACGCGATCCAACGCCCGTTCGGCGACCAGGCCGGGTCGCGGTCGGCGATGGCAGGCGTATCGGTGATGTCGCGGACGTCGCCGTGCCGTGCGGGAACGGTGAAGATATCGCCGTGCGCTTCGAAGACCGCGCGTACGCCGCTCGGCGAGATGTTCGCGTTCTGAATCTGGTCGCCGACCTTTATCCAGTGCGGCCGCAATTGCGGCATATCGGCTGCGATCGTGACGGGGACCGCGCGTACCGCGTGCGTCGCGAAGTCGTAGATATGCATCGACCCAAGCTGAGCGTAGACGATCCCGCCGGGCCCTGCGTTCGCGGAGAGCATGTCGAAGCCGTGGTTAGCGACGAGTTGCCGCACGCGGCGCGTCTGCGTATCGTAGGCGTAGAGCGTGGCCGGACCGGCGCGGTCCGACAAGAAGTAGACCGTGCTGCCGACCCACATGGGATTGCGGTCGTTGGAGTTGGGGCGTGGGATCTTGACGACGCTCGAGTTAGCGAGATTCGCGATCCAAATGGGTGTGGTTTGCCCGCCGCGGTAGCCTTGCCACTGCGGCTCCCATTCGGCCGTCGGCACGTAGGCCAAGTGCGTGCCGTCGGGTGAGAACGAACCGAACTCCGCCATCGCGAGCGGCAGCGGTTTCGGAAAGCCGCCGGTGGCGGGCACGGTGTAGAGCATGTTCTCGTCGGCGTAGCTCGCGCGACCCGAACGGAAAAGGACGTTTTTCCCATCGCGCGTCCAGCCCACCGCGATATCCGCACCGGGATGGTAGGTGAGCCGGCGGGGCGCGCCACCGGTTGAGGGGACGACGTAGACGTCCACGTTGCCGTTGTAGTCGCCGCTGAACGCGATCTTCGAACCGTCGGGCGAAAAATACGGCGCGCCTTCGAGATCGAACCCGGTCACCAGGCGTCGCGCCTGGCCGCCCGAGCGCGAGACGAGCCAGATATCGCCGCCCCATTCGAATGCGATCTGCGTGCGGCTCAAGGTCGGATTTTGAAAGATGTAGGGCGTCTGCGGCCGGGCCGTCCCGGGTGCCGCCCCGAACGCTAAGAATGCAAGCGCGGCAGCGACGAAAAGCGTTCTGCTCATGGCGTTAATTCGAGCCGATCGAGATCGAACCGGCCATCGTAGCGAGGTGAACGCTCGCGGATCCGTGGCCGATGGTTCCGGTCGCGGAGCTGCCCACGGCCTCTTTCTTCACTTGCAGCGGGAACGTGCTCGAGATAGAACCGGCGGCGGTCCCGATCTTCAGCGAGGCGCTGCTGTTCTTGGGGATCGTCAGATGGATGCTGCCGCTCATCGTCGCGATGTCGACCGAGGTGCTTCCGGCCAGACGCGGCACCGAGGCATCGATGCTGCCGGAGGTGGTGGCGATGCGAATGTCCCCGCCGTCGCCGGTAGCGCTGATGCTGCCGCTCACGTCGGCGATATGCACGGGGCCGGCGATGCCCTCGACGCGAATCGAGCCGGAGACGTTCGCGATCTCGAGGGCCGTTCGCGCCGGCACGTGCAGCGTGTAGTCGACGCTAGCGCCGTGGTGCACGTCGAGCCCGAAGGCACCGTCTTGCTTCAGATACTTGGTGTACACGCGAATGGTGTTGCCGCTGCGGTCGATCACGATGTCGGTCTCCGTGAGGTCCCGTCGCGAACCGCCGTATTTTAATGCGTCGATCTGGACCCCCGGCTTGTTCCAGGCTCGGACCGCGATACTGCCCGAGACGTTCGTCAGGTGAACGCTCGCCGGTCCGGAGGTCGCGAAGCTCCGGTGCAGGCTTTGGTGGTAGGCGTGGCTGCTGCTGATGTGGCCGCCGAAGCTGAAGCAGCCGGCCAGGGCGACGGTGGCAAAGAGCGTTGCCAAAGGGAACGAAACTCGCATAGGACGCCTCCAAAGCGCGTGCGCGGTATTCACCTGGTATTCACCTAAGGTGTACCGGGCGCCGACGGTGCGTGTTTCACATGCCCGTGGAAGCGCCTCCCGGGCAGTTCTTGAGCAGCGTGTACCCGTCGGGCGTGGAGTGGGCGATCACGTATTGCAGCAGAGGCGGCTCGTTTTGGGCTTGGCCGGGCGGCGGCGTCTGGAGCGTAACGGGGAAGTTCGGATTCGCCAAGTTCTGCGCCGACCACGGATTAGCGGCTTGGCTCGGATAGTACCAAGGATAATCGAGCAGCACCGACTCGGTATGATGGTCGGGGAAGTGGACGGTCATGCGGATGTTCACGAAATAACCGCCGGTGCGCCGGTCGTATTTCGAGAGGCCGCCGACGTTGACGAATTCGACGTAGCCGCACGGCTCGTTGGCCGCCGGCGCGCCGCCGGTGCCGTTCCCAGTGCCGCTTTGGCCGGTGCCGGCGCCGCCGGGCCCGGCACCGGCCGTGATGCTCTGAGCGCCGGTCGC
>JAKAPQ010000231.1 GCA_021806945.1 bacterium | reverse complement strand
GCTGGTGGACGATCGGCCGCGTGTGGGATCTGCTCGCCCTGGCCATCATTGCGTACGTCGCATACAGGCTGCTGATCGCGCCGCGCGACCTCGATCGTTCCGCGGCATACCCGGCGCCGCGCGTCGCCTACGCGACGCTCGCCGGCAGGCCGTTCGTGCTGGCGCAGCAGCGCGGCCGCGTCGTCTTCTTGGATTTTTGGGCGTCGTGGTGCGAGCCGTGCAAACTCTCCCTGCCGCTCGTAGAATCCTACGCCCGGCATCATCCGGGGGTCGCCGTCGTCCCCATCGATGTCGGTGAGCCGCGAGCGGTCGTGGCCGCTTTCGCGCGAGCCCACGGCATGAAACACGTCGCCTTGGACCCGCAGGCACTCTCGTCGGGATTCTTCGATCTGCGCGGCTTTCCGACGATGGTGGTCATCGACCCGCGCGGGCGAATCCGAGCGACGTGGACGGGCTTCAACCCGGCGATCGAACTCAACATGGGCCATGCGGAACGGCAGTTGCGCCGCTAGGAGGCTGAGGTGAAAATGGCGCATCCGCGCTGCGCGCTCCGCGCCCCCGTCGGCGAAGCCGCCGGGGCCCCCGGCCTTCGGCCCCAGTGCATTTTTATTCGCTTCCATGTGGCCCCCGGGGCCATGGCTTACTGTCGGAGTTAAGCACGTTTCCGTCTTTGGGCCGCCTTTTTCCCGAATACTTCGTTGCTCATCAGTCACGAAGCTACGGCTTCGCTCCCATTCCGCACGGAAGCTGAGGTGCCGCGTAGCGCAGGATGCGCGCTGGCGCGGCTTCTTCGCGCCTCGTCTCCGAACAAAATTCGGCACCAAATCCGAAAACGGCTCAACTCCGACAGCCTCCTAGTCTCCCTTCCAATCGGGTTTGCGCTTTTCGAGGAAGGCGCCGGTGCCTTCGCGGAAATCGTTGGTGTCCACGAGCGTGCCGAAGGCCAAGGCTTCGAGTTCCAGTGCGGCCGGTAACGGCAGGCCCGCACCTTCGTTGATGACGCGTTTGCAGGCTTCTATGGCGAGCGGAGCCTTGGCTGCGATGGCGAGCGCGATCCTGCGGGCTTCTCCGCGCAGGTCGGCGAGCGGAACGACTTTCTGTACCAGACCGATCCGCAGCGCTTCGCGCGCGTCGATCGTCTCGCCGGTCAAGCAGAGGTACGCGGCCATGCCTTTACCGACCAGCCGCGTCGAGCGCTGCGATCCGCCATACCCGGGAATCAAGCCGAGGTTGACCTCCGGCTGACCGAACTTCGCGTGCTCTGCGGCGATGCGGATATCGCCCGCCATTGCGAGTTCGCAGCCGCCACCGAGGGCAAAGCCGTTGATGGCCATGATGACGGGCTTGCGCAGGCGTTCGATCTGCAGCGTGACGGCCTGGCCGTCGCGCGCGGTCTGCGCGCCGCGAACGGCGTTAGGCGTTGCGTTCAGCTCGCCGATGTCGGCTCCGGCGGCGAAGGCCTTCTCGCCGGCACCGGTCACCACGATCGCGCGAACGTCGTCGCTGCGTTCGAGTTCGCGCAGCGCGCTCGAAAGTTCGCGAAGGAGCTGCGCGTTGAGGGCGTTGAGTACGCTCGGGCGGTCGAGCACGATCGTTGCGACGGGACCTTCGCGTTCGACGAGGATATGCTCGAACGATCCATCAGGCATAATCGTAGAAACCTTTTCCGTTCTTGCGGCCGTAACGGCCCGCGAGAACCATCCGCTTGAGGAGCGTCGGCGGCGCCATCATCGGGTCTTTGAACTCGTCGAACATGATCTGCGCGATGAAATAGGTCGTGTCGAGGCCTACGAAATCGAGCAGCTCGAAGGGACCCATCGGGTACCCGCACCCGAGCTTCATGCCTTTGTCGATATCTTCTTTGCTCGCCAAACCATCTTCGTAAACGCGAATCGCGTAGAGCAGGTAGGGTACGAGCAGGCGGTTGACGACGAAGCCCGGCGTGTCTTTCGCGTGAATCGGTTCCTTACCGAGTCTTTGCGCGAACGCGAAGAGTCTATCGATCGTCTCGGGCGTCGTCGCGATCGTTCGCACCACTTCGACGAGCTTCATCACGGGAACGGGGTTGAAGAAGTGCAGGCCCGCCACTCTGTCGGGGCGCTTGGTGGCGGCCGCCAGCTCGATGACGCAGAGGCTCGAGGTATTCGTGCAGATAATGGCGTGCGCGGCGAGCAGATCGTCGAGCTGCTTGAAGAGCGCCGTCTTGATCGCGACGTTCTCGACGATGGCTTCGATGACGATATCGCAATTCTTAAGATCCTTAACCTCGGTGGTCGCGGCGATGCGGCCGAAGACGGCGTCGCGCTCGGTTTGCGTCATGCGCTGCTTCGCGACGGCCCTATCGAGCGCTGCCGCGACTGAGGCCGTACCGCGCTGCAGCGCCGCAGCATAGACCTCCATCAAGACGACCTCGAAGCCGGCGGCGGCGGCGGTTTGAGCGATTCCGCTTCCCATCAAGCCGGCGCCGCAGACGCCGACCCTTGCAATCTCAGTCACGAACGAGAGCCTCCTTATCGAGCAGTCCGATTGCGTTCTCCGGACCTTTGCGGCTATACTGTGGAGAACTTCAA
>JAKAPQ010000001.1 GCA_021806945.1 bacterium | reverse complement strand
AAGATATTCTCGGGAGCGACCGGCGCATCGCCGGGATCGTGCGAGTCGAGGCGCTGGATATGAAGAAGCGCTTCGGCGACGAGCGCCGTACGGCGATCGTGCCGGCCGAAGACGAGTTCTCCGTCGAGGCGCTGATTCCGGACACCGAGGTCGTGGTTACGTATACGGTCGGCGGTTACATCAAGCGCGTTTCGACGGACACGTTCAAGACGCAAAACCGCGGCGGCCGCGGCGTGATCGGCATCAGCAATCTCAAGCGTGAAGACGTCGTGCGAAATTTCTTTACGACCAGCACGCACGATCACGTGCTGTTCTTTACGAACAAGGGCCGCATCTATCGCTTGCGGGGCTACGAGATCCCTGATACGACGCGGCAAGCGCGCGGCACGGCGCTCGTGAATCTGTTGACGCTGCCCCCGGGCGAGCAAGTCTCGGCGGTCTTCCCGATCGACAAGTTTCAAGGCGAGAAGTATCTCGTCATGGTTACCAAGAACGGCGTCATCAAGAAATCGAAGCTCGAGGCGTTCGCCAACGTGCGCCGCAACGGCCTCAACGCCATCAACCTCGACGAGGGAGACGAGCTGCTCGCGGTCGATCTCTCGGACGGATCGCGCGATATCATCCTCGGGTCGACCGTCGGGATGGCCGTACACTTCAACGAGAAGGACGTCCGCCCCATGGGTCGCAACGCGCGCGGCGTCAAGGCGATGTCGCTGGATCGCGGAGACTCCGTCGTCGCGATGGACGTCGTCGAAGAGGACCGCAAGGAGGTCTTGCTGGTCACCTCCAGGGCCTTCGGTAAACGGACCGCGATCGACGAGTACCGCCATACGTCGCGCGGCGGCAAGGGGGTCAAGGCATTCGCCAAGGAGCGCGAAGACATCGGCCACGTGGTCGACCAAATAATGGTGGCGCGCGACGACGAAATTCTCATGATCACTTCCGCCAATCAGGTAATCCGCCTGAAGGTCGGAGATATTCGCAAAGCGGGCCGCTCTACCAAAGGGGTTCGCCTGCAGCGTTTGGGTGATGGCGACGAGGTGATAGCCATAACCAATATGGGTAAGCAGGCCGAACAGATCACCGGCATTACCGGCGAGCCGCAGCAGCCGGAGATCTAGCCGATCGTAAGCCATGGCCCCGGGGGCCACACGGAAGCGGATGAAAATGCGCGAGGGCCGAAGGCCGGGGGCCCCGGCGGCTTTGCCGACGGGGGGCGCGGAGCGCGCAGCGCGGATGCGCCGTTTTCACGTTAGCTTAGGTGCAACTCGCGGCCCGGTTGAAAATGCGACTGGGGCCGAAGGCCGGGGGCCCCGGCGGCTTTGCCGACGGGGGGCGCGGAGCGCGCAGCGCGGATGCGCCGTTTTCACGTTAGCGTAGACGCAACTCACGGCCCGGTAACGGGTGTTACATATGACTGGAGGATCGAACGAAAAACCATGAGCGCAATAGCAGACGTTTCGCAAGCCACTTTTCAGCAGGAAGTCCTGGGGAACGAGCAGCCCGTGCTGGTCGATTTCTGGGCGCCGTGGTGCGGTCCGTGTAAGATGCTCTCGCCGATCGTAGAGAAAGTCGCCGCTTCTCATGCGGGCAAGGCGAAGTTCATGAAACTCAATACCGATGAAAACCCGAGCTTGGCCGGAACCTACCAGGTATCGGGCATACCGTGTTTGATTCTCTTCAAGGGCGGCCAGGCCGTCGATCGCATCGTGGGATACGTCCCCGAACAGACGATCGCGTCGATGTTGAGCAGACACCTGAATCCCGCTTGAACGGGCGGGAGTCGCTCGCCGCGATCCCGGCGGTGCACCGGTTCCTCGACGAGCCTGCCGTGCGCCGCTACGAGTTCGCGCTCGGCCGCGAAAACGTCAAGCGCGCGATCGCCGGCGAGCTCGATGACGCGCGAAGCCGCGTTCCTCTTCCGGAGTATGAGGCGTTGCTGGCGGGCGTAATCGATCGCCTGGAGCGCGAGCGTACGCAGACGCTGCTCGAAACGATCAACGCGACCGGGGTACTGCTTCATACGAACCTCGGGCGCGCGCCGCTCGCTCCGGCGGCGCTCGATGCGGTTCGCCGGATCGGAGGTGGTTACTCCAATCTCGAGTTCGATCTGCAGGCCGGCGCCCGCGGTTCGCGCTACGCACGGGTGACGGCGCTGCTGACGGCGATCACCGGCGCGCCGGACGCTCTCGTCGTCAATAATTGCGCGGCGGCCGTGCTTTTGATTCTCGACACGCTCGCAAAGGGGCGCGAGGCGATCGTCGCGCGCAATCAGCTCATCGAGATCGGCGGCGGCTTTCGCTTACCGGACGTACTCGAACGCAGCGGCGCCCGCTTAGTCGAAGTCGGCGCGACCAACAAAGTCTACCTGCGCGATTACGAGCGCGCGCTGACGCCGAATACCGCGCTGCTCCTGCGCTCGCATGCCTCGAATTACCGGATCTCCGGTTTCACGCACGACGTGCCGCCCGAGGAACTCGCGGCGCTCGGTAAGCGCGTGGGCGTGCCCGTCGTCGAAGACCTCGGCAGCGGAGCGCTCGTCGATCTGGCCGCGTACGGTTTGCCGCACGAGCGCACCGTGCAGGAGGCCGTGCGCGACGGCATCGACGCGGTCGCGTTTTCCGGCGACAAGCTCTTGGGCGGGCCGCAGGCCGGCATCGTCGTCGGCACCGCACCGCTGATCGCGCGTTTGCGCGACAATCCGCTCCTGCGTGCCCTGCGCGTCGACAAGTCGACGATCGCAGCTTTGGGCGCGACGCTGCGGCTCTATCTCTCCGCGGAGGGCCTCGAAGCCATCCCGCTCTACCGCATGCTCGGCGCACCGCAGCGGGAGCTTCGGTCGCGCGCGCAGCGCTACGTGGACGAGCTGCCGGCCGTACTCGGCGCTTGCGTGATGGAGAGCAGCGCGCGCGTCGGCGGCGGTTGCCTGCCGGAGACCGAGATCGCCTCGATTGCGGTCTCCCTGCGCCCGCCCGCCGGAGCCGATGCGTTCGCGGCTAGATTGCGCCGAGGAGAGCCCGCTCTCGTGGGGCGCGTCGAGAACGGCGCCTTGCTCTTTGACCTGCGAACGGTCGCCCCGGAACAGGACGCCGCCGTGCTTACGGCGCTGCAGGCTGCGATCCGGTAGCGATGCACATCGTCGGGACTGCGGGCCACGTCGACCACGGGAAGTCGTCGCTCGTCGCCGCGCTGACCGGCACCAATCCCGATCGCTGGCTCGAGGAACGCCTACGTGGCATGACGCTCGACCTGGGATTCGCGCACCTGCGCTTCGACGACGGCACCGAAGCCGGGATCGTCGACGTTCCGGGGCACGAGCGCTTCCTGCACAATATGCTCGCGGGTGCCGCCGGCATGGATCTCTTGCTGCTGGCGGTCGCGGCAGACGAAGGCGCGATGCCGCAGACGCTCGAGCACCTGCAGATCCTGCGTTTCCTCAACGTTCGGCGAACGCTCGTCGTCCTCACCAAGTCCGATCTGCTGGATGACGAAGCCCTGGATTTCGCGGCGGAGAGCGTAGCCGAATCGCTGCGCGGCACGATCGCCGCCGGCGCTCCGCTGATCGCCGTCTCGACCGTGACCGGCAGCGGTATGGATGCGTTGCGCGTGATGATTCAAAGCGAGTTGCGTTCGCTCCCGGCGCGCAACGCCGACGCGCCGGCCTATCTGCCCATAGACCGCGTCTTTGCGCTGCCGGGCCACGGGACGATCGTCACGGGGACTCTGCTGCAGGGTTCGATCGCCGTCGGCGACCGGGTAAAGCTCGAGCCGAGCGGCAAGATCGTACGCGTACGCAGTTTACAGACGTTCGGCCGGCGAGCCGAGCGCGCGAACGGCGGTTCGCGCGTCGCAGCCAACCTGCCGGGCGTCGAGGTGCACGAGATCGCTCGCGGCGAGGTGCTCGGCAGCTTGCAATTCGATGCTGCGGCCGCTTTCGAGGTTCGTTTCGAAGCATTGCCGCAGGGCCTGCCGATCCTGCGCCGGCGCAACCACGTGCGCGCGTACATAGGTTCCGCCGAGATTCTCGGAACGCTGCTGTTCGAGGAACCGCCTGCGGACGACGCCCCGGTACTCGGGCGGCTCTTCCTGCGCACCAAGACCGTCGCCTATCCCGGTACGGCGTTCGTCGTGCGCCGCATGTCGCCCAAGACGCTGCTTGGCGGCGGGCGCGTCGAAGGAGCCTCCGGCGCGGTCGGGACTGCCTACGAGCCGGTCGGCACGCAGGATGCCGGCGTACTGGGCGTGCTGCGCGCGCACGGCCTCGAGGCCCTCGAGGCCGATGCGATCGCCCGCGAGGCGAACCTGCGCGAAGATGCGGTCGGCGCTGCGCTCGGCGCGCTGCTCGAGCGCGGCGACGCCCTGCGTTTGCAGCGGCCCGTCGCGTTCGTCGAGATGCGGTCCGCGCAGGCGTTCTTGGACCGCGTGCTGGCGCACCTGGGCGAGCGCCACGAACGCGAACCGTGGTCCATGGGCATGACGACGCTCGCGCTCTCACGAGCTCTCGCGATGCCCGAAGCGCTCCTCGTTCGCCTGTTGGGTGCCTTCGCGGACGATGGGCGGATTGCCAATCGCGCGGGCTATTATTGCAGAAGCGACCATACGCCCAAACTCGCACCCGCGCAGAGAGCGCTCTTCGATGCGGCCGTTCCGGTCGATCCGGCGGCGCCCTTCGCTCCGGCGTCGCTAGCCGACGTCGTCGCACGCGTCAAGCAGTCGCGCGTCGATGGTATCGGGGCGGCGTTCGAAACCCTTCTGGCCAAGGGCGCGCTCGTGAAAGTCGGAGAGTGCCTCTACCGAGGCACGCAGATCGCCGAGATCCACGCGAAGGTCGAAACGTTCATCCGTGCCGAAAAGCAGATGACGATGGCTCAGTTTCGCGATTTGTTAGGGACCTCGCGCAAGTTCGCCGTTCCATTGCTCGAGTGGTGCGATTCTCACGGCATCACGGTGCGTAGCGGCGACGTGCGCGTCTTGCGCGCGCGCAGGCAAAAGACGCCATGATCGACGTCGCCACGCTTCCCAAAGCCGAACTCCACCTCCATATCGAAGGCACCCTCGAACCCGAGAGCATCTTCGAGATGGCGGAGCGCAACGGCGTACGCCTGGCCTACCCGAGCGTCGGCGCGCTGCGTGCCGAGTACGCGTTCTCCGATCTCCAGTCGTTCTTGAACCTCTATTACGCGGGCGTCACCGTCCTGCGCACCGAGCGCGATTTCCACGATATGGCGGTGGCGTATCTGCGGCGCGCCAGCGCGCAAAACGTCAAGCACGCGGAGATATTCTTCGATCCGCAGTCGCACACGAGCCGCGGCGTCCCGCTCGAAACGGTGGTCGAAGGCCTGTGGTCGGCGCTGCGCGAGAGCGAATCCCACTTCGGCATGACGACGAAGCTGATCATGTGCTTCCTGCGCGATCTCTCGGCGGCGTCGGCGATGGAGACGCTCGAGAGCGCGCTGCCCTATCGCGACCGGATCGTCGCCGTGGGGTTGGATTCGGCCGAACGGCAAAACCCGCCGTCGAAGTTCGAACTCGTCTTCGATCGCGCGCGAGCCGAGGGTTTCCTTACGGTCGCTCACGCGGGCGAAGAGGGTCCGCCGGCATACGTGTGGGAGGCGCTCGATATTTTGAAGGTCTCGCGCGTCGACCACGGGATCCGCTCCCTCGAGGACGCGCGGCTGGTCGATCGCCTGCGCCGCATGAAGATGCCCTTGACGGTTTGCCCACTCTCGAACGTGCGGCTCCACGTGGTAGAGGGCCTCGCGCACCATCCTCTCAAGGCGATGCTCGATCTCGGTCTGCTCGCGACCGTAAACTCAGACGATCCGGCCTATTTCGGAGGTTACGTCAACGAGAATTACGCGGAGTCCGTTCGCGCGCTGGCGCTCTCCGACGACGACGTCGTCACGCTCGCAAAGAACGGTTTTCACGCGTCGTTCTTGGACGACGCCGCGAAACGGCGGCATCTCACCGCCATCGATGCGGTTCGCGCTTTGGAAGTGCAACCGCTGGCGCCCGCTCCGCCGTTATGAGGTGCGAGCCATGAACGCAGACCGCATGACCGAGCGCGTACAGGACGCGCTCAACGCCGCTTACACGCGCGCCCTCAACGAACACAACGCGCAGACGACCCCCGAGCACATGCTCGCCGCCCTTATCGATCAAGACCAAGGGATCGCTCGCGACGTGCTCGCGAAAGCAGGGGCCGACGTTCGGAGGCTTTCGCGGAGTACCGATCAGGCGATCGGCGCTTTGCCGCGCCTGACCGGTTCGAATGCCGACAGCGCGCAGGTGACCGTCGCTCCCGAGTTAACGCGCCTTATGACGCAGGCCGAGAGCGATGCGAAGTCGCTGCAAGACGACTTTATCTCGGTCGAACACGTCTTGCTCGCGATGCTGCACTCCGGCGGGGCGGCCGGCCGCGTCTTGCGCGACGCGGGCCTCACGCGCGACAAGTTGCTCGCCGCGCTGCGCGACGTCCGCGGCAACCAGCGGGTCACAACGCAGAATCCCGAAGGCACCTATAAGAGCCTGGAACGCTACGGCCGAGATCTGACGCGCGAAGCCGAGCGCGGCAAGCTCGATCCCGTGATCGGCCGCGACGACGAGGTTCGCCGCGTTATCCAAGTGCTCTCGCGGCGCACGAAAAACAACCCCGTGCTCATCGGCGAGCCGGGCGTCGGCAAGACCGCCATCGTCGAGGGGCTGGCGCAACGCATCGTGCGCGGGGACGTCCCGGAAGGTCTGAAGGAGAAGCGCATCGTTTCGCTCGATATGGGCGCGCTCATCGCCGGGGCGAAGTATCGCGGCGAATTCGAAGAACGGCTCAAGGCGGTCCTCAAAGACGTGCAAAGTTCCGAGGGGCAGATCGTGCTGTTCGTCGACGAACTGCACACGGTCGTGGGTGCGGGGAAAACCGAAGGCTCGATGGACGCCGGCAACCTGCTGAAACCGATGCTCGCGCGCGGCGAACTCCACATGATCGGCGCGACTACGCTCGGCGAATACCGGAAGTATGTGGAGAAGGACGCGGCACTGGAGCGGCGGTTCCAGCCGGTGCTGGTCGACCAGCCGAGTGTTGAAGACACGATCTCGATTTTACGCGGCCTCAAGGAGAAGTACGAGGCGCACCACGGCGTGCGCATCAAAGACTCGGCGCTGGTTGCCGCGGCGACGCTCTCCAACCGTTACATCAGCGACCGTTTCTTACCCGACAAGGCGATCGACTTGGTCGACGAGTCGGCCGCCAAGCTGCGGACCGAGATCGATTCGATGCCGCAGGAGCTCGACGAGCTGACCCGCCGCATCATGCAGCTCGAGATCGAGCGCGAGGCGCTGCGTAAGGAGAGCGATGCGGAGAGCTCCCGGCGCCTCGAGAAGCTCGAGAGCGAGGTCGCATCCCTCAAAGTCGATCGAGACCGCCTGCAGGGGCAGTGGGCGGCCGAGAAGGGCGCGGCCGTCGACCTGCGCGCGCTGCGCGAGCGAATCGAAACGACCAAGGTGCAGATCGAACAGGCCGAGCGCCAGTACGATCTCAACCACGTCGCCGAGCTGCGTTACGGCACGCTTGCGGGCCTAGAGAAGCAGCTGCGGGCCGAAGAGCTGCACTTGACCTCCAGCGACGGTGCGAAGCGTCTCTCGAAGGAAGAGGTCGACGAGCAGGATATCGCCGAGGTCATCAGCCGTTGGACGGGCATTCCCGTTACTAAACTGCTCGAAGGCGAGGCGATCAAGTTGTTGCAGCTCGCCGACGAGCTGCACCGGCGCGTCGTCGGGCAAGACGAGGCGGTCGATGCGGTTGCCGAAGCCGTCGTGCGCTCGCGCTCCGGTCTGGCCGACCCCAATCGCCCGATCGGCTCCTTTATCTTCCTCGGTCCTACGGGCGTCGGAAAGACCGAGCTCGCGCGTGCGCTTGCCGTCTATCTGTTCGACGACGAGCGCGCGATGATTCGTATCGATATGTCGGAGTATCAAGAGCGCCACACGGTCGCGCGGCTGCTCGGCGCTCCGCCCGGATACGTCGGCTTCGAAGAAGGCGGCCAGCTCACCGAAGCGGTCCGCCGCCGTCCGTATTCGGTCGTGCTCTTCGACGAGATCGAGAAAGCGCACCCCGACGTCTTCAACGTGCTCTTGCAGATTCTCGACGACGGCCGCCTCACGGACGGTCAGGGCCGCACGGTCGATTTCAAGAACGCGATCCTGATCATGACGTCGAACGTCGGAAGCCATCGCATCCTCGACTACAAGGGCGGTTACTCCGGCGCGGAGTATGCGGTGATGCGCGCGACGGTACTCGACGAGCTGCGCCAGCACTTTCGGCCGGAGTTCCTCAACCGCGTCGACGAGATCATCGTCTTCCACGCGCTGACCGAGGAGCAGCTCGCAGAGATCATCGAGATCCAGTTGGAGCGCTTGCGCAAGCGGCTGGCGGAACGGCGGATCACGCTCGAGCTCACGCCGGAGGCGAAGCGACACCTCGTGCTTGCAGGCTACGATCCGGTTTACGGCGCGCGCCCGCTCAAGCGGGCGATTCAGAAGGGCTTGGAGACGCCGCTTGGGCGCAAGATCATCTCGGGCGAGATTCAAGACGGGCGCCATGTGACCGCCCGGCTCGACGACGCTCGCGGCGAGCTCTCCTTCGCGGTAGAAGAGCCGCCGCCGGCCGCCTAGCAGGTTGCGAAAAAACCCGCGGGTTCGAGACGGCGGCGGGGGTTTTTCCGCAACCTGCTAGTCTAGGGCTGCCGGCGTTTCTTCGACGAGCGGTTCCAGCGGCTGGGCGCAGTACATGCATCGTTTGGCGGCTCTTGGAACGTCGCTCAAGCATTCCGGGCACTTGCGCATCGCCGGGTCCGGCGGAGGCTCGAAATAGGCGTTGGTAACGAGTCTGTTCGTCGGCGTGATGACGAAGAAATAGATGACCGCCGCAATGACCAGGAACGAAAGGAGCTCGTTGATGAAGTCGCCGTAGCGGATATCCGAACCTCGCCAAGCGATAAAACGTCCTGAAAAATCGGCATGCGAACCGAAGATCCCGCCGACGATCGGCGTGAAGATATCCTTTACGAACGCCGTGATGGTCGTGCCGGCCGCCGCGCCGATGACGACGGCGACCGCGAGATCGACGACTTTCCCACGCAGCAAAAACCGGACGAACCCCTGTGCGATCGACCGCCCTTCGGCGGCGACGTGGCGCCCGACGTCTCTTGGAGCGTGAACCATGGTCTAAACCCGGGTCGCGTCTCGCTTGCGGCGGCGAATCCGCTCGGTCTCGTTGAGCAGACGCTTGCGCAGGCGAATGGATTGCGGCGTAACTTCAACGAGCTCGTCGTCTTCGATGAACTCGATCGCGCGCTCTAACGACAGTTCTTCCGGCGGCGCGAGTTTGACGTTGTCATCCGACCCCGAGGCGCGCATGTTGGTGAGTTTCTTTTCGCGCACGACGTTGAGCGCGATATCCTTGTCGTCGTTAGCCCGCCCCACGATCATCCCTTCGTAGATATCGACGCCGGGACCGACGAAGAAGCGCCCGCGCTGCTCCACGCCGGCCAGGGCGTAGGCCGTGCTGCGGCCGGTGTCGCTGGCCACCAGGGCGCCGACGTTGCGCCCGGGCAGATCCCCCTGCCACTCCTGATGATCGTAGTACGTGTGCGACATGACGGCCGTGCCGCGCGAAAGCGTGAGCAGTTCGCCGCGCAGACCGAAGATCGCTCGGGTCGGCATGGTGTACTCCAAGCGGCGCGATTCGCCGAGCGAGATCATGTTCGACATGAGGGCCTTGCGCCGTCCGAGTGCCTCGATGACCGCTCCGGAATACGCCTCCGGCACGTCCACGACTACATACTCTACCGGTTCGAATTTCTTTCCCCCGCGTTCGATGAGAATGACCTGCGGTTTGGAAACTTGTACTTCGTAGCCCTCGCGGCGCATGGTCTCGATCAAGATCGAGAGGTGGAGCTCGCCGCGACCGCGCACCTCGAAGGTGTCGGCGGAATCCGTATCCGCTACGCGCAGCGCAACGTTCGACTCGAGTTCGCGCATGAGCCGGTCGCGAATCTGGCGCGATGTGAGAAGTTTGCCTTCGCGGCCGGCAAACGGCGAGTTGTTGACGCTGAAAAACATCGAAACCGTCGGCTCGTCGACGGCGATGGCATGCACGCCTTCGGGAGCCTCGGAGTCGGCGATCGTGTCGCCGATGTTCAAGCCTTCGATGCCAGATACGCAGACGATGTCGCCTGCGCTCGCTTCATCGACTTCAACCCGTTCGAGCCCTTGAAACGTCAGAAGTTTCGTCAGGTGCAGGCCCGTCTGGATCGTACCGTCTCGCGCGACTTTGACGATGGCCGCATTGATCTTCGCACTCCCGCGGAAGACGCGTCCGATGCCGATGCGGCCGACGTATTTGTTGTGGTCGATGGCGGAGACGAGCATTTGGAAACTGCCGTCTTCGGCGGGAGCTTCGGGTACGTGTTCGGCGATCGTTTGAAAGAGCGGTTCGAGATCTTCGCTGCGGTCATCGAGGCTGCGCTTGGCGATGCCGAGCTTCCCGTTGGTGAAGACCACCGGGAAGTCGGCCTGCTCGTCATTAGCTCCCAGTTCGATAAACAGATCGAACGCCTCGTTGACGACCTCGGTCGCACGCGCGTCCTTGCGGTCGATTTTGTTGACGACCACGATCGCCTTCAGGTCGAGTTCAAGGGCCTTGCGCAGCACGAAGCGGGTCTGCGGCATGACGCCCTCGGCCGCATCGACCAGCAAGAGCACGCCCTGCACCATCTGCAGCACGCGCTCGACTTCACCGCCGAAGTCGGCGTGGCCGGGCGTATCGACGATGTTGAATTTGAGGTCGCCGTGCCGGACCGCCGTGTTCTTGGCAAGAATCGTGATGCCGCGCTCGCGTTCGAGCGGATTGGAGTCCATGATCCGGGTCTCCATGTGCTGACCCTCGCGAAAGACTCCGCTCTGGCGCAGCATGGCGTCCACGAGCGTGGTTTTGCCGTGGTCGACGTGGGCGATGATGGCGACGTTGCGGATATCCGGGCGAGTCTTCACTGGCCAGTTCTACCACAGGGTGCCGCTTCGGCGCTAGTGCTTGTATCCCGGAACGGCCTATGCCTGGGCGCGCGGAAGCGCAAACCAGAAGGTCGTGAGGCGGCCGGGCTCGCTTTCGCAGCCGATCGTGCCGCCCATGAGGCCGACCAGCTCCGAGCAGATGTAGAGGCCTAAACCGATGGAGCTGTCGTTCGCGGCCGAGAGGCGGCCGAAGCGCGTAAAGAGCCGGTCGCGGTCGGCCTCGGCGATCCCCGGCCCCTCGTTCTTGACGGCGAAATAGAGACGCTCCGCCTCCCCGCGCAGCTCGAGCGCGATGACCGAGTGCGGGGACGAGTACTTCGCGGCATTGGAGAGCAGGTTGGTCAAGACCTGAACGAGGCGGCCCGCGTCCGCTTGGACGCGGGGCACCGGTTCCAAATACAGGGTGCGGAACTCGCGGTTGGGATGCTCGCTGCGGATGCGGGCGACGGATTCCTCAACGACCGAAACAGCATCCGTGGATTCGAGACGTAGCGTCAGTTTGCCGGCGTCCATGCGCGAGAGCAGCAAGAAATCCTCGAAGATCGCCGAGAGCCGCGTCGTCGAGCTGCCGAGGACCTGGAGCAGCTCGGAGCGCCGCTCGGGCGCGATCGACTCGAAGTGCGTTTGAAGCAGCGCGGTCGCCCCGCGGATGGCGGCCAAGGGCGAGCGGACTTCGTGTGAAACCATGCTGAAGAAATCGCTTTGCGCGCGCGAGGTCTTCTCGACGACGTGCCGGCGCTCGATCTCGGCGACGTGCGCGCGAGCGTTCGTCAGAGCGAGCCCAACCAGGTTGACGAACAGTTGCATCTGGCGCAACGTTTCGTGCGAGGGGACGCAGCCATCGAGCGGCCCGTCGACCGAGATGTACCCGAGCATCGATCCGTCGCGGTCCGCAAGCACCATCGTGATGCAGTCGCGCTCGTGCCACGCCCCCGGGTCCGAGCGCGGAGCGTCGCGCGGGAGATCGCCCGAGTAGATGGGGTACGCCCAGTTCGCGTTGCTCTCGGCCGGGATGTAGAAGCAATGCGGAACCACTTCGTATTCGGGAGCCAGCACTTTAAGGATCGCCTCCCGCGGCACGTGCTCGCCGAGGCGCGCGTTTTCGAGCCCCGGCGTGAACCCCATCAAGACGCGGCGGTACATCTCTCCGCCGGGCGCGGCGGCGGCGACGATTCCGATGTAACGGAATCCAAAGAGCTCGCGCAGGCCGCGCGCGATGGAGTCGAGAGCGTCTCCGATCTCGGGCGCTTGCAAGATATCTTGTGTGATCTCTAGGAGACGCTGGAGCTGCCGGCTCTCCGTCGAGGGCGCTAGTGCGGAGGGCATGATGATTCTCTTTGGTTATCGGCAGATGCAGGCAGGGAAACGCCGCAAAACGCGCGACTCCTTTGTAAAGTATGATGGTGCGATTCGGGGGACATCTCTTCGTCAATGGAGATTGCGTTCAAGGTGCGGTCGAGCACCTGCCGGACGGGTGCGTGGATTTGATCGTTACCGACCCGCCTTACGGAATCGAAGCCAACTTTTTACACCGGCATTACAATCGCGACGAGCGATTCGTCGTCGGCGGATACGTTGAAGTCCCCCAGGCGGAGTACGGCGCCTTCAGCCGGGCTTGGATCGCGCAGGCCGCTCGCGTGCTGCGCCCGGGCGGCCAGATCTACGTCGTCTCCGGCTACACCAACCTCTACGACGTGCTCGGCGCGCTGCGCGCGAGCGGACTGCGCGAGATCAACCACATCGTGTGGAAGTATAACTTCGGCGTCTATACCTCGACGAAGTTCGTTTCGTCTCACTACCACATTCTCTACTACGCCAAGCCCGGAGGGCGGCGCACGTTCAACCTGCAGAGCCGCTATGCGAACGACGAAGCCGGCCATTCCGGCGGCTCCGCGAATTACCGCGATCGGGAAGACGTGTGGTCTATCAACCGCGAGTACAAGCCCGGAAGGAGCAAGAATAAGAACGAGTTGCCACGAGCGCTCCTGCAGAAGATGCTGCAGTACTCGAGTAATCCCGGCGATCTCGTCTGCGATTTTTTCATGGGCGGTGGATCGACTGCAGCGGTCGCGATCGGCCTGGGCCGCCGCTTCGCGGGCTTTGAGATCTCGCCCGACATCTTCGCCGACCGCCTTCCAGAACTGCGCGCGGTCGTCCCGGGAGGGCTGCTGGCCTCCATCGCAAGCCCGCGCGCGCACGTCGTTCCCCATCGCGGGAAAGCCTGGAGCGATTTGGAGGAAAACGCGTTGCGCGTTCGTTACGGCGAGCTCGCCGCCGCCGGCGAAACGAAGGAGGCGATCGTCGCTGCGCTGGCGGGCGAATTCGGTCGCGGATCGTGGTCGATCCGCAAACGTTTGAAGATCATGCTCGGGGCGGGTACCCCGTGATCGTGCAAATGGCGCGGTAGAGCGGCTGCAGCCGCTCGTACATGCGCAGGTAGACTTGCCGGTAGAGCGCGTCGTAGGTTGCGTGCGCGGGCGGATCGGGTTCGAAGACTCGCACGACGCGGGTCATCTGCGCCACGGCGGTCTCGAAATCCGGGTGCAGGCCGATGCCGACCGCCGCGTCGATCGCTGCCCCGAGCCCGGAGGCCTCGTACACGTGCGGGCGCGCGACGGGGAGGCCGAAGACGTCGGCCGTGATCTGCATCGCCGCATCGCTCTGCGAACCGCCGCCCGAGACGCGAAGCGCGGTCACCGGCGTGCGGCTGCGGCGAACGATGCGCTCCATTCCGTCGCGCAAGGCGAACGCGAGCCCTTCGAGGATTGCGCGATACAGGTGCGCGCGCGTGTGCACGTCGCCGAAACCGACGATCGCGCCCTTCGCCTCCGGCCCCGGCGTCTTGACGCCGGGCGTCCAGTACGGCTGCAGCACGAGGCCCATCGAGCCTGCAGGTACCGTCTCGACGAGCCGGTCGAAGAACGTCTCGGCCGGAATGCCGGACGCCTGCGCCGCTTGGCGTTCCAGCAAACCGAACTGGTCCTTGAACCAATTCACCATCCAGTAACCGCGAAAGATCTGCACTTCGGCGGCGTACGCGTGCGGAATCGCCGCCGGATACGGGGGGACGAACGGGACCGCTTCGAGGTAACGATGCGATACCGTGTTTATCGTGGCGGTCGTGCCGTAGCTCAACGCGGCCACCGACGGTTCGAGGCATCCGGAGCCGAGGACCTCGCACGCTTTGTCGGCGGCCGCGGCGATCAGCGGCGTGCCGCGCGGAATGCCCGTGGCGCCGGCGGCGTCGTCGGTTATCGCACCGAGCGCCGTACCGGGCTCGACGAGTTCCGGCAGCATCGAACGCACGATCGGCAGCGCGCTCCACTTCCAGTCGCGCGCGCCGGCCCAGCGCAGCGCCTTGAAATCGAAGGGGACGTACCCGACCTGCGATCCGACGGAATCGACAAAACGCCCGGTGAAACGGTAGAGCAGGTACCCCGAGAGCAGCAAGAATGCATGCGTGCGCGACCAGAGTTCGGGCTCGCACGCGGCAATCCAATTCGCCTCGGCTTCTCTTTGGAAGTAGGCTACGGTATCGGCGGCGCCGGCCAATCGGAACGCAAACCTCCAAGCCGCTGGAACCGGCGGGACCGACGGGCTCTTGCGCTGGTCGAGCCAGGTGATCGCCGGCCGCAGCGGGCGCCCGTCGCGGTCGAGATTGACGACCGTACCGCGCTGCGTCGTGACCGCTACGGCGGCGACGCGCTCGCGCAGCGTTACGTCCTGGTCCCAGAGCCGATTACACGCGGTGCAGACGGCGGTCCAAAATGCCTCCACGCCGTGTTCGTGCCAGGCCGGCTGCGGCGAGGCGTAATCGTCGAGCGGCACGCGCGCCTTCGCGGCCGGCTCGCCGTGCGCATCGAAGAGCAGCGCGCGCACGCTCTGCGTCCCGTTGTCGATGGCGAGGATCAAATCGCGCGTCACGCGGGCAGACCGTACCGTTCGCGCACGAGCGCCGCGTAGGCCGTCTCCTCGCGCCGCATGCGTTCTTCGTCCCAACCCAGTTCTTCGAGACAGATCGCGCGTATGCGCGGGAGCCACGCCGCGGCGCCGTCGCGCGCCAGCAATCCGATGCGCGTCCGGCGCAAGAGCAGATCTTCCAGCCGCACCACGCTTTCGTTGCGTGCCGACCAGCGCAGTTCCGCCCACAGCGCCGGCATCGAGCCGATCGCTTCGGTCTCGCCGTCACGAGCCGCGTCGAGCAGATCCCGCGCGCGTGCGCCGAAACGCCCCGCTAGGCGCCGGCGGGTCGAGAGAGGCAGGTCGCCGGCAGGCGGCGGCGCCGCTGCGAAGACGGGTTGCCCGGCGAGATCCAGCCGCCGAGGCGCGAGGAGCGGTGCGATGGCCCGCAGGGCGCGTAGCGCCATCGGGCGGAAGGTCGTGAGCTTACCGCCGGTTACCGTTACCAGGCCGCGTTCGCGCAGCACGAGATAACCGCGGCCGGCTTTCGACGGGTCGGAGCGGCCGTCCTCAAGTACGGGCCGGATTCCGGCGTAGGTCGAGAGTACGTCCGATTCGCGTACGCCGCAGCGCGGGAACGCCACGCGAACCGCGTCGAGCAGGTAGGCGAACTCCTCGCGCGAGATCGACGGCTCGTGCGAGATCGGCTCGCGGTGATCCACGTCGGTCGTCCCCACCAGCGTCGCGCCCAGCCACGGATAGGCGAAGACCGGGCGCCCGTCGCGCGGGTGCGGAAACGCGATCGCCTGCGCCAGCGGAAGCCGCCAATCCGGCAGGATCAAGTGGCTTCCGCGCAGCGGGCGCAGGCGCGGCGCGCCGCCGACGTCGCCGCGCAGCGCGTCCGCATAAACGCCGGTCGCGTTGATGACGGCACGCGATGAAACAACGGTCGTGCGATCCCCGGCACGGTCGGCAACGCAGGCGCCGACGACGGCGCCGTCGCGCCGCACGAGCGAGGTAACCTCCGCATAATTGACGGCGATGCCGCGCGCATCGCGCGCCTCCTGCACCAGCCGCAGTACCAACCGCGCATCGTCGGTGACCGCGTCATGGTAGAGATGCGCGCCGGTCAGCGCGCGCTCGTCGATAGACGGCGCGAGGCGCAGGGCTTCCTCGCGGTCCACGAACCGGTGCGCGCGCCGCCCGGCGAATGCATCGTAGAGCGCGAGCCCGGCCGCGAGTTCCAGCCGCCCGGGGCGGCGCCCGCGATAGTGCGGCATCAAGAACGGCATCGAATCGACGAGGCCGGGCGCCGCCTGCAGCAACGCTTCGCGCTCGCGGACCGACTCGCGCGCCAGAGCGATCTTGCCCTCGGCGAGATAGCGCAGGCCGCCGTGAACGAGTTTGGAGGAACGGCTCGAGGTCCCCGAGGCAAAATCGCCGCGTTCGACGAGCACGGTGCGCAGCCCGCGCCGCGCGGCTTCGAGCAGCACGCCCGCGCCGGTCACGCCGCCGCCGACGACCAGCAGATCGCAGGTTTGCGAGAGGCGCTCCCAATCTGCGTCGCGTGCGCGCGCTCCGCCGCGCTGCGTCAACAGAGTTTTCCCGGATTCATACGCTCGCCGGGGTCGAGCCGTTCGAAGAGCGCGCGCATCGCATCGATGCCGAGTTCGCCTTTCTCCGCAGCGAGGTACGGTTTGTGATCGAGCCCGACACCATGCTGGTGGCTAATCGTTCCCCCGTTGCGCAGGATCGCCTCGCTCGCGGCCCGCTTCAGGGCGTTCCAGCGTTCGAGGTTGCGTTCGTACTCGGGCACGATGGGATAGACGAACGTGCTGTAGACGCTCGATCCCTGCGGATAGACGTGCGAGAGATGCGTGTAGGCGTGCACGCCGCCCTCGCCGAGCGCATCCCTCGCCGCGGCTTCGAGCGCGAGCATCATCGTGCGCACGCGCGGCCAGTCGACGGCCGTCTCGACTGTGTCGACGGCGTAGCCGCACTCCCAGAGCGCGTTACGCAGGTAGACGCCGCGGAAACGGTTGCGGCGCCAGCGGCCGCCCAAACGCTCGCCGGCCCACACGCCGCGGTGCGCTCGGCAGATCGCGCGTGCGCTGCCGAGCGCGGCTCGCGCGCCGGAGGCTTCGCCGGTAACGCCGAGCAGCAGCAGAGAGCTCTCCTCGCGGCATCCGCGCAGCGCCAGATAGCGCTCGAGCAGCGCTAGCGCGCGCCCGCCGCCGGCGAGGCGCAGCGTCGTGAGCGTCTCCATTGGGTTGGCGAGGCGGACCATGGAGAGCGCTGCGCCCTCATGCGCGAGCTCGTGCACCGCGTGCTCGGCTCGCTCCCACGAGGGAAGGAAGCAGCCGTAAAACGCTTCGAACGCCGGGATGGGGCGCACGCGGACGGTGGCCTCGGTGACGATCCCCAGCCGCCCCTCCGAGCCGAGCACGAGGCCGCGAAGGTCGATGCCTGCTGCCGAAGCCGGTACGGTCGGGATGCGCAGCGTACCGGCCGGCGTTTCGATTCGGCCGCCGGCGAAGAGATCTTCGATGCGCCCGTAGAGCAGCGACTGCTGGCCGCTCGAGCGCGTGGCGATCCAGCCGCCGAGCGTCGAGTATTCGAACGACTGCGGAAAGTGCCCGAGCGTGTACCCGCGCGCGCGCAGCTGCGCCTCGAGGTCCGGGCCCGTTACGCCCGCTTCGAACGTCGCAAGCCGGCTCGCCTCGTCGAGCTCGAGCAGCTTGCGCATGCGGGCGAGCGATACCGCAAGCACGGGCGCGGCGCCGTCAGGCGGCGTGAGGTGCCCGACGACGCTCGTGCCGCCGCCGTACGGAATGACGCGCGCGCCGCACTGCGCCGCGAATGCCAAGAGATCGCGCACGTCGCGGGACGATTCGGGGAAGGCGACGCCGTCGGGGACGCGTTCGATGCGCCCGAAGCGCAGCGCGAGCCAATCGGGGAGGCTCTGCCCACGTGCGTGCAAGACGCGCGTGGCGGGCGATGTGTCGACGAGCGTGTGAGCCGGCAACCGGCTGGAAATGACGCTCGCCGCGAGCCGATCGAACGGCGCATCCTCCGGCGTTGCGGCCGCGCCGAGGCGTTCGCGGAGATACGCCCGTGCCGCCTCCGGCAGCTCGACGTGGATCGTCTCGTCGCCCCATCCGTTCCATCGTCGCATGCGGCTATCTATGGTGCCGCGCAGCCGGGGGCCTTTCGAACGAGCGGCGCGAGCGTTGCGGTGGGACCCCGGGCGAACTTCGCGAAAGGCACCGGGGTGTTCACTCGCCGGCAGCTGATTCGGACGGGCATCGCGGGCGCGGTGGTGCTTGGGGTCGCCGGCGTGGGATACCAGTTGTACTCCGACGAGCGCGCGGCGCCGCCGGACGCTCACGCCTTTAAGGTGCTCGGCACGGAGGCGCGCGTCATCGTTGGGGCGATCGCGCCGGCGATGCTCGCGGGAGCGTTACCGTCGGCCCGAGAGCCGCGTGCGCTCGCGATTCGCGCCGTCGTACGGGGCTTCGATACGGCCGTCGCGGGTCTTTCGCCGAGCGTGCAAGGCGAGGTCCACCAACTCTTGAGTCTGCTCGGGTTCCCGCTGACGCGCTGGACCGTCGCCGGAGTCTGGGCTTCGTGGCACGAGGCCAGCGTAGCCGAGGTCGATGGTTTCTTGACGCGCTGGCGCTACAGCAGCTTCGCGATGCTGCGCAGCGGATACGACGCGCTGCATCAGCTCGTGAACGCGGCGTGGTACGGGAATGCGGAGTCTTGGCCGTCCATCGGTTACACCGGACCGCCGGTTCTGCGGTAGATGATCCACGGTATCGACGGGTCGAGGCTGGAACGCGACCTGCACCTCGAAGCCGACGTAGCCATCGTCGGCAGCGGCGCGGGCGGCGGAACGGCTGCCGAGATTCTGGCGCGCGCCGGGCTGCGGGTCGTGTTGATCGAGGAAGGTCCGTTGCGCACCTCGCCGGATTTTCACATGCTCGAGCGCGAAGCGTATCCGCAACTCTATCAGGATTCGGCCGGGCGGCGCACAAAAGACAAGGGCATCCTCATCCTGCAGGGGCGCTGCGTCGGCGGTTCGACGACCGTCAACTGGACGAGCAGTTTTCGCACGCCGCCGGAGACGCTCGCATATTGGCGCGACCGGTTCGGCTTGCACGACTATACGGTCGACGAACTCGCGCCGTGGTTCGCGATGATGGAACGACGCCTCAACGTGCATCCGTGGGCCAAGCCGCCCAACGAAAACAATGCGATCCTGCGGCGCGGCGCCGCCAAGCTTGGCATCCCGACCCGGGTCATTCCGCGCAACGTCAAGGCTTGCCGGAACCTGGGGTACTGCGGCATGGGCTGCCCGGTCAACGCCAAGCAGTCGATGCTCGTCACGACGATACCGGCCGCGCTCGCTCATGGGGCGATACTCGTAAGCCGCGCGCGCGTGCAGTCGCTCTCGTTGGCCGGCGAGCGTATCGCGAGCCTTTCGTCCAGCGCGCTGGACGCGACCGGCCTGCGTCCGGGCCCGTACGTGGTCACCGTTACCGCGCGCCACTTCGTGCTCGCGGCCGGCGCCATCGGCAGTCCGGGCGTGCTGCTGCGTGCCGGCGTCCCCGATCCGTACCGCCGGCTGGGCAAACACACCTACCTGCACCCGACCGTCATCTCGGCGGCAACGATGCCGCAAGCCGTCGACGGCTTCAGCGGGGCGCCGCAATCTATCTACACCGACCATTTCTTGAAGACGCAGCCGATCGACGGGCCGGTGGGCTACAAACTCGAAGTACCGCCGATCCACCCGGTGCTCACGGCGACGACGCTCGTCGGTTTCGGGACGCCGCACGCGCGGCTGATGGCGCAGATGCCGCACGTGCAAGTGATCATCGCCCTCATGCGCGACGGCTTCAACGAGCGCAGCCAAGGCGGTACCGTCGGCCTGAGGCCGGACGGCACGCCGCTGCTCGATTATCCGATCGGCGGGTTTCTTTGGGACGGCGCGCGCCGCGCGCTGCACTCGATGGCCGAGATTCAATTCGCGGCCGGCGCGAAAACCGTTCTCCCGATGCACGAAGATGCGGTCCCGTACGCGACGCTCGCGCAAGCCAAGGCCGCAATCGAGGGCTTTCCGATGGAGATCGTGCTGATGCACGTGGTGAGCGCTCACGTCATGGGTGGCTGCGCGATGGGCGCCGATCCGGCAACGTCGGTCGTGGACGGATACGGCCGCTACCACCATCTCGAAAACCTCCACGTCTTCGACGGATCGGTCTTTCCCACGAGCATCGGCGCGAATCCCCAACTCTCGATCTACGGGATCATCGCTCGCAATGCGAGCCGGCTCGCGCGCCAACTGACGGGAAAGCCCGCGCCGCAGCTCGCCTAAATAACGCACGTCTTCGGAGGAACCATGTCCCACCGGTCGATCATCGAACCGTTCCGCATCAAATCCGTCGAGCCGATTCGCATGACGACGCGGCCCGAGCGCCGGCGCTTCCTGACGGATGCCGGTTACAATCCGTTCTTGCTGCGCGCAGAGGACGTGCTGATCGATTTGCTGACGGACAGCGGTACGGGCGCGATGAGCGCGGAGCAATGGGCGGCGATCATGCGCGGCGACGAATCGTACGCCGGCGCGAAATCCTATTACCGGTTTGCCGCCGCCGTCGAGAGCATCTTTGGCTTTCGCTACGTCCTGCCGACGCATCAAGGCCGCGCGGCCGAGCGCATTCTCTTCAGCACGACGTGCAAGCCCGGCGACGTCGTGCCGAACAACACGCATTTCGACACCACGCGCGCAAATATCGAGTACGTGGGCGCGCGAGCCGTCGATCTGCCGATCGCGGAGGGGCGCGAGCCGGCGACGATCCATCCGTTTAAAGGGAACATGGACGTGGAGGCGCTCGAGGCGCTGATCGCCGAGGTCGGGCGCGAGCGCGTTCCGCTCGTGATGCTGACGATCACCAACAACTCCGGCGGCGGCCAGCCCGTTTCGATGGAGAACGTCAAGGCGGTACGGGCCGTCTGCGACCGCTTCGCACTGCCGCTCTACATCGACGCCTGCCGGTTCGCGGAGAACGCGTGGTTCATTCGAGAACGCGAAGCGGGATACGCGCAAACGCCGGCCCGCGAGATCGCGCGCGAGCTGTTTTCTTACGCGGACGGATGCACGATGTCGGCCAAGAAAGACGGCCTCGTAAATATCGGCGGCTTTCTCGCGACCAACGACGAGGCGCTCTCCCGGAAAGAGTCGCGGCTGCTCATTCTGACGGAGGGCTTCCCGACCTACGGCGGGCTCGCCGGGCGCGATCTGGATGCGATGGCCGTGGGGTTGAACGAGGTACTCGACGAGGACTACCTGCGCTACCGCATCGCGTCGACGGCCTATCTCGGGCGGCATCTGACCGATATCGGCATCCCGATCGTTCAACCGCCCGGCGGGCACGCCGTCTACATCGATGCCGCCGCGCTATTGCCGCACGTTACGCCGCGCGCCTATCCGGGACAGGCGCTCCTTGCGGAGATGTACCTCGAGGGCGGTATCCGCGCGGTCGAGATCGGTACGGTGATGTTCGGCTCGACCGATCCCGATAGCGGCGAGGAACGTACGGCACCGATGGAACTGGTGCGTTTGGCGATACCGCGCCGCGTCTACACGCAGAGTCACATCGATTACGTCTGCGAGGTGATGGCCGACGTCTTCGCCGCGCGCGAACGCATCGGCGGACTCACCATGGTTTGGCAAGCGCCGCCGCTACGCCACTTCACCGCCCGGTTCGAGCCGGCCTAAGGCTTGAGCATTTCGCGCGCGGCGTTCCAGCCCGCGGCGCCCATCACGCCGCCGCCGGGGTGTGCGGCCGCACCGCAGAGATACAAGCCCTCGACCGGCGTGCGGTAACCCGCAAAACCGGGAACCGGGCGAAACGCGAAGAGCTGGTGCAGCGCCATCGAGCCTTGAAAGATATTGCCGCCGGTGAGGTTGAACGTGCGCTCGAGATCGACGGGGGTCAAGATTTGGCGTGCGATCACCGAACCTTTGAATCCCGGCGCGTATTGCTCGACGATATCGAAACAGCGATCGGCGAAGTCGTCCTTGCGTTGCTCCGTCCAAGCGCCCTCTGCGAGCCTATAGGGCGCATATTGGACGAACATCGACATGAGGTGCTTGCCCGGTGGCGCAACGGTCGGATCGACCGACGACGGGATCGTGCATTCCACCACCGGCTCTTTCGATGGGCGGCCGTACTTCGCGTCGTCGTAGGCGCGTTCGATGTAGTCTTGGTTCGGGCATAGATGGATCGTGCCGCGGTGCTGCGGGCCGGCATCGGTACCCGGGCATGCCGTAAAGTTCGGAAGCGCCGCGAGCGCGACGTTAATTTTCACAGAGGCGCTGCTATAGTCGATACGCTCGACCGCCGCGCGGAAATCCGGCGGCAGTGCGTTTGGATCGAGCATCTGCGTGAAGGTGATCCGGCAATCGGCGTTGCTCGCGATCTTGCGGGCATGGAACTCGTCGCCGCCGGTCAGCGCGACGCCCGTCACAGCGCCGCCGTGCGTGAGAATCTTTGCGACCTCCGCTTCGGTGCGAATCTCGACGCCGAGGTCTTTCGCGGCGTTCGCGAGCGCTTGCGTGAGCCCGCCCATGCCGCCGCGAACGTAACTCCACACGCCGCGCGCACCGTTAGTTTCGCCCATGACGTGATGGAAGAGCACGTAGGCGGTTCCCGGCATCGACGGCGCGGCAAAGGCGCCGATGATCGCGTCGGTCGCTAGCGTGCCCTTGAGTTCCTCGGATTGAAACCAGCGGTCGAGGATCGGCCGCGCGGCGCCGGCGAGCACCTCGACGGCTTCGCCCATTCCGGATCCGAGCTTCGCCATCGCGCGGCCGAGCTTCGCCATCGCGAGAAGCGCGCCGAGGTTCGGCCGGACGACGTTCGGCGGCGTCTGCGCGAGCGTCGGCTCGACGACCGACGCCACGCGCTCGAGCATCTCTTCGTACTTGGGATAGTTTTCCGCGTCTTTCTTGCTGAACTTGCCGATCTCGCGCACGTTCGCCGCGCGTTCCGGCCCGAGCATCAGATAGCGCCCGTCGAGAAACGGCGTGAACGACGACGGATTGCGTTCGACGGCTTCGAATCCGTACTCGCGCAGGCGCAGGTCACGAACGATCTCCGGCCTGAACAAGCTGTTGACGTAGGCCGCCGTCGATACTTTGAAGCCCGGGAAGGTCTCCTCGGTGACGCAGGCCCCGCCGATGACGTGGCGCCGCTCGAGCACGAGCACCCTCCACTTCGCTCGCGCGAGATAGCAGGCCGTCACGAGCCCGTTATGCCCGCCGCCGATGATGATCGCATCGTAGTTTCTCGCCATGCCCGTGGATGCCACGGCAAGCGCTGCTTTTCATGCCGCTTGGGGAAGACGCCACATCAGGGGCTTCGAAGCTCCGGTAGAGGGCAGGTCTGACGGTCTTTCAAAATAAGGGAGGTACCTGATTATGGAGGTACCTTCGATGGTCGCTACGTTCGTTTTGGCAGCCGCTCTCGCGCAACCCGCGCATGGCGCCTCTGAACCTACGAACGCATTTCTGCGCGATTTCGCGGGCACGTGGATCTGTCGTGCGCCCGGGCAACCTGCCTCACGGTGGAGGATTGCGCGCGCTCGCGGAAGCCGCTGGGTCCGTGTCGATTGGGGTCTCAGTGCGGCGGGCATTCCGGCGGGCAGCGCCTTCGTGGGATACATAACGCAGCGGCAACGCTGGGTCTACCGCGACTTCCATGCCGACGGGAGCTACGCGAACATGCATGGCGTTCGCGCCGGCGACGGCACCTGGAGCTGGACGGGCCCCTACGATCCGGCAAACGCCAAGGCCGGCAGCGCACCGCTCGAAGGCCTCATAACTTGGAAACGCATAGACTCAACGCATATCGCTCGCACCTTCACGCAACGGCTCGACGGAAAGACGATCCCGCGCGGAAGCGATCGCTGTACGGTGCGTTAAGAGTAGTTCTTGAGCTTCGGCCAAATGCGCGCTAGCGGCTCGCGCGGGCCGCGGCAGAGATAGATTGGAATGCCGTTTTCGTACGGCATCCCGAGTGGATCGGAGAATCGTGCGAGCAGGCGCGCGTGGGCGTAAAAATGGCTCGCTGCGCCGCATCGCCCGTTGACGTCGATCAGGATGCTGCCGTCCGAACCACGCGGCCCCCAGAGCCAGTATTGATTGTGGCCCGAGAGCACGGGCGGCAGCCGCTGCCCCGCATCGAAGAATGCGATTGCGGAAGCCTCGCCGTAGTTGCTCGCAAAGATCGCCGCACGCGCTCGCTCCGGCGGCGGGAGGGCGCGGTAGAGTCGCGCGACCAGCGCTGCCAGGCGCGGCCATCCGTGCATGTCGGCGAAGTCCTGCCCTAACGAAGCGTGGCGATGCTGCTCCGATTCCGCCGAAAGGTGCAGTGTATGGCGAAAGAAGCTCGTATAGGCAACGATCGCCGGCGTCGGAAGCACTGGTACGGTAAATGGGATCAGCCACGATGCCGCGACCACCGTTGCGCCGGCGAGCGCGAGGCGCCCCCACCGCGAGGTTACCGTGCGGGCCATTGCCAGCGCGCCGACGGCGATGGGAATCGGGAAGACGTCGGCGGGATAGTAGTTCTTCCCGCGTAACGCGATCATCTCGGCAAGCAGCACGAGAACGGCGATACCGATCCATCGCAGGCGTGCATCGCGCAGCGCGACGATCGTACCGACGACCCAGAGCCAGGCGAGGAATGGATTGGTGATGAGTATCTCTTGCGCGATGAAGCCGAGCGGAGAGAGCGCGACGTTCTTGCCGTGCCGTGCCGCGAGCAGGAGTTGCAGCATCGGAAGATCGTGTGCGATCTGCCAAATCGCGTTGGGCAGCGCAATCGCGATTGCGAGTGCGCTGCCGTAGAAGAACCAGGGCGTAGCGAGAATGCGTCGCTCTCCTGTTGCGAGTAGTCCGACGAGCAGGGCAAGGGCAAAGAAGATGACGCTATATTTCGCTTCGAACGAAAGGCCGATGCACGCGCCGACCGCTAGCCACAGGCGCGGCGTAGCGCCGTCGATGATTCGCAGCACGTAGAGCGCGGTAAGCGGCCAGAGCCAAAGCCCGATCATGTCGGGGCCGACCTGCGTGCCGAACGCAACGAGGACGGGCGTGGCTGCCGCGACGAGCGCGGCGAAGATCTGAGCAAAGCGGCCGCCCCCAAGCTGCGCGGCGAGGCGCATCGTAACGAAGACGCTCGCTCCGGCGCAGAGCGCCGCCGTCGCTCGAAGAGCGATCAGCGAGATACCGAAGAGCTGGCTGCCCGCCGCGATGAGCGGGACGAGAGGCGGCTGATCGACGTAGCCCCAATCGGGCTGGCGACCGCAAATAATGAAGTAGAGCTCGTCGCGGAAAAAGCCATAATGCGGATTGGCAATCAGATGCGCGAGGAAGGTTGCTCCGGCGACAACCCACGCGAGGCGCACGGCCGATTCTTTCATACGTTGGGTACTGCGGCGCACCTTGGAGCCTTTCCCTGCGATCGCGGATGTTGACGGCTAGTTGTAAATGGCCGACCGTTGGATGTATGCAGGGGCGCTGAAGAGTACGACGTCGCGGTTCGGCCCGGAGGGATGGCGAATCACTTCCGTTCCATCGGGAAGGCGAGCGTAAAAGCTCGTCGTTGCCGACCCGCTCAAGTTGAGAGCCGCATCGATGCGAGGTAGTCCGAACGCGTCCGGATACTCTACGAGCACGTCGGCTAAATGATAGAGGGTCACGGGAGAGGTCACGGCAGCGATGACGATATCGCCGCTCTGCGCGATGAAGCTGCGTTCGGCACGACGGCCGTCGTCGCTGCGCATCCCCATCTTGCCGCCCGGCGCGACGAGCAGCGGCCTCCCCTGCACGGCGAACTCCGGGTGACGCACCTCAGAGGTTCGCACGACGGACAACGCGCCCATACGATCTATCGAGACCACACCGGAAAAATCGGAGCGCGCGCGGTTCACGGTCTTACCGTCGATGACGAGCAGGCCTTTGGGCGTGAAGCGATCGACGTCGAAGAAGCCGCCGTTTATCGCGACGCAGGCGTGTTGCCGGCGCGCGAGTTCTGTAACCGCCGAATAGGCTCGCGCCCGGTCGGACTCCGCGAGGATAGAGGCACGGAACGACGCGCGCGGCAGTAGCGCCGCCAGGCAGAGCACGGGTACCGTGCCGCGTTCCGGGGCGAAACGTATGGAGCGCAGCGCGCCCTGGAAGCCTAGATCGAAGATCCCTTCGACCGCGTAAGGCGAGTAAGCGCCTTGGGCTCCGGCGCGAAGATGCGACGTCGCCAGGATCGGTCCAACGGCCGTAGTGCCGAGCAGAAAGCGTCGTCTCGACCACATTGCAGGCGGGGGCCCTTCTCTATTCTGGCCTCAGGCACCCCGTCTCTGCGGTCCCAGTCGGGGCACGAGGCCGTTGGGGGCCTCACCCGAAGGGGCAAATACGCGCGAACCCAAATCCGCACGTGAGACGGCCATCGGGCGGAGCCCATAGCCCTTGGGAGAGTACGGGTCTGGTGGCCCGCACGGTCTTCAAAACCGCTGAGGCCGGCGCAAGCCGGTTGGTTGGTTCGATTCCAACACTTTCCCGCCAAGATTTTGAAGTGACAGCCGGCGTATTGACCCCATATGGGGTCGTGCACTATGCTAGGTGCAATGGCAGACTTAAAGGTGCGTAACCTCGACGACCGCATTGCCGCAAGCTTGCGAGTGCGCGCAAAGTGTCATGGCGTTTCACTCGAAGAGGAGGCTCGCCGCGTGCTCAGCAGTTCCGTCGTCCTGCGCCGAAGTGCGCTCGTGCGACGTGCAGCCGCGCTACGAGCAGCTGCAGGACCGCCGCCAAGGGATACGGGTCTCGATAGCGTGCGTATCATACGGCAAGAACGCGATGCCTGGGGTTAGCGAACCGTCTTCTGCCGTCCTCGATGCCTCGGTCGCGGTTCGCTGGCTCGTGCTGGAACGGGGTAGCGACGACGCGGCGGCTCTGATGGAACGACCCATCACATGGGTCGCCCCGCGGCTGCTCGTTACGGAGGTTGCTTCGGCGCTGCGACGCAAAGTCGTCGCTAACGAGTTACGCGTCGAACATGCGGTTCAGGCGATCGCAATCCTTGGGCAGGCCGCCTCGGATGGCATCGTGCAGTTTGTCCAGGATGAAGACCTCGTTGCGCCTGCACTCATGCTTGCGCTGACGCTCGGGCACAAAGTACCGGACTGCATGTATCTTGCACTCGCGCAGCGCGATGGTGTGGCCCTGGCCACGGCAGACCTAACTCTGTCTCGACTCGCGGAGAATCAGGGAACGTCGGTACTCCTTGTGCCGTCTGCATGAGCAAGCCAAAGACCGAATGGCGATTAGGGGTAACGGACGCTTGCGGGGAGGGTCGCTAATCGAGCGGGAGAACCGCGCCCGCGTCTACTTCGTTGCGGTAGATGCGTCCCCCGATGTGCAAATTGTCGTAAAACGTACCGCGAACGGCGAGCCGCTCGCCATCGTGGATCGGTGAGTTCGCACGCTCGTAGACCGTCACGCAGCTGCCTGCGTCGCAAAGCGTAAAGAGTTCGGAGCGATAGCCGTCTTTGTAACGCCATTGGCGCAGGCTGCGGGCGGTGCCCGTAACGGCGACCACATGGCCGGTGAAGCGCGGTGCGTTTTGAACGAGCGCCGAAATAGTCGGCACGTCCTGGCGGTACGGCGAGCAGCCCGAAAACAACGGCAGCAGCACGCAGAAAACCTGCTCGATCATCCTGCCTTCACCGCTCTCCGCGCTCCCGTTAGACGCCTTTGCGCGTAGAGATTCGCATCGGCCTCTCGTAGTGCTGCGTCCGGGTTCGCGGGCTCGAACGGCGCGACGCCCCAGGAAGTATGCAGCGGAACGGGTGCGTCGATGCCCGGAACGTGGAGGGGCTCGATTCGTTCCATCTCCGCGGCTCGCTCGTGCGCGATCTCCGGAGCGACGCCGAATAGTAGCACCACGAATTCGTCGCCGCCCCAGCGGAACGCATGGTCGGTCGCCCGCAGCAAGCCTCGGATGCGTTCGGCCACGTTGAGGAGGGCGCGATCGCCCATATGGTGCCCGTAGGTGTCGTTGATCGCCTTTAGGTAGTTCACGTCCAGCATGATGACGCAACCGGCGGAGGCATTTCGTAAACGGAGTTCGTCGATCAGCGAGTAGAACGCGTAGCGATTGTAGAGCCCCGTCAAGGGATCGATCTTCGCTGCAGCTTCGAGATCTTCGAGCGCTTTGGTGAGCGCGAGGTTCGAGCTGTGGAGCTCCATGTGCAGCTCGTCGAGGAGCATGACCACTTGGCTGGTTGCGAGGGCAATCGCGAGCAAGCAGAAGCCGAAGGTCTCTATCGACCAGTAGAGCGGCGAGAGCTCCGCCTGCCGGCCGGCGAGAACGGCGTTGCTGACCAGCGTCCGCGCGATGAAGAGAGCCAGCAGCACCGCAGCGATCCAGGCGCTGCGGCTCCCGCGCTGGCGCAGGCGATCGCCCGCGAACGGATAGAGAACGACTGCCGTCGGCAGCATCGCCGCGAAGATCGCTATTTCGGGACCGACGAGATCGGTCAGGATGTCGGCACGCCACGATACGGTAAGGGCTGCTGCCGCTCCCGCGGCAACGACGGCATACGCCCACGTCGGCACCGGCCAGACCCGCCGGTACTGGTACGAGCCCGCGACCAAGCCCCAACCCCCGGCGATCGCCAGTACGGTGGCGACCAAAGAGAGCGGCATCTCGACGCGCGAATATGCCTGCGCGGCGCCTTCGGTCCCGAGAGCCAGCGCCAAAGAGACCCACCCCGCCAGCCACCAGCGGCCGCGGTCGGGCGCGGTGGCGCGCAGCACCATTGCGAAGACGGCGCTGGCAATTGCCAGCAGCACGGACTGCGTGATGAGAACCAAGAGCAGCAGCTGCTCGGTACCAAGGGCGATCATTGGATCTGCACGGAGACCTCCTTTATCCCTTTCGATCGTAACTATACCCCGCTCTGCGCGGAAAACTTTCGAGCGGCGGCAAAAGTTAACGCTCACTTTACGCCGCAATCGGGCCGGGAGAATCTGGGTTCGGTCCGAACGCAGAGAGACCGTGTCGCAATACGTGTATGCTATGTATCGCGTCGGCAAGACGGTGCCGCCGAAGCGCCAGATTCTCAAAGAGATCTCCTTGAGCTTTCTCCCGGGCGCGAAGATCGGGATTCTTGGGCTCAACGGTTCCGGTAAATCGACGCTCTTGCGCATCATGGCAGGGATCGACACCGAGATCGACGGCACGGCGGAGCCGATGGCCAATCTCACGATCGGGTATCTGGCACAAGAGCCGCGTCTCGAGCTGGGAAAGACCGTTCGCGAAACCGTCGAGGAAGCGCTGGGTGAGGTATTCTCGGCCCGTACTCGTCTCGATCGCATCTTCGCCGCGTACGGCGACCCCGATGCCGATTTCGAAGCCCTCGCGAACGAACAGGCGAAGCTCGAGGCCGTACTAGCTTCGCACGACGGCGACAACGTCGATCTCCGGCTCGAGATTGCGGCGGACGCGTTGCGGCTACCGCCGTGGGACGCGAAGATCGAGAGGCTCTCGGGCGGAGAGAAACGGCGCGTCGCGTTATGCCGGCTGCTGCTTTCGAAACCGGATATGCTGCTGCTCGACGAGCCGACGAACCATTTGGATGCCGAGAGCGTGGAATGGCTGGAGCGTTTTCTCCTACGGTTTCCGGGCACCGTCGTCGCCGTGACGCACGACCGCTACTTCCTCGATAACGCCGCGGAGTGGATTCTCGAGCTGGATCGCGGCCGGGGCATACCCTGGAAGGGCAACTACAGCTCGTGGCTGGAGCAGAAACGGGAGCGGCTCGCGCAAGAAGAGGCGGCCGAATCCGCTCGGCAAAAGGCGCTGCAGCGAGAACTCGAGTGGGTGCGTTCGGGTGCTAAGGGGCGCCAGGCCAAGAACAAGAGCCGGATCGCCCGGTTCGACGAACTAGCGAGTTACGAGTACCAGCGCCGTAACGAGACGCGCGAGATATTCATTCCCGTTGCCGAGCGCCTAGGCGACCGCGTGATCGAGTTTGCCGGCGTTCGCAAAGCCTACGGCGACCGGCTGTTGGTGGACGATTTGAGTTTTCGCATACCGCCCGGGGCGATCGTCGGCGTAATCGGACCGAACGGCGCCGGCAAATCGACGCTGTTCCGCATGATTGCGGGCCAGGAGCAGCCCGACGCCGGCACCATCACGATCGGCCCAACCGTGCGTTTGGCCCTCGCCGATCAGACGCGCGAGTCGCTTGGCGACGAGAAGACGGTCTTCGACGAGGTCGGTGGGGGTCGCGATACGCTCATGGTTGGGAGATTCGAGATGCCGTCGCGCGCCTATTTGGGACGCTTTAATTTCAAGGGCGCGGACCAGCAAAAATTGGTCGGCACGCTATCGGGTGGAGAGCGTGGGCGCCTGCATCTCGCAAAGGCGCTGCTGACCGGAGCGAACGTCCTCTTGCTCGACGAGCCGTCCAACGATCTCGACGTCGAGACCCTGCGCGCGCTCGAAGATGCGCTCGGCGAGTTTGCGGGAACCGTGCTCGTCGTCAGCCACGACCGCTGGTTTCTCGATCGCATCGCAACGCATATCGTCGCCTTCGAGGGGGATTCGCGCGTCTTCTTCTTCGAGGGAAACTACCGCGAGTACGAAGCGAACAAGGTCGCCCGCCTCGGTGTGGAGGCGGCCAAGCCGCACCGCATCCGCTATCGGCCTCTGGCGCTTCCATAGGCGGGTAAAGCCTGAGTAAAAAACACCACTCGAGCTGGTATTCTTCGCGGGTTCGGGTTATTTTGAGGTTGTCTCGGGTAGAACGATACGCCCGGAGGGGATAGATCTTCGGGAAGCAGATAAAGCATGGCAACCGACGTAGTGGCGGCCAAGGAGAGTGCAGAGGCACCCAGAGTTACGGAGGAACCTAGTTGGCGGGAGTCGTCGTGGTCGTACCGCGAGTTCTTCCGCAAGAATCCCTATCCGATGTGGATATGGGACCTTGAGACGTTCCGGTTTCTCGACGTCAACGATGCGGCAATAGCGCACTACGGTTACTCTCGCGACGAGTTCCTCGCGATGACGGTCAAAGAGGTCCGCCTCCCCGAGGACGGCGACCAAGCCCTGAAAGATGTTGTCGCCAACGACAAGCCCGGGCTAGTGTACTGGGGAGCGGTCCGCCACCGAAAGCGCGACGGCGGCATCCTCGAGGTCGAGATTACGACCAACCGCGTCGAGGTGGGTGGGCGTCCGGCGAATTTCGTCATGCTCAACGACGTTACGGAACGTCTCAACGCCTTGCGCGCCCGCGCGGAAACGGAATCCGTGCTGGCGGCGGTGCAGCGAGTCGGCCACATCGGGATCTGGTATCGCAACCTGATGACGGGCGAGGTGATATGGACCGACGAGATGTATCGAATCTTCGGGCGTTCGCGGGAGGAGATCTACGCTCCCATCGACGCGACCTCGGACGCGGCCTCGCGCTACACCTACGCCGAAGACGTCGAATTGGTCAAACGGACGCTGGAAGAGGCACGCCGCAGCGGTAAGCCGTATGAACTTCGCCACCGAGTCGTCCGCGCCGATGGTGAGGTGCGCTGGGTGCATGCGCGCGGTTGGTACGAGTACGACGAACGAGGCACTCCCAGCCGCATGATCGGTACGCTTCACGACATCACCGAACCGGTTCGAGCGGAGGAGCGGCTCGCGTATCTGGCCGAGCACGATCATCTGACAGGCTTGGCGAACCGCACGGCGATCGAAACGTATCTGCAATCGGTGGCCACGCCGGGAGGAGCGTCCGATTCGCGATTGGCGCTGCTCTTCATCGACTTCCAGGGTCTCAAAGCGATCAACTATACGCTCGGCCACGCCTTCGGCGACCGGCTGCTGGTCGAAATCGGCCGGCGGATGACGGCGCAGCATCCTGCGCGCGGCGGCATAGTCGGCCGGTGGGGCGGCGACAACTTCGTGATCGTGCGCGACGATTTAGGCGACCGGTCCGGCGTCTCCCGGTTTGCGAAAAATCTCCTTGGGGGGCTGTCGGCGCCGTACGCCATCGGCGGCCATCAGTTGCGGCTTGTCCCGAGCATCGGCGCTGCGCTGTATCCTGACGATGCAACGGCTTCCGAAGATCTGGTTGCGTGTGCCAATACCGCCTTGTCCCACGCGAAAGAGATCACCCGCGATAAGGGTGCTCGTTTCTTCGCCGCCGAGATGCGCCAAGCGGCAGCAGAGCGATTGGCGACTGAGATGGATCTGTCAAAGGCCCTTCTCGCCGGCGAGTTCCGGCTCGTCTATCAGCCGGTCATCGATCTTCGCACGCGGCGCGCGGTCTCGGCGGAGGCGCTGATACGCTGGCAGCACCCGGAGCGCGGCCTTCTGGGGCCCGAGTCATTCTTGGAGGTCGCGGAGCAAAGCGGGTTGATCGTTCCGATCGGCGCGTGGGTGCTGCGCGAAGCCTGTGCGGCGGCCCGGCGCTGGTCCGCGCTCGGAACGCCGCTCCGCGTTGCCGTGAACGTGTCGGCCGAGCAGATCAACCGAGAGCCCATCGCGGATCTGGTGCGGACCGTGCTGGCCGACACGAAGTTGGATGCTTCGATGCTCTCCTTGGAGCTTACCGAGAACGTCATAGTACGGGACGCCGGGGAAGGGCGTGCGACGCTGCAACGGTTACGCGATATGGGCGTGTCGATCGCCGTCGACGATTTTGGAACGGGCAACAACTCTCTCGCGCAGCTGAAACATTTTCCTATCGACACGCTGAAGATCGATCGCGGCTTCGTGCAGGATCTCGGTCGCGATCCGTTCGAATCCGCGATCGCGCAAGCGATTATCGCGCTGGCGCGTGGGCGGAATCTCACCGTTATCGCCGAGGGGGCCGAGTCGCGCGAACAAGTCGACATACTCGCATCGCTTGGCTGCACCCTCATCCAAGGATACTATTTCTCCAAGCCGCTCGAGCCCGAGGAGTTCGAGCGGTTTCTGCGCGCTCAATCGCAGCGCACCAACATCTTTCCGAAATTTTCTCCGCGCAGCAAGCCGATAAACGCCCGCGGCGCGTTCTCGAGGCCGTCGACGACGTCTTCGCGGTAGCGTATTCTGCCCTCGCGCAGCCACGAAGTCATCTCTCGAAGGAACGCACCCGCGTGCGTTTCGTGGTCGCTCACCAGGAAGCCCTCGATCTTCGCCCGGTTCACGAGGAGGGGGCCGAGAGACGGCCCGGCGGGTGCTTGCGTCGCGTTGTAGTGCTCGATCAATCCGACGAGCGGAATCCGGGCGCCGACAACGATATGGCGTAGGACCGCTTCGAGAATCTTACCGGCGGTGTTGTCGTAGTACACGTCGATCCCGTCCGGGCAGGCCTGGAGCAGCGCCGTATCGAGATCGGCCGTTCGCCGGTTGATGCAGGCGTCGAATCCGAGCGTCTCCGTGACGTACGCGCATTTATCGTCCCTTCCCGCGATGCCGACCACGCGGCAGCCTGCGATCTTCGCGATCTGCCCGGCGACCGAGCCGACGGCGCCCGACGCGGCTGAGACGACGACGGTCTCGCCTGCCTTCGGTTTCCCAATGTCGAGCAGAGCGCAGTAGGCCGTCTGCCCCGGCATGCCAAGGATCCCGAGCGCGTAGGTGATCGGGAAGCCAGCCGGATCGATCTTTCGCAGCCCGGCTCCGTTCGAGAGGGCATAGCTTTGCCAGCCGGCATAGGCTAACACGGTTTCGCCGGGGGCGAACCCTGGGTGGTTCGACGCGACGACCTCGCTCACGGTGCCGCCGACCATCACATCGCCGATAGCCATCGGTGCCGCATACGACTTAGATGGGCTCATGCGCCCCCGCATGTAGGGATCCAGCGAGAGAAAGCGCGTGCGGAGCAACAGCTGGCCCTCGCCCGGTTCGGGAACCGGCGTTCGGACGATGTGAAAATCGTCGGGCTGCGGTTCGCCGGCCGGACGGCGCGCGAGCAAGACTTGCGTATTCATCACGCGCTCTTCAACCGCCGGCCGGCGGGGAGCGTTGCGGCGCCGTCGCACCGCAGAGATTAGAAGAGCAGCGTGGTAAACTCACCGACGCGCGTAAACCCGGTGCGCTCGTAGAGTGCGAGCGCACGCACGTTGAACCCGTTGACGTAGAGCGAGATTGTCGGGACGTTCTCCAGCAATCGCTCGCAGACGCCGAAGAGCGCCGCGCTCGCGAGACCGTGCCCGCGGAGCGCGGGCGGCACCCAGATGCCCTGTAGTTGCAGCGTACGGTCGCTATGCGGTCCGGCGTTGCAGAAAAAACAGAGCTCTCCCGCGTATTCGCCGACCCACCAGAGCCCGGCGTCGATCATCCGCCGGACGTTCGCGTCGAACGCCGACCCGTATGCGCGTGGGTCGTACTCGAGCTCGGCTTGGATCATGCGAGCCGAGTTACGCGCCACGGCCTCCCATTCCGCCGGCGTCGCACGCCGAACGAGCACGCTGCCGGAGGCGCCGCGCAGGGTTCCACGGTCGACCATGAGGAGCGGCTGCTCGTCTCGGACGATGCGAGGCGGGACGTGACAGCCGCGTACGATCTTCCAGTAGCGCGCGACGGTTTCGCGCCGGCCGACGATCATCCGTTCGTGTGGGTAGCCTGGCGCAATAGCGGCAAATGCGGCAACGGCATCGTCGCCCTCGGCGGCGAGGACGACCTGGCGCCCGAAATACGCAACGCCGCAGACCGTTCCGCCACCCGTGTAGACGTAGGTCGCCGCACGCGTATCGACCCACGGGTCTCGCTCGATCAACCAGCTGAGGAAGACGTTTTCGTACGGCGCGCGCGCGAGGTACGCGATAGCGGCGCGGACGTTCGTATCGTCGAGCGCCTTGGCGCCGGCGGCCGTCAAGTCAGTTTGACGACGAATGCCGGCACGCTCGTCGGTTGGTTGCTGCCGCCGTTCGGCTCGGCGCTTACGGCAACCGCGACGATCGACTTCCCGTCGACGGGCAGAGCGACGACCGCCGTACCGTTGCGGTTGGGCACGAACGTGAGCGATGGCGACATCCGTTCCGCACCGGCATGCTGCGTCCACGCTTGGTACACGTGCCCCTTCGGCGGCATCGGCATGCCGCTCATCGCAAGGTAGACGTGCGCGCCGCGCTTTATGACCTCGCCGTACGGGACCGCATAGCGCCGCGAACGCACCGAGACCAGGTCAGCAAGCATCTGCTGCTGTCTCGCGAGACCGCGCGCAAGTTCGCGTGATCGCCCGGATGTCTGCGCGACGCGCATCTGCGCCCGGCGCAGCTGCCCGCTCATCGAGATGTTCGCAGCAGACGAAATGAGCGCGATCGCGAGACATGCCGCCGCCACCAGGTACGCCGGCCAGACGATCGGGCGAGGCGCCCGGAAGGGCGCTGCGGCGGGAAGTTCCGCGGCGCGCGACCGAATTGCATCGGCGCGAACGCGGCTCATGATCGATTGCTTCAGCCGCGAACCGGGAACCGCTCCTGCCGCCGCGTTCAGCGACGCTTCGGGGAACTCGCCTTCCGAGCGAACGGGCTTGCTCCGAAGCAGGTCGAGCGCGCGCTTGCGCGTCACGCGGGCGATCCACACCGGAAGATCACCGCGCTGAAAGGCGCCGGGAGCGCTCCAGATGTTCAAGAACACCGCCTGCGTCACGTCTTCCGCGCCTTCCACGTTCGCAAGAATCTGCAGGGAGACGCGGTAAACGAGACGGTTGTGAGCGTCGTAGAGCTCCTCGAACGCGCCGGCATCGCCGGCCCGTACGCGAGCCATGAGCCGCTCTGCGTCTTCCACGGATATGTGTTTCGCTTCGTTCGAGAAATGCCCGCTACGGCGGCAGTTGTACCGGCGGCCCCTGACCGTCTTCGTAGGTGCCGATCAGCGGCGGCGGCGGGGGCATCGCGGGCAACTCGTCGTCTACGCTCGAGAACGCAGGCATAGCCGGTTCCGAGGGATGCGGCGGAAGCGGCGGCGGCGGAGGCGGCGGAGGCGGCGACGTTTCGGCTTCCGCCGCACCGCGAACGACGGTCCGCGCGAAATCCCGTTCGGCCGGCATGCGCAGCCGGTCGTTCGCATCCTTCGCGAGTCCGCGCACGATATATGCCTGCGCCAGCCGCTTCAGCCCGCGCAGCGGAACCGTGCTTGCCGGAACCCCGACGAACAGGTCGGCGACGGGGTCGAACGTACTCGCCGAGGCGAGCACGTACGCGTTCAGGTCCTCGGCCGCTTCCTGCAGGCGCGCGGCGACCTGTGCGGGATTGCCCACGATCGCATACTCCCGGCGTTGCTGAAAACCAACGTCGCCCGCAACGATTTTTCCGGAGTTCACGCCGATCGTCACGTCGAACGGCTGGCGCTCCTGCGCTTGCCAGCGAGCGTTCATGGCGCTGACCATACGCACGATGTCGAGGCAAGCGCGCAATGCGCGCTCTTCTTGAAACGGCTTATCGATCAGCACGCCGAAGACGCCCGTGATGCCGTCGCCGCGCAAGCTCTCGATCATACCGCCATGGCTTCCGATGGCGTTGCCGGCGATCGCGTGGAACTCGTTGAGATAGCGCAGCGTCTCTTCGGGCGTTAGGTTCTCCGCGAAGAGCGCATAATTTCGAATCCTGCACGAAAGGATCGTCGCGTAATACTCGTGCGCTTCGAACAAGCGGGGGTCTTTGCGGGCGAGCAGTCCCTCCACCACCTGCGGCGTAACGTAGCGCGAAAACAACTCCCGCACGCGACGGCTCTCTTCGCGCGCCCGTGCATAGCGCCCGAATATCTCGTAGACCGCTAGGCCCGCTAGAGCGAGCGCCGCCGCCGCGGTGGCTAAGATCGCGCCCATACTAGGGGTGTCGGCGCATGGCCCGGCGCGGCTTAGCCGTTGCGCCGCTGCCGAGCGCCGCTGCCGAGAGGTGCTGCTCGGCCAGGCGCCGGTGTTCGCGCATGTAGAGCGGCCGATGGCAGGCCGGGCAGATGTCGAGCGTCGAGAGCTTATCCAAATAGGCGAGAAAGGCCGTGACGTACTCCGCGTGGCTCCAGGTCAGGGGCGAGACGGAGACGGGGTCTCCGGTGAGCGGATCTATTTGCTCGGATAGAATGCCGCTGGGCAGCGCGTGGTCCACCACCCACTGCAGCAGCGGCAGCGTCTTCTTGAGATCGTCCGCCGTGCGCGCGCGCGCGATCGCGTAGCGCGCTTTCCAGAGCGTGCAGATGAACCACGGGTTGCCGGGAACGTTCGCGCGTGCCTCCGGAACGCGATAGTATGAATCGCCGGCGTAACGAGCGTACCCACCGACGCCGGTCTCGACCCAAAGGCTGTCGAACAGCGCGTCGGCTGCCGCGGTGAAGCGTTCGTCGTTCACGTCCAGCAGTCCGAACGCAAACAGGCCGAAGACGGCGGCGTCGGGCGTCCAGTCCGGCGCGAACCGGCCCTCGTCGTCAACGCCGATCATGCGCGCGAAGCGCCCCGCCTCCGCGTCGAAGAAGCGCTCGACGACCTCTTCTTGCAAGCGGGCGGCGGCGGCGGCGAAACGCTTTGCGTCGGCCTCTTCCCCGAAAGCCTGCGCGAAGTTCGCGGCCGCCTGCAAACCGCCGAAGACGGCGCCGACGGTAAACGCGTGGACGCCCCAGCGCTCTTCCCATAGATCGTACGAGGCTTTGCAGAGCCCGCTCCCGTCGACGTACTCGGATAGAAACGTTCCCGCCGCGACGACCAGCGGGCCGTAGAGCTCGCGAATCGATTCGATCGATCGCGTGTGATCGAAGTGATGCCAGAGGCTCCACACCACGAGCGCGGTCTCGTCTTCCTGGATGGGCAGTCGAGGGCGTCCGTCGACTTCGTACGGATGCCACGAGGACGCCAGCGTCCCATCCGGATTGTACTTGTGCTGGAAGTAGCCGCCCTCGTGAACGATCCGCCCGCAGAACCGATAGAACGCGCTCGCGAGCTCGTGGCGCCCGGCCTCGTCCAGCGCGAACGATACAAGCGCGCCGTCGCGCGGCCACACGTAGGAATACGTATCGCCGTTATAGGCCTGGTTGTCCGAATCGTTTGCGGCGAGGATGCCGCCGCCGTCGTCGATCTGCGTCCGGATGGTCAAGAGGCTGCGCGTGTACTGCGTAACGAGCGCGCCGGGCATCGGGCCGAAATCCGCTCGATCCTTGTTCGACCAAAGCGACCAATAGTTGCGCGTGCGCTCGACGAAAATCTCCGGGTCGTCGCGCAGGCGCTCGTTCAGATACTCGACGGCGTTCATATCCTTGCCCAGCGCCAGCCACGCATACAGAACGCGCTCTTCCTGCGCGGCTTCGTTCGCGTGCAGCGCGATGACCGAATCGACCGAACCCTGCGCGATCGGGTTGCGCGAGAGTTCGCCGTCCTCCGCGTCTCGCCAAGTGCCTTCTTGGAAGTTGAAGTCCTTTTGGCCGCAGGCCCAATCGTCGAGCGCGCCGTTTCGGCCGATGCCGCCGTGCAGAAAATAGCGCGATTCCTTGTAGTGAATCAAGGCTTTGGCGTCGGGCTTGTACAGCGCGGTGTCGCCGATGGGATTGCCGTATATGCGCAGGTCGAGCCCGAGGAAGAGCCGGACGTCGGACGCCCCGCCGGGCGCAATCGCAAAGCGCCGTACCAGGAGCGGCCGAGCGAAGTCGACGGCGTCGGTTACGTGGATCGATACGTTGAGCCGTGGATGCGTAAGCCTGACGTTCGTAACCAGAGTATCGTCTTCGTACCGCAGTTCGCGCTGCCAGCCGTCGTCGGCAACCCAGGCGAAGGATCCGTCGGCCCAGACGCCCAGCCGGCAGTAATAGCCGCAGACGTGATTCTCGCTCCCGACGTGCGGATAGAAGATGTCTCGGATGTTGTAGGACCGGTCAAAATTGACGAGCAAGCTGCCGTTGCCGAGAGGAAGGTCGCGAGGCATTGCGTCCAACTCCGTCCTAAAGCGCGCGGCCGCGATGCCGCGAGAGGGAACCCGCTGAGGGGACGGGTAAGGCAACGCGGATGCGTCGCCTCATGCCGATCGTCTGCATTCTCGGTGCTGCCGTCTTGCCTGCGGGCCTCGCCGCGAGCCCCGGCGAGTCGTTTCATCTGTTACCCGAACCCAACCGCGTCGCCTTCGTGCGGTGCGCCGCGCCGGCCGGGACGCGCCCGATGCCCTCGACGGTGAGCTCGGCGTTCGATCCGGGCGCGCTGGACCTGATCGACCGGCGTTGGAAGGCGCTAGGCATACCGCCGCTGCGCTGGTCGGCGCATCCCGACGTCGTGGTGGAGCGTGCGGCGCTCCCACCGCAGGCGTACGAGCTCGAAACGGACGGATCTCGCGTAACTATACGCGCGGGCGACGCGGCGGGCGCGTTTTACGCCGCCATGACGCTCGCGCAACTTCCGCAGCGCACGGGAACCTGGCGGATGCCTTGCGTGCGCGTCGAGGACGCCCCGGCGCTGCGCTGGCGGATTCTCTCCGACGACGTTTCACGCGGGCCCCTGCCGACGATGCGGTACTTCAAAGAGCGCATCCGGACGATCGCATTCTACAAGATGAACGGCTACTCGCCGTATATGGAAAACGTCTTCGTCGACCCGCACGATCCGCTCCCCGCGCCGCTCGATGGGATTACGCCGGCGCAGCTGCGCGAACTCGCCGCCTACGCCAAGCGCTTTCACGTCGCTTTCATTCCCGAGCAGCAGACGTTCGCACACATGCACGGCACGCTGAAATACGAACGCTACGCGAGTGTGGCCGAGCTGCCGCACGGGTTCTTGCTGAGCCCGGCGTCGCCGCTCTCGCTATCCTACGTTTCGACGCTGATCCGGGACGAGTTGCACGCCGTCGGCCGCCCCGTCTTCTTCCACATCGGCTCGGACGAGCCGTCGATGCTGGGCCAAGGCCAAAGCAAGGCTCTCGTCGCGCGTTTGGGCTTCGCCCGCGTCTTCGCCGATCACGTGGACCAGATGAACGCCTTGATCGCGCCGTCCGGTGCGCGTCTGATGCTGTGGGACGACGCAATCGAGCAGCATCCGCCGATCCTGCGCCTGCTGCCCAAGAACGTTGTGATCGTCAACTGGCACTACGGCGACAACAAGACGTTTCTCCCGTATATAAAATTGATCGCGAACGGCGGCTTTGCGCAGATGGTTGCCCCCGGCGACCGCAACTGGAGCGAGATCTTCCCCGACGTCAACGCGGCCCTGGTCAACGAGCGCCGCTTTATAACCGAAGGCATACGGGCGCACGTTATGGGGCTGTTTCAGACGGTGTGGAACGACGACGGGGAGACGCTCTACCAAGCCACGTGGTACCCGGTGCTGTATGCGGCGAGTTCGGCGTGGGACCGGGAGCCGGTCGAGCCGCGACGTTTTGCGAGCGATTTTCCGCGCGCGTTTTTCGGCAGCGACGACCCGCGTTACGCGATGGACGTCGCGAAACTCGCCGACGTTCAAACCCGCCTGACGGCGGATCCGTACGATACGACCGACTACCTTTTCTGGGCCGATCCCTTCGATCCGAGCATCGCCGCGCGCATGAACAAGGTCGATCTGCACGCCGTGCGGCTCGAAGCGGAGGCCGTCGAAGAGCACCTGCTGCGGCACGCGCCTCCTCTCCACGCCGAAGCGGCCCGCGTGATGTTTCTCGCGGCGCGGCGCTACGACGTGCTCGCCCGAAAGTTTCAGATCGCGCGCGAGGTACGGTATTACTACGACGACGCCCGCGCTCAAACCGGCAAGCCGCATAGCCGGACGATTCGGGACCTCTACTGGTGCAAGTACTGGTTCTGGGAACTGCGGGACGATTACGAAGGGCTCGCCCCGCTCTACGAACGTGCGTGGCGATACGAAAGCCGCAGCGGCCATCTGGCGGACAACCTCGAGCGCTACCACATGGCGGCGCAGCAGGCGATCGCGTGGGGCCACGACATCGACGTCATGACCTATGAGGACTACGTGCGCGCCAGGCTTTTCCCGCCGCTCGATCGCGTACTGCGCTTGCGCCGGAGCGCGGCATCGCGCTGAGCGTATCGTATGGCGGCTGCGATGCTTAGCGGCGCGGCGATCCTGGCCGTCTTTCTGCTCTTCGCCGCGCTCATGTTCGCGCGCGTCGTGCCCGCGCTCCTGGCCCTTCCGGCCATGGCGGTCGGCATGGCGCTGGCCGCCGGCGTACCGTGGAACGGCGCGGCCACGATCGTCGTCGCGGGCGCGGCGTCGTTGGCCTCGGTATACGTTACCGTCATTTTTGGAGCGATGCTCGGCCGCGTCACGCTGGATACGGGCATCGCGCGCAGCATCGTCAACTTCGCCGCCGAGTTCGGCGGCGATCGCCCGCCGGTCGTGGCGCTGATACTGAGCGCGGCCGTCGCCGCGCTCTTCGTTTCGCTCTCGGGGCTCGGCGCGATCATCATGGTGGGCTCGATCGTATTGCCGGTCATGATGACGACGGGCGTACCGCGAAAGATCGCCGCGACGATGTTCTTGATGGCCTTCGCGCTCGGATTCATCTTCAACATCGTAAACTGGAAATTTTACACGCAGTTCTTCGGCGTCACGCCGCAGCAGATGCTTCCGTACGCGCTGCTCCTGGCGGCGATCGACCTCGTCGCGCTGCTCGCGTACGCGGCCGCGTCGTTTCGCGCGGGCCGGGGCTATGCCGCCTGGGCGGTCGCCGCCCCGCCCGGCGGCGAAAAAGGCCGCGCGCTACCCTGGTGGTCGCTCGTAACGCCCGTTCTTCCGATCGCGCTCTACTTCGGCTTCCATCTCGATCCGGCGCTGGCGTTTATCCTTGCGGCGCTCTACGGAGCGCTCGCAACCAGACCGCGGCTCGTGGTGCAGACGCTTGCGGCGGCGGCAATCCGCGGCGTCGAAGACGTCGCACCGGCGATCGTCCTGTTCATGGGCATCGGCATGCTGCTCGTCGCCACCAAGACGCCCCAGTTCGCGGCCGCGCTGCGGCCGCTTGCGGAGGCGGGGGCGCTGCGTAACCCGTTTGCGTTCGTCGCACTCTTCGGCCTCGCCAGCCCTCTCGTACTCTATCGCGGCCCGCTCAACCCCTTCGGCGTCGGCATCGCGGTCTTCACCGCACTGCTGGTAGGGCACGTGTTCCCGCCCGTCATTTTGGTTGCGGCGATCATGGCCGTCGTGCAAGTACAGAACGTCTGCGATCCGACCAATACGTCCAACGTCTGGGTGGCCAACTTCACGGGCGTACCGATTGCCGAGATAACGAAGCGCACGCTTCCCTATCAAGTTGCCGTCGCGACCGCGGCGTGCATAGCCGTCGTGGCCGCATCCTCTGCGCTTTTCGGCCTGCGCCCGTTCGCCGCCATGCTTGCGCAGGCGGCCGCGGCCGAGCCGGCAGCGACCGCCGCGCCGGCGTTTCCCGGGCTGTTCGCGCCATCCGGCGCGGCCTATCGCGTTGGGGTCGGCAGCGATGGAAGCGCGGCGGGGAGGCTCGCGGCGGCGACCATCGTCCGCGGCCTCAACCTCTGGCGGCAAAGCGTGCGCGCCTTCCCTTCCGGCGCCGATCCGAATGCAACCGGTTGCAGCGCGAAACGCTATGCCGCGTTCGTGACCGCGACCGCAACGACGTTCAAGCTGATCGAGGGCACCGATCTCGACATCGGCGTGCGGCTGAGCGATTGCGGCGGTTGGGAGGTCGACGAGTGGCACGACCACGAGGTCTTTCGCAACGGCCCGCAACCGGCCGACGTGAAGCGTCTGGCCCTGCAGGGGCTGGCGCGGATGCGCCGCTGGAGCGCGGCCCATCCCCGGCACGCGCATAATCTCTTCGCGCACGGCGTTGCCTGGGCTCCCGGCGACAAGCCGACCTATTTTTTCGCGCTGTTCAAAACGGTCGACGGCAACATGCGCTGCTTCGTCCGGGCCGGAGGCCCCGCCTACGATGCCGGCATGCGCACTAACGACGTCGTCGAGAAACTCGACGGAAAGTATTGGTGGGATTATGGAACCTATCAAACGGAACTTCGCGCCTACGACGGGAAACCGCACTCGTTCGAGCTGCAGCGCGGCTCGCAGATGATCGAGGTCCGGCTGGGAGAGCCGTATACCGGAGGGAATCGTGACGAAGATCGACGAGCGGATCGCCGCCTATTGCGACGCGCACGAGAGCGCGTACCTCGAAGAGTTGAAGGAGTGGATCGCGATACCGTCGATCAGCGCGGATCCCGAGTATCGCGGGCAGGTGCGGCGCTGTTGCGAGCGTTTGGTCGCTCGAATGCGGGAGGCCGGCATGGAGTCGGAGTTGCTCGAAACCGGCGGCAACCCGCTCGCCTACGGGCAGTGGCTGGGCGCGCCGGGCAAGCCGACGATGCTGGTCTACGGGCACTATGACGTGCAGCCCGTCGATCCGCTCGCGCTCTGGCAGAGCCCGCCTTTCGAAGCGGAAGTGCGCGACGGCCATATCTACGGTCGCGGCGCGGTCGACGACAAGGGCCAGGTGCTCATGCATCTCGCCGCGATCGAAGCGCACCTGAGGACGCGCGGCAGACTTCCGATCAACGTAAAAGTCGTCGTCGAGGGTGAAGAAGAGATCGGTTCGCCGAGTTTCGAGCCGGCACTGGCGCGTTATCGCGAAAAATTCGCGGCGGATCTGGCGGTAATCTCCGACACGGCGGTCTATTCGGAAGACCTGCCGTCCCTCACCACGTCGATTCGCGGGCTCGTGCATTGGGAGATCGCGGTCACCGGCCCGGCCGAGGATCTGCACTCTGGATATTTCGGCGGCCTCATCGACAATCCGATCGAAGTGCTCGCGCGAATGATCGCGCGCCTCAAAGACGGCGACGGTCGCGTTGCCGTACCCGGATTCTACGACGGCGTTGCGCCGATCGACGCGGCGACCGCTGCCGAACTGGGCGCGCTGCCGTTCGACGAAGCAATGGAGGCGCGGAATCTGGGCGTTCCCGCGCTTGGCGGCGAGCATGGCGTCGCCCCGCTCGAACGGCAGTGGCTGCGCCCGACGCTGGAGTGCAACGGCATCTGGGGCGGATACCAAGGTCCGGGCAGCAAGACGATCATCCCGAGCTGGGCGAAGGCGAAGATCTCCGCGCGGCTGGTGGCCGGCCAGGATCCGGGCCGTGTCAAGGAGTCGGTTCTTGCGTTTCTGCAGCGGATCGCGCCGCCCACGGTCCGCGTTGAGATCGAAGCGAGCGGCGACGTCCGTGCCGTGCATACCTCGCGGGAGCATCCGGCCGTCGCAGCGGCCGCCCGCGCTATGGAAGCGGGCTTCGGCAAACCGCCGGTCTTCATCGGCACCGGCGGGACGATCGGTCCGGTAGCTAGTTTCGATCGTATCCTCGGCCTGCCGCAAGTGCTGATCGGCGTGGGACTGCCCGGTGACCGCATCCACGCACCCAACGAAAAGTTCACCCTGTCGCAGTTCTTCGGCGGGATAAAGACGATCTGCGCGCTCTACGACGAATTTGCGCTTCTGCCCCATGCCCACGCCTGATCCAACTCGGCGCTTCTCGGAGCGTGCGGACGCGTACGCCAAACACCGGCCCGGATATCCGCCGCGCGCGTTCGACGAGCTCTTAGCGGAACTCGGCGATGCGAGCCGGCTCGTCGCCGCGGACATCGGCGCCGGAACCGGCATCTCCACGAGACTGCTGGCCGAGCGCATAGCGCGCGTGATCGCTGTCGAACCGGACCCGCAGATGCGCGCGCGCGCGTTGCCTGAGGAAAACGTCGTGTGGGTCGAGGGGACCGCCGAGGCGACCGGTTTGCCGGATTGCAGCGTTGACGTCGCTGCGGCGTTCCAGGCCTTTCACTGGTTTGATGCCGCGGTTGCTTTTGCGGAGTTCGAGCGCATTGCTCGCCGGCGAATCGCACTGGTTCAGTACGAACGCGACGAGACGCAGGCGTTTCCCGCCGCTTATGCGCGGCTCATCCATCCATACTTGCTCAACGACACGGAATCGCGACGAATGGCGGCGCTGGAATATTTTTCAAAACTTGCGGGGAGCCGTCTTCGCCGCAGCGTGGTCGCGTGGTCGCAACGCCTGACGCTTGACGGCTTGCTGGGACGCGTCGACTCCACGTCATATCTGCCGCGCGAAGGCACCGCGGGTGAAGCGCTGCGCAGCGGGGTACGGCAGCTTTTCGCCGAATTCGAGGGCAACGGCAGCGTCGAGATGGCGATGAGCGTCTTCGTTCTTACGAGCGATGTCGCGTAAGCTGCGCTTGGGGATCGACGTCGGCGGCACGTTCACGGACGTCGTTGCGATCGACGTGCCGACGCGCAGCGTGGTCGCGCGCGTCAAAGTGCCGACCACGCATGCCGCGCCGGAAGGCGTTGCCGCCGGCATCGTTGCGGGCATCGAGCAGATCTTCGTGCAGAACGTCATTGCGCCGGGCGAGATCGCTTTCATCGCGCACTCGACCACGCAGGCGACGAACGCGCTGTTGGAAGGCGACGTCGCCGCCGTCGGGGTCTTGGGGCTGCTGGAGGGCTTGGCGCCGCTGGCGCGCGCGCAGATGCGCTTTCCACGCGTGGACCTGGCGCCGGGGGTGCCGTTCCAGGCGCATTTCGCGTTTGCGCGCACGATGGACACACGCGGCGTGCAGCGCGCGCTGGACGCGCTGGCAACGCAAGGTGCCGGCGCAGTTGCGGTCTCCGCGGCGTTCTCGGTGGACCGTCCCGCCGGTGAAGACCACGCCGCTTCCGCCGCCCGGGCGACGGGAATGTATGCCACGGCCGGGCATGAAGTCAGTTCGATGTACGGGCTGCGAGCGCGAACGCGAACCGCCGCGCTCAATGCCGCGATCCTGCCGCGTATGGTGCAGACGGCTCGTTTGACGCAGCAGGCGGTCGCCCGTGCGGCGATCGGCGCGCCGCTGATGGTGATGCGCAGCGACGGCGGTGTGATGGACGTGCGCGAGATGGAACGGCGCCCCATTCTCACGCTGCTCTCGGGTCCTGCTGCCGGCGTTGCGGGCGCGCTGCTGCACGAAAACGTCACCGACGGCATCTTCGTCGAAGTCGGCGGAACGAGCGCCGATTGTTCCGCGATCCGGGCGGGCATGCCACAGATGCGTCCGGCGCGTATCGGCGGCCATCGCATTCTGCTGCGCACGCTGGACGTTCGCACGCTCGCGATTGCCGGCGGCAGCATGCTGCGCGTCGATGCGAGCCGGATCGCCGACGTCGGACCGCGTTCGGCGCACATCGCCGGCCTGAAGTACGCCAGCTTCGTCGCTCCGGAACTCTTTGCGGGCGCGCGCTTGGAACGCATCGCGCCGAGCGCACACGATCCGCCCGACTATGCGGCGATCGTCGCGCGCGACGGTACGCGCATCGCGCTCACCCCGACCTGCGCGGCGAATCTGCTTGGGTTCGTCCCCGCGGAGGCGTTCGCATACGGGAACGCGGAGTCGGCGCGGCGCGGCTTCGAAGTGCTCGCCCAGGCGTTAGGCGCGGATGCAGATGCGCTGGCGCGCGCGTCCCTGGAGATTGCAACGGCGAAGCTGCGGGCGGCCGTCGAGGAACTGATTGCGGATTACGAGCTCGATCGCGAGACGCTGATCGTGGTCGGCGGTGGAGGCGGAGCGGCGGCGCTGGTGCCGTACATGGCGCATAGCAGCGGGCTCGAGTTCCGCTTGGCGCGGGACGCTGAGGTCATCTCGCCGATCGGCGTCGCGCTTGCGCTGGTGCGCGAGGTCGTGGAACGAACGATCGCCGATCCGGCCGCTTCGGACATCATTCGAATTCGCCGTGAGGCGCAGGATGCGGTCGTTGCCGCGGGCGCTTCACCGGAGCGCGTCGAGATCGCGGTCGAGATCGATCCGCAGCGCAATCTCGTGCGCGCAACCGCCTCAGGCGCGAGCGAACTGGCGGAAGCCGCTTCGCACGGCGAGCAGAGCGACGAAGAACTGCAGCGATCCGCCGTGCGGCTACTGCGCGCGTCGGAGGCTGCCGCCGTTTCGTGCATCGGCCGGACCGGCGGTTTGACCGTCTTTGAGGCGAAACGGTCGCATGCGGGGCGTTTGGGACGGCGCGTAACCGTTCGCGACGTGCGCGTGCTGGATCGTACCGGCGTCGGCCGCTTAGCCCTACGCGATCCGCTGGTGCGTCAGACGACCGCGGCGCAAGCGCAAGCTGTGCTTCGCGGCGCCGTGGAAGAGGCGACCGCGTTCGGGGACGCCGGCCGCGCGCTGCCGGAACTCTATCTTCTTCACGGTTCGCGCATCGCCGACTACTGCGGTCTTGCGGAGGCGGAGCAGGCGGCCGCGCTGGCCGCCGAAGAGCTGGCCGGGCGCGCTCCGGGCGAGCCGGTCGTCATTCTCGCGGGCCGCCGGCAGGCGTAACTTCAGCGCCGGCTTGAGGTAGCATGTAGCATGCCGCAAGTCAGCATCGAGAGCGATGCCGTTCAGATTCATCTTTCCACCCTGGACAAGGTGTGGGCATTTCACGGGTCGCTGCAGATTCCGCTCGCGCACGTCACCCTTGCACGCGTCGAGGACGAAAACGGGTGGACGCACATGTGGCGCAAGCTAGCCGGCACGAGCGCACCCTCGCTAAAGATGGCCGGAACGTTCTTCATGCCCGGCGGACTCGCGTTTTTGGACTACGGAGACGGAAAACACTGCCTGGTCCTCGAGACCAACCACGAAAACTACGGGCAGATCATCGTGCAGCTCGACGACGATCAGGACGCCGACCAGATCGCGGCCGAGATCAATCGCCGCTCAGGCAGTCCGAGCGGTTAGTTTACTCGTTCGCCTGCGATGAGCGCGTTAGCGCGATCTGTTCGTGAACGTGCGGTTGACGTCCCAGTCGTAGATGTAGTCAACGCCTGGCGTCGGGTCGTGCACGTTGCGCAAATGAAACGCCCAGTGCGTTACATGATGCGCCCCCGGTAACTTCGGCGGCGGGATCAGACCGCTCTGCAATTTTGCGCCGAAACCGGTTCCGCACATCGGGCCGGAGCTCTCCCCGCCGCCGAAAAGCTGCCCGGGCATGATGAGCGTGTTGAGGAACTCCTTCTGCGCGGCCGCGGTCAGCAAGATCGAGCCCTGAACCGGCTCCTTCATATCTCCGTAGCGGCCCGTGCACGCGGGCTGCGAACCGTGCACGGTATATTCCGCGGGCGCTTCGTAACTCAGGATTCCGCGATCGATGTTAACGGATGCGTTATGCGCGCGCTGCACGTACACGCCGCTCTCTCCGGAGTCGGCGTTGCGTACGTGCACGGTGATCGTGCCGTTCATCAGGATGCTCAGCAGCAGGGGTGCGAACATCCTACGGGCTCACAACCGGATGCAAGAGGCGATAGACCGGCGGATAGCCCGGGTCGTTGTTCGCCGTGTATTTCAGAATGAGCTTGACGAGCGGGTTCTCCTTGGTCGGCTGCGGAACGTTGGCAATCGTGTAGTAGACGGTAATGCCTTGCCCCGGAAAGACTTTTCTGCTCGTCAGCGGATTACCGGTCTTGGAGAACGGGGTTTGATCGCCGTCCGCCATCGTGCCGTCTTTGTAGAGTGCGGTGACGGTCAAGTTTGGAGCCCAGTCTTCTTCGCTTTGTGTGTTCTTCGCGGGAACCTCGAAGACGAGATAGCCGTTGGGCGCGGTGGCCGTGCCGGCGTAGCTCGACGCGCCTTGCGCGAACGGATCCGTCGCGGGCACCCAACGGATCGCCTTGATACGATAGTTGTATCCGGTGATGTGGAACTGCTGGTTCATCTTGACGATGTCGCCCTTCATTTGGCCCCTGCCCGGTACGCCGGGCGTGGCGAGGGCAACGGAGGAAGACAGAATGAAAGCGGCGAGAAACGTGAAAACCCGAGTCATGTGCATTCTCCTTCGGGACACTCTGTTTTTCTTATGGTCGTCGTTGACGACGGCGCAGTTATAACGGATTTGAGCGGCAGATTGTTCCTGCCGGCCCAGCACGGCGTTCGACGTTGCGGTCTTCTCGCTCTTGACCTCTAACAGGTTGCGGTCAACGCGGTCGAGCTCGGAGCGTTGGGGAGCACGCACCCATCTCCCCGCGATCCACATGCGGCAGCGGGAGTGCCTAGTCGGGCAGCAAGCGGGAGTGCTTAGTCGGGCACGAGCCGGCCTTCGGCGGAACGCCGATCGGTTGCGCCCACCATTTCAACACCGAACCGCGGTAGACGTTGCTGCCGCACAACACGTTGCCGTTCGTGGGCAGGGGCCCGCTCGCGGAACCGTACCGGACGAGCTGGCCCGAGGCGGAGGCTTTGTGCGTTCCCCCCGCACCGCCGCAAGGCGGGTTCGGCGGATAAGTCTCGGTGCCCTTAAGTTTAACGTCAGCTCCCGGCACGACGAGCAAGTAGCCCTTCGGAGAAACGCGCATCATGAATTGCGCGTGCGCGTTCGCTCCCTGCAGGTGCCGGCTGACGTCTTCGCACTGCGCGTCGGGTCCGCTAATGCCGCGAACTCGGCTGCGTTCCATGGCGCGATAGTTCGCGGTTCCGGAATAATAGGTGACGGTCCATTTCCGAGTGTATGGTGCCAGCACGGCCGCATTGTAATGCACCTTGAATTGCACGTGCATTCCCGCGCTATACGTGCTTTCCGTCTTTGCGTTGCTGGAGGCCTCATGCTCGGTGTAGGTGATCCAACCCGTGTAGCCGGATACGCTTTGCCACTGCGTGTTCGTTCGCGCTGAAGCCGGCAACGTCACGAGAGAGGCAAGCGCGCAAACGCAAATGCACGAGCCGTACTTCAGTGGTGCGCTCAAGGCACGATCCCGATGCCGCCCGGGTACGTGACTCCCGTGATGGTGCGGATTGGCGTCTGCGCCGACGAAGTTACCGGGGCAAAAACGTAGACCGCATTACTCGAATCGGAACTGGCCACGTAGAAATCGTTTGACGAGTCGACCGCAATCGTTGCCTGATTGATCGAGAATCCGATGCTGTTGCCGCTGAGCGTCGCGGCGGGAGCTACGTTCCCGTTCGAGCCCGGAGCGAAGACGGAGATCGTGTTGTTCCCGGAATTACCGACGTAGATGCGCCCGGTCGAATCGACGGCAAGCCCCTCGGGGCCATCCAGTGCGCTCGACGAACTGGTGATTGTGGCTATCGGCGCCGCATCGATCGTTCCGCTGCCCGCTATGGAGGCGGCGGAATACTCCGTGATGCTGCTGGGGCTATTTGCATTGAGCACGTAGAGGTTGTCGCTGCCGTCGAATGCGGCCTGGTAGGGATAGTTGATCTGCGTGCTGCTGCCGGAGATCTGCTTGAACGGAGCGGCACTGCCGTTCGCTCCCGGAGCGAAGAAGTCCACGAGGTTGTGGCTGTAATCCGTGACCACGAGATTGTCGCTCGGGTCGATCGCGAGCCCCCAGCCGGCCGTTACGGTCGTGAGCGTGGTCGACGGCGTTGCGCTTCCGGTTGCACCGTATGCGAATGAGATAATGCCGCCGGAGGTCACGACGTAAACGCGGCCGGTAGCATCGACCGTTATGCCCGGTATGTAGCTGCTGGAAGAGAACGTGAACGAGCTCACCGGCGTGGCGGCGCCGTTTGCATTCGGAGCGAACGCTTCGATGCCGGACGGTGATGTATCGTTGAAGACGTACGTGGTCCCGGACGCAGGCGCAGGCCCGGAGGTGGGCGTGGCCGTGGGCGTGGCCGTGGGCGTGGCCGTGGGCGTGGCCGTGGGCGTGGCCGTGGGCGTGGCCGTGGGCGTGGCCGTGGGCGTGGCCGTGGGCGAGCGCTGCGGAACGACACCGGCGTTCCCGCCCGGGCCGCTGCAACTCGCGAGCACGGCGCCGCAGCACACGGCGCCGCAGCAGAAGAGGGAAAACAAGAACCCCGGGACGTTCAAAAGGCGGCTCATGCCACCAGTCTAGCCCCGCGGCGTTCTCGCCGCGTCTAAAAAACGTCTAAACCGGGACGATGGCCTCGTTTCGGGCGGCTTCGATCTCGGAGCGCGCGATCGCGAGCGCATCGCGAAGCGGCATCGCCGCGCTCGTGCGCGGCATCACGGGCATGCGCGAAAGTAACGAAAGTTTTCTTTCGTAGACGGCTTGTTCCGGACGCTGCAGGGGGATGCGCAGCTCCGTTCTGGCGCGTGCCGCCGCCGCCATAAGGCACCGCGACGACGCGCGCCGGCCACGCAAACCGCTCAGGATGCTCGCCGTTTCAAGAATGCAAAT
>JAKAPQ010000058.1 GCA_021806945.1 bacterium | reverse complement strand
ATGCTCCCGACCCGGGTCTCGGCTGCCGGTTACGGGCAGTACCGCCCGCGGGTTCCCAACGATACGGCGGCGCATCGCCAGGAAAACCGCCGGGTCGATATCGTGCTCTTGAATGCCAGCCTCTCTCGCGCCGAGAAAGGGTAGTCGCAGCGTATGTCGAGTCTATCGCAAGAAGAGATCGACGCACTCATCAACCAGCTTTCGCAGGAGCCGGCCAAGGAACCCACGAGCCTGGTTGAGGGACGGCGCGTCAAATCGTTCGACTTCCGCTTTAACAAGCGCTTGGACAAGTTTTCTAACAATCAGCTGCAGACGCTGCGGACGCTGCATGAGAACTTCACGCGCTTGCTCAACAACTCGTTATCCGTCTACCTTCGTACGCGCGTCGAAGCGACGATCGTCTCTATCGAGCAGATCAGCTACGGAGATTTCATCGCGTCAATCGGCATCCCGTCGATCCTCTCAATCTTTTCGATGGATCCGCTGCCGGGAAGCGGCATGGCGCAAGTCGATTTAAACCTGGTTTTTTCGATCATCGACCGGCTGCTCGGGGGACCCGGCTGGTTTCCGCAACGCTTGCGCGATTTGACTGATATCGAACGGACGCTCATGCAGCGATTCATGGCTCGGATGCTCAACAGCTATCGCGAATCGTGGAACTACCTGCTGACGCTCTCGCTGAAGATCGAGGCGCTCGATTCGAATCCGCAGTTCATTCCGCGCATCATTCCGCTGGATCAAATCGTGGCGTACGTATCGCTGGAACTCAAGGTCGGCGATATGGCCGGCGTTATGAACTTCTGTTTGCCGTACCTCGTGCTCCAGTCCATCGGAACGCAATTGGCGGATTTCCAATGGTCGCCGAGCGTACTCGCGGGGCGCGGCTTGACGGAAGAAGATATCCAGCAGTTGGCGCGCAACGTCGAGCGCGCGAGCGTGCACGTCGAGGTCGAACTGGGGCGCACGACCGTTTCGCTGCGGGATCTGGTCGCGCTCGCGCCGGGAGACTTGATCCTTTTCGACAAACCCACAGATCGGCCGCTGATCGCCAAGGTAAACGAGATGCGCAAGTTTCGGGTCTTTCCGGGCGTGAATAAGGGCCGCTTAGCGGTCCAGGTTGCCGGGGCCATCGCAGGCGAGGACGAATAGCCCGTTATGCCGGAGATGCAGCAACTCGCCGATACGATGCTGGCCGCCGCCGCGACGGTGCTCGGTCGCCTCGTCGATCAGCCTGTCGATGCCTCGGCGGCTAGCCGGCACGTACGTGGCGGATCGATCCGGACCGACGGGGACGAGCTCGTGACGCGCGCGGAGATCCCGTCGCTCGGCATCGGGGTCGTCGTTCGCTACGCCGTTGCCGATATGGAGCGTGTCGTCGGCCTGATGCTCGGTGGGGCCGAGGGGGCCGGGGACGTTGGTGCGGTGCAGCTCTCTATCGTTTCGGAGACGGTTTCACAGATCACCGCAGCCATGGCCGAGCGCCTGGCGACGGCCGTGGGCGCGCCGACGGAGGGAATACGGGCCGAATGCTGCAGCGACGCGGCTTCACTGCCGGCTCCGCCGTTTGAATCGTACGAGGGGATGATCCAGGTTGGCAGTGCGGCGGCACCTTCGGTGACGATCGACTTTGACGGCGTGGCACGTTCCAAGCTCTTCGCGGGGGGCTCGACCGCGCCGTCGGCAGCGCCGCCGAGCCAGCCTAGCCGGCCGAGCGGGCCCGAGCCTTCCCGCCGGTCGCAGCCGCAGCCGGCGCCGGCTCATGCCCAGCCGGTTTCGTTTGCCGCCATGTCGTCGGTCCCGATGCGGTCGGTTCAGCCAAGCCCGGCGAACCTCGATCTCGTCCACGACGTGCCGTTGCAGATCAGCGCCGTGCTCGGCAAGACCGCGCTCACGCTGCGGGACGTCGTCTCGCTGCAGGCCGGGAGCGTCTTCGAGCTCGACAAGCTCTCGACCGATCCGATCGACCTCTACGTCAACAACATTTTGATTGCGCGCGGCGAGGTCGTCGTCGTCGACGACAAGTACGCCGTAAAGATCAGCGAGCTCAACCCCAGCGTCGCGACGTAGGCGTGCCGTGATCGACGCAGTGCAATCGTGAACTTCCTCGGCCAATACCTGCTGGCGCTGCTGGTCGTAGGGTTGATGCTCTTCGGGCTCTACTCGCTCGTGCGGGCGCTCGGCCGTGGGCGGTTGCTCGCCGTCAGCGACAAACGCCTCGTCAGCGTCTTAGAATCGACCTTCGTAGCCCAGAACACGACGTTACACGTCGTCAAGGTTGGCGATCGATATTATTTGATCGGCGGTGGTTCGGGGCACGTGACGGCGCTAGCCGAAGTGCCGCGTGAAAGCGTCGAGCCGTGGCTGCAGGAACAGCGAAAGCTCTTTGCCGGCCAAACGCAGTCGCTGACCGGCTTTTTGAGATACCTGCGCAAGCCGCAGCGATGACGGTCACGGTCCTGCGCCAGATCTGGCGGCGCCACCGGACGTTCTTGACCGCAGGTGGGGTTGCCGTGCTGGCGCTTTGGGTCATACCCGCGATCGCCGCAGCGGCCGTCGCGCCGACGGCTCCAACGGTTCCGATCCCGCAGATCAACATCGGCATCGGACAGGCCCACAACCCCCAGCAGGTCGCCACGGCGCTGCAGATCCTGCTCTTGCTGACGGTCCTGTCGCTCGCGCCGACGCTACTCGTACTGCTGACATCGTTTACACGCGTTATCGTCGTGCTTTCCTTCGTGCGTACTGCGCTTGGCACGCAGCAGGTCCCCCCCAATCAGGTGCTCGTCGGGCTCGCGCTACTGCTGACGTTCTTCATCATGAACCCGGTCATCAACGATATCAATCACAACGCGCTGCAGCCTTATATGAAGAACCAGATCAGCCAGTCGCAGGCACTGAACCGCGCTGCCAAACCGTTACGGAAATTCATGTTCAAGCAGACGCGGGAGAAGGATCTGGCGCTCTTCTATAGTCTCTCGAAGGAGCCGCAGCCGAAGACGCGAGCCGACGTCCCTTTCTATATCCTGGTGCCGGCGTTCGTCATCTCCGAACTCAAGACGGCCTTCGAGATTGGGTTTGCGATCTATATTCCCTTTATCGTGATCGACATGGTGGTCGCGAGCATCTTGCTCTCGATGGGCATGATGATGATACCGCCGGTCATCATTTCGCTGCCCTTTAAAATCCTGATCTTCCTGCTCGTCGACGGTTGGAACTTGACGGTCGCCGCACTCTTTCAGAGCTACCGATGACGTACGCGGATGCCATCGGAATCGGCCGGGACGCAATCTTCGTCGCGCTGATGGTTACCGCTCCGGTGCTAATCGTTTCGATGATCGTAGGTTTGGTCATCTCGATATTCCAAGCGGTGACCCAGATTCAGGAGCCGACGCTTACCTTCATTCCAAAGATATTGGTCTCGGCGCTGGCGCTGCTGTTTTTCGGGCCGTTCATGCTCGCGTTGCTGACGGATTTTACGACCCGAGTCTTTACGAACCTACACACCTTTACCAGGTGACGGCGGAATGGTCGACGTCTTCGGCCTGACCGCCGCGCAGTTCGAAACCTTCTTGCTGGTGGTGGTGCGGACCGCGACGATGCTCTCGGTCTTTCCAGTGTTCTCGGCGGCGCAGATCCCGAAACTTGCGCGGGTCGGTCTCGCACTGCTGATCTCGTTCGTCATCTACCATACCGTTCCGGTTGTAACGCCGCTGGGAACGCTGTATGCGCTCGCTGCGGCCGTCATCAGCCAGGTGGTCCTCGGGCTGATCGTGGGATTCGTGGCGTTTCTCGTCTTCATGGGCGTGCAGTTTGCCGGCGAGATCGTGGACCTGCAGATCGGTTTTGCCGTTGCCAACGTGATCAATCCGCAGACCCAACAGCAGGTGACGATCGTCGGCGAGTTCGAGCTTGCGATGGCGACGCTGCTGTTCTTGGTGACGAACTCGCATCTGCTCTTGCTGCAGGGCATCGGGGGATCGTTCCACCTGCTCCCGCTCCCCTACATCAACCTCGATCCGAGCGTCGCCGGAAACGTGATGCTCTTCGTATCTCAGGCGTTCGTGGTGGTCTTCAAGATAGCCGCGCCCGCCTCGGTCGCACTTTTCCTCGTCAACGTCACGCTCGGTTTGATGGCGCGCGTCGCACCGCAGATGAATGTTTTCGTCGTGGGGTTCCCGCTTCAGATCGGCGTCGGGCTGATCATGCTCGGCATCAGCATTCCGCTGCTCGGCTACGTCGCGCCGCAATTGTTCGCTCAAGTTCCGCATCAGATGGACACCGTGATGCGCGGCATGATCCCGCCGACTCCGCTGCCGTCCCCGTCCCCCTAACTAGGCTCCGGGCCTGTCGAAAGACGATAGCGAGCGTGGGTTCGGCGCTCGTGCGTGGGGAAGGGGGCCGCTGCACGAGCGCCGTTCGTCGCTCCGCCATCCTGGCTGCGCTCGTCGGTCACAGCCGCTCGTGCAACGGCCCCCTTCCCCACGCACGGGACCGTCTCGCACAACCGTTTCCTGGTCAACCCTGTCATCCTGAGCCTGTCGAAGGGCGGTCGAAGGGCTGTCGAAGGGCTTGAGTGGCGCGATGTTGCGCTTGTTGCTCGTGCGCTATCAGAAGTACGAGAACTGGCCGATCTTGTCGGCTTGGATCTCGGTGAAGTAGACCTTCGAATCCGGACCGAGGGTCATCGGGCCGAGGCCGGCCGCGGCGGTTGGGACCGCGAAGGTCTTGACGGCGAAGGTGCCCGTGACGACCGCTTGATCGATCTGATCGTTGACGGCATCGTCCAGATAGAAGTTCCCGTCCGCGCCGAGGACCAGGCTGACGGGTTTCGCGCCGGCGGGCAGCGCGTCTTCGGTGACGGTGCCATTGGTCGCGATCCGGCCGAGGTTGCCTGCGCTCTGTTCGTTAAACCAAAGCGCGCCATCGGGACCAAGCACGATCTGGCCGGGCTGCGCGTTGGCCGTGGGCGTCTTGTATTCGGTGATGCCGGGGCTCGCCGGCGTGGCGTTAGCCGGGATGCGCCCGATCTGCGAAACCGCAGATTCGGTGAACCATAGGGCTCCGTCCGGCCCCGCGACGATCGAGGCTAGACCCGCGTTGGGCGTGAGCCCGGAGGCAAACTCGGTGATGTTTCCGCTCGTATCGATACGGCCGATCTGGTTGGCACCGCTCTCGAGGAACCAGAGGGCACCATCCGGGCCTAGCGTGATGAACCCGGGCTTGGCATTGGGAGTTGGTAGGGCGAACTCGGTGATCGTGCCGCCGGGCGTGATCTCGCCGATCTTGTCGGCCGCGTTCTCGGTGAACCAAAGGTTCCCGTTGGGTCCCGTCGCGATGCCGAGCGGCTGCGCGTTCGGGGTTTGAACGGTGAACTCCACAAAGATGCCGGTCGTCGTCACGGTGCCGATCTTGTCGCCCTGGAGCTCGGTGAACCACAGGTTGCCGTCGGGTCCCTTCGTGATATCGGTCGGCTGGCTGCCCGCCGTTGGCACGGACCATTCGGCAGAGACCTTGGGGACGACGGGCGGGCTGGTCGGTACCGCGGCGGTAATGAGGCTGTTCTTAGCTGCGCAGCCGCCTAGGGCGAGCAAGCCGATGAGTGACGTGGCCAGCAGGCCGAGGGATCGCCGCATGAACTCTCCTTGAAAATCAATCGTTGGTTGAGCGAACCCCGCGCTATTCGCCGTCGGCCCGTCAAAAACTGCGTTCGGGTTACAGGGATTCGGCACCGGCTCCGATTATACGTCATAATGCTTCTGTGCAGCGCGCACGGTGCCTAAGCCGGAGCAGACTGAAAAGGCGACTCCAAAACGCCGCGAAGAGGCGCGTAAGCGCGGCCAGGTCGCGAAGAGTCCGGACCTGGCCGGTGCCGCCATCTTTCTCGTCGGCGTATTTGTGTTGCACGCGAGCGCCCAGCGTGCGATCGGGGGCTTGGGCGAGACGATGCGGGCCGTGCTCGACGATATGTCGCGTCGCCCGCATCTTACGGTGGCGTCGGTGTGGCTGCTCTTCGCGCAGGCGTTCGGTGGGATCGGCATCGTTCTCGCGCTGCTCTTCGGCGCCGCGCTGCTCGCCGGCATAGGCGCCAACGTGCTGCAGGTTGGATTCCGCTTCACTCTGCAGCCGTTGGCTCCGAGTTTTTCGAAGATCAATCCGGCTGCCGGCATCGCGCGGCTGTTTTCGAAACAAGTCGCGGTCAATCTGCTCAAGCAGATTTTGAAGCTTGCGGCCGTCTTCGTTATCGTCTACACCAGCGTCGCCCTTCACCCCTCGCTGTTCTACCGGGTCGCCGATCTGACGGCGCCGCAAGTCGTGCAGTACGTGAGCGATGTCGTCTACGGCATCGCCTGGAAGTTCGGTTTGCTGCTGCTCGTCGTGGCGCTGCTGGACTACGCTTACGAGCGCTGGCAGTTCGAAGAGAACCTGAAGATGACCAAGCAGGAGGTGAAGGACGAATGGCGCCAGTCCGAAGGCAGTCCTGAGGCTAAAGCCGCCTTCAAACGCAGGCAGCGCGAGTTCGCACGCAGGCGGATGATGGCTGCAGTTCCGAAAGCAACGGTCGTGGTTACCAATCCGACGCATTTTTCCGTCGCGCTCGAGTGGGATGAGGAGAAGATGGAGGCTCCCGTCGTTACGGCCAAGGGCGCGGATCTCTTAGCCAAGCGCATCCGTGAGATCGCAGCCGAGCACGGCGTCCCCGTCATGGAGAACGCGCCGCTGGCCCGTACGCTCTACACGAGCGTCGAGCTGGGCCGGGCGATTCCGCCCAACCTCTACGCGGCCGTCGCTCAGGTGATCGCGTTCGTCTTCCGCCTCAAGCAAAGGACGATCGCGTGACGACGACCGCGGGCGGCGTACTTCGGAAGATCGGCGACACCGCGCCGGTCTGGGTTGCGGGCGCCTCGGTGATGCTCGTCATCTTGATGATCGTTCCCGTGCCGTTCCCGGTGCTCGATTTCTTGCTCACGATCAACATCTGCGTAGCGCTTTTGATCATCGGCGTCTCGCTCTACGCGGAGAACGCGCTCGCGTTCAGCGTCTTTCCGACGCTGTTGCTGATCATCACGCTCTTCCGGCTCTCGCTCAACGTTACCGCCACGCGCCTGATCCTGCTGCACGGGTATGCCGGTCAGGTAATCAATTTTTTCGGGCAGATCGTCGTAGGAGGGAACTACGCGGTCGGCTTCGTGATCTTCCTCATCCTGATCGTCATCCAGTTCGTAGTCATCACCAACGGCGCGTCGCGCGTCGCCGAAGTCGCCGCCCGCTTCACGCTCGATGCGATGCCCGGGAAACAGCTGGCGATCGATGCCGACCTCAACGCCGGGCTGATCACCGAGGCCGAGGCGCGGCAGCGCCGGAAAGATATCCAGCGCTCCTCCGATTTCTACGGTGCGATGGACGGTGCGAGTAAGTTCGTTCGCGGCGATGCCATCGCCGCGCTCATCATAGTCGCGATCAATACGGTGGGCGGTTTCATCATCGGCATGACCCAGATGCACATGTCGATCGTCCAAGCGCTGCAGCATTTCACCCTGCTGACGATCGGCGAAGGCATCGTCACGCAGGTTCCGGCTCTTCTTATTTCGACCGCTACCGGCATTATCGTCACGCGCGCGGCGGCCGAAGGCAACTTCGGCTCGGACCTGACCAAGCAGCTCTTCGCCCAGCCCAACGCCACGTTGATTGCGGCAATCATGGCCTTCATCTTCGGAGCGGCCGGACTCGTGCGCCCGCTGATGTGGCTCGCCTCCGGCTTGTTGTTATATCTCTACTTCCGCCAGCGTGCCGCCGCACCCGCGGCGATCTCCGGGCAGGCCGGCGGGACGCAACACGGAGCACTCGCAATGGGCGCCGGCGTAGGCCAAGCAAAGCCGGCCGAAAGCGTGATCCCGCTGCTCTCGTACGATCCGATGGAACTCGAGATCGGGTTCGGGCTGATCCCGCTGGTAGACGTGAGCCAAAATGGCGACCTGCTCGAGCGCATTACGCTAATTCGGCGCCATGCCGCACGCGATCTGGGGATCGTCGTTCCGCCCATCCGCGTTCGCGACAACCTCCAGCTGCGGCCGAGCGGCTACGTCGTGAAGATCTACGGGTTAGAGGTTGCTTCGGCCGAGGTCATGGTCAGCCGCCTGCTGGCGATGAATCCCGGTACGGCGACGCAAGCGATCGAAGGCATTGCCACGACCGAGCCGGCCTTCAACCTGCCGGCGCTGTGGATCTCCGAGTCCGCGCGGACCGAAGCGGAGATGGCCGGCTACACCGTCATCGACCCGACCAGCGTCGTCGCGACGCATCTCACCGAGATCATCAAGAGTCATGCGCCGGATCTCCTGGGGCGTCAGGAGACGTCGGCGCTGCTCGACAACGTTAAGACCCATTATCCGGTGGTCGTCGACGAACTCGTACCGGGGCTCCTCACCGTAGGCGAGATCCAACGCGTTCTGCAAAATCTATTGCGCGAGCGCATCCCTATCCGTAACCTTCTGCTGATTCTGGAGACGCTGGCGGACTCTGCGCGGGCGAGTAAGGACGTCGACTTCCTCACCGAACGCGTGCGCGCGGCCATGGCGCGCCACATCTGCGCCGAGTATGCCGAAGGCGGCCTGCTCTCGGTGATCACCGTCGATCCGCGTTTGGAGGCGCTGCTCGGCGAGGCCGTTCGCCGTGGAGAGGATGCCTACGCCTTGCTCGATCCGAACACGGTCGCGAAGATCTATACTTCGCTCACCACGCAGATGCAGGCCGCGCAGGCCGCCGGCCTGCATCCGATCGTCCTGAGCTCGCCGCCGGTGCGTTTGGCGCTCAAACGGCTGACGGAGCGAGCCGCTCCGCAGCTGGTCGTCCTCTCGTATTCGGAGATCGCACCGGGCATGCGTGTCGAGTCCATCGGGCAGGTATCGACCACCGACGAAGCTGCCGAGCCCGTGGAGACCTCCACGCCGTGAGCGAGGTAGGCTGATGTTTCGTGGAATCTTCGGCGCGCGCTCGCGGCCGGATGTGACCGATCGGCTTCCGGTCCCGCTTACCTTCGTCGATGTCGCCATAATGGGGCGGCCGGCGAAGTCGGCCGCAGTCGAGGAGATCGGCCCCAGAGCCATCGTCCTCGGCGGCGTGCTCGGGCGCGTGGGCGACTCGGCCGCCTTTAATTACAGCACGCCGAGGGGACGCTACCGTTTCACGAGCCGCATCACCGCCCTGCGTGAAGGAGCGACCGTCTTCGACCTCCCCAAGCGCATTGAGGCGCTGAGCGGAGCGGCGCAGAAACGCAGCAGCCTCCGGCTGGATACGCTCGTTGCCGGGCAGTGGCGGCTGGCTCCGGGCGGCGCCGGAGTCGGCGAGTTCATGCGCGGCAGCGTGCGGGATATCAGTCGCAGCGGCTGCGCTCTGATCAACGACCGCATGCTCAAAGCCGGCCAGATGGTCGAGGTGCGCCTGGATCTGCAACGATTCGCGGTGCCGCTGGTGGCGCTCGGCGAGGTCGTACGCTCCGAGCAGATTCCGACCTCCGGCAAGTACTCGCACGGGTTGCGCTTCCACGGCCTGCGCCCGGAGGACGATCAAGCCATCTTGGCGTTCATCAACAAGAAGCTCGCAGACCTGCGCAGCCGGGGCCTGGCTTAGGTCCATCCTAGGCCCATCCTTAAAGAAACGTTCAGCTTCGACCGATGAGGTCAAGAGAAGGTGCGCGCGCCTTGATTTGGGACAGGGAGATATCCATGAGCAAGCGGGTCCTCATTGTCGACGACGCGGTCGTCATGCGCATGATGATCAAAGGGATCCTCAGCAAGAACGGCTTCGACGTCGTTGGCGAGGCCCAAAATGGCGTCGAGGCCGTTGATAAGTATCGGACGCTGCAGCCCGATTTCGTGACGATGGATATGGTCATGCCGGAGATGGACGGCATCACTGCCGTCAAGCAGATCATCGGCCAAGATCCGAACGCTCGCATCATCATGTGTACCTCTATGGGGCAGCAGGCGCTCGTCGTAGAGGCGATCCAAGCCGGGGCGAAGTCGTTCATCACGAAGCCGTTTCAGCCGCCGAAGATTCTCGAAACGATCAGCAAGGTGCTGAGTTGAACGCGCCGGGGATCACGCTCAGCGACCTGCAAAAGGATGCGCTCAAGGAGGTCGGCAACATCGGCGCGGGTCATGCGGCGACGGCGCTCTCGCAACTTCTCAACACGAAGATCAATCTGCGCGAGCCTCGGATCGACGTAATCAAGTTTCGCGATCTGGCTAGCCGCGTTGGCCATGAGAGCCGTACCGTTGCGGCGCTGCATATGTATATACGCGGCGAAGCTCCGGGGCAGATGGTCGTGCTCTTCGATCGCGACCAGGCGATCGATTTCGTCGGTGTGTTCTTGAAACGTGTGATCGGCGACATCCAGATATTCGATTCCATCGCCGACTCGACGCTCAAAGAGCTCGGCAACATCATCGCCGGAGCGTATCTCACTGCGATCGTTCAGCTCACCGGCCACCACCTGCTCCCGTCCGTGCCGACCCTTTCGTACGGGACGATCCAAGCAGCTTTCCGCACCCTGATGTCGATCCTGCCCGATCAGGACGTCTTCCTGATCGAGAGCAGCTTCCTCGATAAAGAGAAGGAAGTCGCCGGCCAGTTTATCTTGATCCCAGAGACCAGTTCTCTAGGCCCGCTGCTCTCCGTCTTCGGGGTAGAGTAGCCGAAGGACGTCGGCTGCATGTCTGACGATCTGTTCGATAGGTCCGAGTTCGTCGCGTACTTCCGCGACGAAACGGAAGATCTGCTGCAAGAGATCGATGCAAATCTGTTGCAATTGGAGGACTTCGTCTCATCGGAGCGTGCCGATCCGGAGATAGTAAACGCATTGTTTCGCGGCTTGCACACGATCAAAGGCAGCGCCGGCATGTTGCAATTCGGAAGCATCGCGAATCTCGCGCATAAACTCGAAAACCTCTGCGATCTGCTGCGCAAGGAGCGCATGCCGCTCTCCGAAGGCTGCGTTGACATCCTATTCTTGGGGCGCGACGTGCTGAAGGATCTGGTGGATGCTGCGATCGCAGGGCGCGAGGGCGATACCGCGGGGGCGGACCAGGTCGTAGAGCGTCTCGATCGCTTCGTGGCGGTTTACGAGGAGACGTCTCAGGTTATCGACGGCGACCTCGGTCCGACGCATCGGTTCGAGGAGGAAGCGCAGGAGGAGATTCGGGCCGCCGGCAATGCCGAGATCGAGGCCTTCGAGGCCGAAGTGGCCCGCATGCTCGCCGCCGCCGAGGCGGCGCGGCGCGATGAACCGCCGGCGGAAGGAGCGGTGCCGGCCGAGCCGGCGAGAGTCCCCGAGCCGGAGGCCACAACTGCCGCGAACGCTATCCAGAAGCCCGCAGGCGAGCAAAAGCACCGCGCGAACGCGCACCAGACCATTCGCGTGGATATCGAGCGCCTCGATACGTTGCTGAATCTGGTCGGCGAGCTGGTCATCAACCGCACGCGTATCTCCGATATCGCCGAGACTCTGGATCGCTCGTTCGGCCGTAAGAACGGTGCCACCGACGGTCCTGCGGGCGCGCTCGTGCCGTTAGCGAAAGACCTCGCGGAGAGTTCGGCGCTGCTGGCGCGAACCACGAGCGAGATCCAAGAGTCGATCATGAAGGTCCGCATGGTGCCGATCGGGCAGGTGTTCGATCGTTTTCCGCGCGTGCTGCGCGACATCGCTAAGGCGCGGCACAAAGAGGTCGAGTTGCAGATCTCCGGTGCCGATACCGATCTCGACAAAACCATCGTCGACGAAGTCGGCGAGCCGCTGATGCATCTACTGCGAAACTGCGTCGACCACGGCATCGAGCTGCCGGAGGTGCGCGAGCGGCTCGGCAAGCCGCGGCATGGTACCATCGCGCTCAATGCCTATCACGAGGGCAACCAGATCATCATCGAGGTGACCGACGACGGTAGCGGCGTTGATTTGGAGAGGGTCCGGGCCCGCGCCATCAAGCAGGGCCTGATCTCCGCCGACGATCGGCTAAGCGACCGCGAGATCGTCGAACTCATCTTTACTCCAGGATTCTCGACCGCCGAGGTGATCTCGGACGTAAGCGGACGCGGCGTCGGTATGGACGTCGTCAAGAAGAACATTACGCGCTTGAAGGGTGTCTTCGACGTGAACACCGAGGCGGGCGTCGGCACGAGGTTTACGATCAAACTGCCGCTCACGCTAGCGATTATCCAGGCGTTGCTCGTACGCGTCGCCGACGAACTCTATGCCATTCCTTTGGATTCGGTCATCGAGTCGCAGCGCGTCGAGATGAGCGAGATGCGGACCGTGCACGGCAACGAGGTCATAACGCTTCGCGGCCAGGTCGTTCCGCTGGTGCGTATCGCCGAGGTCTTCGAGCTCGGCGGCCGGCGCGATCCGGAGAAGGCCATGATCGTCGTCGTCGGCCTGCAGGGCCGCCAGGTCGGGC
>JAKAPQ010000230.1 GCA_021806945.1 bacterium | reverse complement strand
GCCGAGATCGCTTCAGAACAGGCATGAACCGGCCGGGCCGTTGTGGGAAGTAGCGGCGTGACGAAAACGAGACTGCGCCCTCAGATCTTCAACCTGCCGGTCGAAAAGATGCGCGACGGCTATTATTCCGACACGTATTTCAATCGCGCTCGCCGGATCCTCGACCTGGATGGCTACCATCCTCGAATGCGCATGCAGGTCTTTCAGCGCAGCGCCGCGGTGCTTTGCGGCATCGACGAGGCGCTGGCGATCGTGCGCCTGTGTTCGGGGCGCCGGGACGGCACCGGTACGTGGCACGACGGCTGGGGCGAATTGCGGGTTAGCGCGCTCTTTGACGGCGATACGATCGAGCCATACGAGACGGTGATGACCATCGAGGGCGATTACTCGTTATTCGCGCATCTCGAGACCTGCTATCTGGGCGTTCTTTCGCGCCGCACGCGCATCGCGACCAACGCGCGCGCCATCGTCGCTGCCGCGGACGGCAAGCAAGTCTTGTTCTTTCCGGCGCGATTCGACCACCATCTGGTACAGACCGGCGATGGCTACGCGGCCTATATCTCTGGCGCGCTCGGCGTCTCTACCGACGCGAACGCCGAATGGTGGGGCGCGCGCGGAATGGGCACGGTGCCGCACGCCTTGATCGCCGCGTACGGAGGCGACACGGTGCTGGCAACCAAGAAGTTTGCCGATTGCGCAACCGACGACGTGCACGTCATCGCGCTGGTCGACTTCGACAACGATTGCGTCACAACGAGCCTCAACGTCTCGCGAGCGCTCGGGCGGCGGCTCTGGGGGGTTCGCCTCGACACGTCGGGAACGCTGGTGGACCGGTCGATCTGGAACGAGATGGGCACGTTCAAACCGACGGGCGTGATTCCGCAACTCGTATGGAACGTACGCCGCGCGCTGGACGGCGAGGGCTTTCAGGATGTCAAAATCATCGTGAGCGGCGGTTTCTCTCCCGAACGCATTCGCGAGTTCGAACGCGACCGCGTGCCGGTCGACGCGTATGCCGTCGGCAGCGCCTTTTTCGCACATTCGGGGCGTTACGACTTTACGGCCGACATCGTCGCGCTCGAGCGAGACGGTGCCTGGCGCGAGTGTCATAAAGTCGGTCGTCCCGAGCGGCCGAACCCGCGTCTGCAAATCGTCGCGGATCTTTGATGCCGCTCCTCGAGATGCGCGAAGCGTCGTTTACGCGCGACGGTACGACGATCGTGCATCCGCTGAGCCTGCATCTGGAACGCGGCGAACGGCTCGCGCTCCCGCTCTCCTCCACGCGAGAGGCGGCAACCGCAGCGCTGCTGGCGGCCGGTATCGTCAAAGCGACGCACGGCCGGGTCTTCATATCGGAGTTCGACCCGCGCATTCAGCCGGTCCAAGCCAAGCGACTCGTCGGATACGTTCCGTACGATGCGGTCGCGCACGAGTTCGCGACGTTCGAAGACTACATCACCTATCGCTCGGCACTCTGGGCCGTGGACGCCGGTGCCGCAGTCGGGCTGGCGCACGCGCTCCTGGCACGGCTCGACGGCGTTCACGAAGCATTCGCGCGCCCGCTAATCGGTGCGCTCGTCGGCCATCCCGCGCTGTTGGTATTGGATCGGCCGCTGGCGCTCTACGCGCCGCAGATCGCGCGCATCACGAGCGGCCTCGCGATCTTTTCGACGCATGAATCCACCGTGCAAGCACGTGCTTTCGAGGATGGGTACGCGCGGGCGGCGGCCCCGGCATGAACAAGGCCGCGATGCGCGAGATCGTCGTCACGCGTTTGCGCAAGGACCGCCGCCTACTCTTGTCGGCCTGCGCGGCTGCGGCGATCGTAGGTTTCTTGCAACCGCACGCCATCGCCACCGGGGGCGATCCGTTTGCTCGCGATCTCCTCACCCGTAACGTGTGGATCGCCGGGCCGATCTTCTTCGGCACGTGGCTCGGCGTCGTCGTCGCGCTCGCGCAACGCGGAACCGGCCGCCTGCGCGAGATCGAATTATGCGAACAGGCCGCGCCGCTCTATGGCCGCGAGTTGGCTCGCGCCACGGCGCTCGTGCCGTGCATCGTCGTAACGCTCGCGTCGTTGCTGTACTGGTTCGTGCAATTCGTTACGGGTCTCGCGGCCCCGCCGGCCTTTTTCGTACTTTCGCTGGCTACGGTACTGGCGAGTACGCTGGTCGCGCTCTCGGCAACGCTACGACGAGGTGCCGAACGCTTTCTTTACGTCGCCTCCGCCTTCGGCGTAGCGGCGATCTCGTATCTCCTCGCCGTCTACGGCGACACGCTCGGCCCGCACCCGCCGCGAAACGCCGGGCACTACTACGATATCGTCGGCGTCGTATCGGTCCTTGTTTTCTGCACGTTCATCGGATTCGCCGCGCTACGGCAGTACGGCGAGGCACTCGCGCGCTACGACCCCGTACCCGATGCGTGAACGTGACCCCGGCGTCAGACGGCGGTGGCCGACGACGCCGACGCGAGCTTCTCCAGAACCGCTCGGTTGAACTGCGACACGTCCTCGGGATCGCGCGAAGCTACCCAGTTACCGTCGTGGACGACCGCCTGGTCGCGGTAGAGGCCGCCTGCGTTGCGGATGTCGTCCGCGATCGAGTGCGCGCCCGTCA
>JAKAPQ010000057.1 GCA_021806945.1 bacterium | reverse complement strand
CCGTGCGTGAATCCGTACACGTCGTTGAACGCCTTGAAATTGTCCAAATCTTCGTAGAGAACGGCGAATCGCTCGGCGCTCGCGACGCGGCGGCGGAGAACCGCCTCGATCGAAAGATTACCCGGAAGTTTCGTAAGCGGGGAGAGCGACGAGTCGACCTCGACGCGGCGGATCTTGGTGCGCACGCGCGCCAGCAGCTCCTGCGGACCGAACGGTTTCGTCATGTAGTCGTCGGCGCCGGCGTCAAATCCCGCGATCTTGTCCTCGACCTCGGATCTCGCGGTCAGCATGATGATCGGGACTCGGGCGTTGCCCGCGTGCGCGCGGATTCTGCGAGCGGTCTCGTAGCCGTCCAACTCCGGCATCATGACGTCCAAGACGATGAGATCCGGCTGCAGGGTGTCGAGCTTTTGGAGCGCCTCTTGACCGTTAGCGGCGGAGACGACCTGATACCCAGCGAGCTCGAGGTTGGTTGCGATGATCTTGCGGAGGTTGCGGTCGTCGTCGACCACCAGGATGAGGCGGCCTCGGGTATCGTCGTCATAGTTCATGGGCGCATCGGAAAGGTAAGCGTTACCGTCGTGCCGTGGCCGAGCTCGCTGCGCACGTCGATCGATCCCCCGTGCGCGCGCACCAACGCGTTGACGATGAACAGACCGAGACCGTTCCCTCCGACTGTTTGCGTCAATTCGGACTCGACGCGATAAAACCGGTCGAAAACGTAGGGCAGGCAATCTTCGGGAATGCCGACTCCTTCGTCGCGAACGCGCAGCACGGTTCGGTCGGCGGTTCGTTCGGCCGCGATCGTGATCGTACCGCCGCGCGGCGAGTATTTGATGGCGTTCTCAAGCAGGTTGCGAAAGACGTCCTCCAAACGTTCGGGATCGCCGGAAATGTCGACGCCCGACGTATCGCGTACGATCTGGTGCAGCGATGGATCGAAGCGAAGCGTGCGATCGACGCGATCGAGGACATCGTCGATCGGTACGGTGCTGCGCGTTCGCAGCAAATATTCTGCATCCACGCGCGTTACGAGCAGCATGTCGTCGATCAAACGGCCAAGACGGTCGGCCTGCTCTTCCACGACCTCGAGAAACTCCGCGCCACGTTCTTGGTAGAGCGCCGGGTTGCCCCGCAGCGTCGCCGTATAGGCCTTGATCGAGGCCAGAGGCGTTTTCAGTTCGTGCGACACGGCGCCGACCAATTCGTTCTTGAGCTGTTCGATCTCGGCGATTTTGCGCTGCGGCGTAAACGAGAGCAGCCAGCCTTCGATCTCGCCGGCGCGCGTGAGCGCCGCCACGCGCCCTAAGACGTCGATGGTCGAACCGCCGCTGTCGAGAAGATTGAAGCGCACGTCGTGGGCATCGCGCCCGGTAGCGGCTCCCAGCACGCCGGCCGCGTTCGTGCCCTCGACGATCTCTCCGAGATCGCGGCCGACGAGGCTCGTAGCGGAATGGCCGGTCGCCTGCTCTGCCGCCGCATTGAAGCGGACGATGCGCCCCGCGCCGTCGAGCTCGATGACCGCGTCGCGTACGACTCCGTTGAGCACTTCGTAGAGCGACTTGAGGACGAGCAGTTCGTCGAGCAGATCTCGAGTTACGTCCGCAGGAAGCGGCCGACCGATATCCATGATGCAATGAGTCCTACGGCCGCTCCAACGAGCAGCAGTTGCGGGACGAGCGAGCCGAGGTTAACGTTGACGACGTTCGACGCCACGAACGGTAACGCGGCGACCAGCCGCGGCACGAGAGAGGCGCGGCCGACCTCGAGTGCCGCGACTGCGAGCGAGGCGCCCAGCAGCCCGTCGAGTAGCCCCTCGCAGATAAACGGCATGCGGATATATGCGTTCGTCGCGCCGACCAACTGCATGATCGCAATTTCGCGCCGCCGTGCGAAAACGGTTAAACGGATCGTATTCGAAATGATGATGCCGGCGACGAGGATGAAGAGTGCGATCACCGCGATGCCGACGCGCCGCGCGACCGCAACGAGTTGCAACAACTTGCCGACGACGTCCTGGCCGTAATTCACGTATTGTACGCCGGGCATCTTCCGAATCTCCGCGGCTACTGCCGGAACCAGTTCGGGCGTGCGCACCCGTACGCGGAACATGTTAGGCAGCGGGTTCTCGGTGAGGATCGACGTGTCGATCTCTCCTTTCAATCGCCGCCGCAGTTGCTGCAGACCCTCCTTTTTTGGGACGTATTGCACGGATAGCACGCGCGGGTCGCGCGCGAGCGCGGCGCGCATCGCCTCGGTCCGCGCGGGCGACGTGCCGTCTTGCAGGTAGGCCGAAATTTCGATCTGGTTGAGAACGTCTGCACCGAAATGCACGAGCACGGCGCGAGCATACAAAAAAGCGCCCAAGAGGACGATGGTGACCGTCACCGTGCCGATCGCCGTCGCCTGCATGCCGGCGTTCCGGGTGAAGTTTCGAAGAACTTCACCCAGAAAGAATCTGGCTTTGCCCCAGTCCAAGGAAATAATACCCTCGCTCTTCGTCGGTTACGATGCGCCCGTTATCGAGCCGCACGACGCGGCGGCGCATACGGTCGACGACCGCTTGGTTGTGCGTCGCAACCACTATCGTCGTGCCTTTGAGGTTGATGCGCAACAGGAGTTCCATGATCTCGGTGGTGTTCGACGGGTCGAGATTTCCCGTCGGCTCGTCGCAGAGCAAGATCTTCGGGTTGTTGACGAGCGCGCGTGCGATAGCGGCGCGCTGTTGTTCGCCCCCGGAGAGCTCGCCTGGATACATGCGGCTCTTGTGCGAGAGCCCAACCAGGTCCAGTACGCGCGGCACCTGCCGTATGACGTCGCGGGTGTGCGCGCCCGTAACTTGAAGCGCGAACGCAACGTTCTCCCATACGGTTTTGTCCGTCAGGAGTTTAAAATCTTGAAAGACGACGCCGATATGGCGCCGCAAGATGGGTACGCGCGACCTGCGCAAGCACTCGACCCGAATACCGTCGACCGTGATCTCGCCCGTGGTCGGTGCCATCTCGCGATAGAGGAGGCGTAGCAGCGTTGATTTGCCGGTTCCGGAGTGTCCGACGAGGAAGACGAAGTCGCCCTTGCCGATTTCGAGATCGATGCCGTCGAGGGCGCGCACTCCATTTGGATAGACCAGAGAGACGCCGCGTAAGGAGATCATCGCTGCAGAAGGGTTTTTACGTTCGCGCGGACCTATACCTCCGGTTACCGTGAATTTTGACCTAACCGACGAGCAGCGGGCGATACAAGCAACCGTCGCGGAGTTCGCGCGAGAACGCGTGGCCCCACGCGCGGAGGAGATGGACCGCAACGAGGCGTTCCCCTACGACCTGGTAGCCGAGATGGCCGACCTCGGCCTGATGGGCCTGCCGTTTCCCGAAGAGTACGGGGGCGCCGGCGCCGACACGGTGAGCTACGTTTTGGCGATCATGGAACTGGCCCGCGTCGATGCATCGACCGCCATCACGATGGCCGCGCACGTCTCGCTGGGCGCAACCCCGTTCTATCTGTTCGGTTCGGAGGAGCAGAAACGGCGGTACCTGGTTCCGCTGGCACAGGGTCGCATGCTTTGGGGTTTCGGCTTAACCGAGCCCGGCGCCGGGAGCGATGCCGGGAATACGCAGACGAAGGCCGAGCTGCGCGACGGCAAGTGGATCGTTAACGGCACCAAAGCCTTCATCACGAATAGCGGCACCGAACTCACCGGGGGCACGACGATCACCGCGGTGACCGGCACGCGAAGCGACGGCAAACCCGAGATCACGAACCTCATCGTGCCTCAGGATGCCGTCGGATTCACGCGCAGCAAGAAATACCGTAAGATGGGCTGGCGCGCTTCCGATACGCGCGAACTGGCGTTCGCCGACGCGGAGGTCCCCGCCGAGAACGTCCTGGGCCGCCGCGGCGAGGGGCTCAGAAACTTCTTGACGATTTTGGACGGGGGCCGTATCTCGGTCGCTGCGCTCTCGGTGGGCCTGGCAATGGGGGCGTACGACGAGGCGTTAAAATATGCCCGCGAGCGCCGCGCGTTCGGTAAGCCGATCGGGAAGTTTCAAGCGATCCAGTTCAAACTCGTCGACATGCTCGTCGAGATCGAACACGCGAAGCTGATGACGCTCAAAGCCGCATGGGAGAAGGACGGCGGGCGCGATTACGCGCAGACCGCCTGCCTTGCGAAGTTGTACGCAGCCGAAGTCTCACGCCGCGTCGTGAACGAGGCGGTGCAGATCCACGGCGGCTACGGTTTCATGGATGAGTACCCGGTTTCGCGGATGTATCGCGATCAGAAGGTCAACGAGATTGGAGAAGGCACGAACGAGATGCAGCGGCTGCTGATCGCCCGCATGATCGGCCTGTAAGCAGGCGAGTTGCCGAAAGAATCCCCGCACCAATCCCGCGGGCGCTTTTGGACGCTTTCTTCGAGCCTGTAGCGCAAAGTCGTGCGATTTGATCGCAACTCAGATCCTCGTAGGAGCCAGGTGCGTTAATTGCACCCGCCGGGGTCCGTGTCAATTCGAAGTGGCCTAAACGGTTCGGATCTATCGTCACGCTCGCGGCGGGGACCAAACCGCCACTCCAAAGGGTCCGGTGCCCGCCGCGAAGGGCGAGCCCGCCACCGGCGAGAGCGCGCCGCTCGCTGCGTTGATGGTGTAGGCGGAGACGTTGTCGGAGCCAGAGTTGGCAACATACGCGAACGTGCCGGTGGGATCGACCACCACTCGTGTGGGTCTGCTGCCCGTCGCGAAGGGCGATCCCGCCACCGGCGTGAGCGCGCCGGTCGTCGCGTTGATGGTGTAAGCGGAAATGGAGGCAGAGCCAATATTGGTAACGTACGCGAACTTGCCGGTGGGATCAACCGCCACGCCCTCGGGTCTGCTGCCCGTCGCGAAGGGCGATCCCGCCACCGGCGTGAGCGCGCCGGTCGCCGCGTTGATGGTGTAGGCGGAGACGTTGGCGGAATTACCATTGGTGACGTACGCGAACGGGCCGGTGGGATCGACCGCCACTCCATAGGGACCGCTGCCCGACGCGAAGGGCGAACCCGCAACCGGCGTGAGCGCGCCGGTCGCCGCGTTGATGGTGTAGGCGGAGACGGTGGCATCGCTTAAATTGGTAACGTACGCGAATTTGCCGGTGGGATCGACTGCCACTTCATAGGGCTCGGTGCCCGCCGCGAAGGGCGACCCCGCCACCGGCGTGAGCGCGCCGGTTGCCGCGTTGATGGTGTAGGCGGAGACGTTGGCGGAAATACCATTGCCGACGTACGCGAACTTGCCGGTGGGATCGACCGCCACGCCCTCGGGATTGCTCCCCGACGCGAAGGGCGAGCCCGCCACTGGCGTGAGCGCGCCGGTGGCGGGGTTGATGGTGTAGGCGGAAACGGTGCTGTCGCCATTATTGGCAACGTACGCGAACGCGCCCCTCGGATCGACCGCCATTCCACGGGGACTGCTACCCGCCGCGAAGGGCGAACCCGCCACCGGCGTGAGCGCGCCGGTTGCTGCGTTGATCGTATAGGCGGAAACGTTGTTCGAGACCTGATTGGTAACGTACGCAAACGTGCCCGTCGGCGGAGGCGTTGGTGTTGGTGTAGGCGGTGGCTTTGGCGTCACGATAGGTGAATTTCCGCCCGGGCCGCTGCAGCTTGCGGTCGCAACGGCGAACACGGCCAGGACTAGGAAAAACTTTCGAAAGTGCGTACCGAAGTGCATGCCGATCATTATTTAAAGGGACTCCCTCTTTTGCAAGACGCGCAGACTGTCGGGAAGGTAGAACCCTGCCCAGACTAGCGCGCATGCGTTCATACTGTGCGAAGTCTACGCGGCCTAAGCGGGCTTGCGTATGGGGGAAAACCCTACCGATCCTGTCGCTTCCAGAGGTCTCCTAGCATCGAGAATGCGAGACCCTCGTTAATCTCAGCCCTTGGCGTAAAGGCCCTAAGCGCTAAGCCACCACCATGCTTCGCAACGCTACGTGATCGGCGCGCGGCGCGGGGTGGACACCCGACCCCACGCCGTCAATTCGAAGTGGCCTAAACGGTTTCGGAGCTATTTTGCGACCGCCACTCCATCGGGATTGCTGCCCGTCGCGGAGGGCGAGCCCGCCACCGGCGAGAGCACGCCGGTTGCCGCGTTGATGGCGTAGGCGGAGACGCTGGTAAAGCCATAATTGGTGACATATGCGAACGTGCCGGTCGGCGGTGACGGCGACGGCGCTGGCGATGGCGAGCGCTGCGGAACGACATCAGATCAATTTAGCCGGCGCGGTACTCCCACGGGCGATCCCGGTAGCCGTTTCGGAGTTCTCGCGGGGAACCGCGTGCTCGTTGTGGGGTACGCCGACACACCCTAAAGGCTTCCCGCCTTCGGATCGCGGGTGGCCCCGACGAACGCCGCGATCTGCGCCCGCGAGCGGAAACCGCGTTTGACGAAGATCGATGTTACATATTTCTCGACGGTCTTCTGGCTGATGCTCAGTTGCAGCGCGATCGCGGCGTTCGATGCGCCCGATGCGATCAGATCCGCTACCGACCGTTCGCGCGACGACAATAACGCGGGCGAATCCGGCGCTCTCGGGGTTGTTAGCGAAAGCGCTCCCATCCAGCGTTCGTATTCGCCGGTCGCGTGCATCACACGGAATCGCGCGCGCGCGTCGTCGATGTCCCCTCCGACCAGCATCGCAATGGCTTCGTAGAGGTGCCATCCAATGCGCGCGTACGCTTCGCGGGCTAACGCGCCAGCATCGCGGGCGCCCGTGGCATTGCCACTCTTGCGTGCGAACACAGCGTTCAAGAGCGCGATCGTGCCGCGTGCAGCATCGTGCTGCGCGCCGCCGAATACGCGCTGGGCCGCTTCGGTCAATGCCTGCTCGTCGGAAACGTCGGTCAGGCTTGCGGCAATGGGAAGCGCGATAACTGCGGCGTAGGAATCGATCAACCGCGACACCCCGCTCAGCGCGATCTCGCGGGCGCGAACGTGATTCCCTCGCGCGGCGGTCAAGACGGCGGCTGTCGCGCTCAAGCGCTGCCACTCGTAGGACGACGCGTCGTTCCCTTCTCGCTCGATCTGCTTCCAGTCGGCGACACGCTGCGCGTCCTGGAAACCGCCGCCGGCGAACGCGATGAGCGGAGCGATAAAGGCTGCGTACCCGTGCATGGAATCGGCGTGCAACGCGAGACCTTCCTCGAAGTCCTTTCCGGCGTCTACTACGCGCCCGCACACGTATGCGAGACTCGAACGAAGGAACAGCGCGTGGGCCAGTGCCGTACCGAGCCTCCACCGCCGTGCGATATCTACGGCGTCGTTGACCTCCTCGATGCCGCGCCCGGTCTCGCCCAATCCCAGAGCCATCGTCGCGATGTTGATGCGTGCCGACGCATCCGTCGACACGCGCACGTTTGCCAAAGAGTCGGCGGCGCGCAACCAGCCCTCGACGTCGTTGTGCCGGCAGCTCACGACGGAGCGAACCGTCCAGAGAACGCTGCGAACCTGCGCACTAAGCGGAAGATGAAGATCGACGCTGTCGATCTTGCGTAGCGCGTCGTCGATCTTGCCGTCGAAAACGAGGAACTGCGCGTGCACGGCTCGGAGGCGTGCAAGCGCGACCGGACTGAGCCGGTCGCCGAACTCGGCCTCGGCCTCTTCGAGCATGCGCGCAATTTTCGTCCAGCTCGCACCGGCGTTGCTGCGCTCGACGGCCAAGAAGGAAACGATGTCCGCCGCGGCTTCTGCGTCTCCCAAGGTGCGATATCGTTCGAGCGCCGCGGAGTATAGGTCGACCGCACGCGGGGAGTATCCGCGGGCGCGTGCCGCGTGCCCGAGCTTGCCGAATATGCGGGCTCGCGACCCCTCGTCGGGTACGGCACCGAGCGCGCGTTCCAGATGGCGCGTCGCGTCGTCGTAGGCCTTCAGTTCGAACGCGGCGTCGCCGGCACGCTCGCTGTATTCGCGTACCTTCTCGCGATTGTTCGCTTCCCACCAGTGATAGGCCAATGCTGCAAGATCACGATCCGCTTCTGGAGCGCGTTCGAGCATGATCGCCGCGCGCTCGTGCGTTAGCGCCGCTTGCGCGTCGAGCATGCCTGTCACGATGGCGTCACGGGTTAGAGAGTGCCGAAAACGCAGCGGTGTCTGCCGGCCATCCCCGTCGACGAGCAAGCCGACATCGCGCGCGGCGTGCAGCGCCGCGACGACGAGATCGACCGGCTCGTCGATGACCTTTGCGATCAACGTGGGATTGACGCGCTCGCCGAGGACGGCTGATTGTTGCACGATGCGCTGCGTTCCGCTCGGAAGCTGGTGCAAGACGTCCTTGACGAGCTCGTGCACCGACGTGGGAACGGCCGTCGTGGTCTGGGCGCCGCGCGCCCGTACGTCGCGCAGCAGCTCTTCGGCGAAGAGCGGATTCCCATCGGCGCGCTTGACGAGCGTCTCGATGGCAGTGGCGCCAAGTCGTTGCGCGTCGAAGCCGCTCGAAAAGAGCACCGCGTGAATCTGTTCGTCGGAAAGACCCCCGATATTCAGCGCTATCGTCGAAGGTTCGCGCAGCGTCCGCCCGAGCGCGGACGCAGCGTCTTCGCTCAGCGTTTCACCGTCGCGCAGCGTCGCAACGATCAGCACGCGCATCTTCCGCACGCGAGCCGAAAGAAACGCGAGCATCTCTACGGTAGCAACGTCCGCCCAGTGGATATCCTCGATCGCGATGATCGTCGCTCGCTTCGCCGCGGTTTCCCAGAGCAGGCGCGCGACGGCGGCGAGCAGCCCCGCCTTTCCAAGACTCTCGTCGCGCGCGACCTTGGCGTGCGCCGGCGCGAGGTAGGCGATGGCCTGTGCGGTTACCTCGTCGAAGTCTCCAGGTGCGACGACGGCTGCCGACGCGAGCCTCGCGACGACATCGCGCCACGGCCCGAGCGTGCGCGGCGCGTATTGCAGACATTCCGTCCGCGCAACGAGCCGAGATCGCCCTTGGGGGATGCCGTCGAGAAAGCGCTGCAGCAGGCAAGATTTGCCGACGCCTGCCTCACCCCGAATGAGAACCACCGAACCCGAGGCGCGCGCGAGCAGACGCCGGCGCTCTTCAAGTGCCTCGAGCTCGGTTTGCCGCCCGACGAACACACGACTCGTCCGCGCACGCTCGATCATGGCGCACACTTAGGGTGGCTGCGGCCAGGGGCCTGCCGGGATAGTAGGGTTTTCCCCCATACGCAAGCCCGCTTAGGCCGCGTAGACTTCGCACAGTATGAACGCATGCGCGCTAGTCCGGGCAGGGTTCTACCTTCCCGAGAGTCTGCGCGTCTTGCAAAAGAAGGGATTCCTCTAAACGATGATCGGCATGCACTTTCGAAAGTTTTTCCTAGTCATGGCCGTGTTGGCCGTTGCGACCGCGAGCTGCAGCGGCCCGGGCGGGAATTCACCTATCGTGACGCCAAGGCCACCGCCAACACCAACACCAACACCAACGCCTCCGCCGGCCGGCCCGTTCGCGTACGTTACCAATGGCTCCGCCAACGTTTTCGCCTATACCATCAGCGCGACGACCGGCGCGCTCACGCCGGTGGCGGGTTCACCCTTCGCGGCGGGCACCAATCCCTGGGGCTTGGCGGTCGATCCCAGCGCCAAGTTCGCGTACGTTGCCAATAATGGCTCCGCCAACGTCTCCGCCTACACCATCAGCGCGGCGACCGGCGCGCTCACGCCGGTTGCGGGTTCGCCCTTCGCGGCGGGCACCGGTCCGCGTGGAGTGGAGGTCGATCCCACCGGCAAGTTCGCCTACGTTGCCAATAATGGCTCCGCCAACGTCTCTGCCTACACCATCAGCGCGGCGACCGGTGCGCTCACGGCGGTGGCGGGATCGCCCTTCGCGGCGGGCAGCAATCCCGTTGCAGTGGCGTTCGATCCCACCGGCCCGTTCGCGTACGTTACCAATTTAAGCGATGGCACGGTTTCCGCCTACACCATCAACGCGGCGACCGGTGCGCTCACGCCGGTTGCGGGTTCGCCCTTCGCGGCGGGCACCTATCCCTCTGGAGTAGCGGTCGATCCCACCGGCAAGTTCGCATACGTGACCAATGAGGGCGACAACAACGTCTCCGCCTACACCATCAACGCGACGACCGGCGCGCTCACGCCGATGGCGGGTTCGCCCTTCGCGGCAGGCATCAGTCCCATACGAGCGGTGGTCGATCCCACCGGCAAGTTCGCGTACGTTACCAATATTGGCTCTGCCTCCATTTCCGCTTACACTATCAACTCGGCGACCGGCGCGCTCACGCCGGTGGCGGGTTCGCCCTTCGCGGCGGGCAACGATCCCTGGGGCGTGGCGGTCGATCCCACCGGCACGTTCGCGTACGTTGCCAATAATGGCTCCGCCAACGTTTCCGCCTACACCATCAACGCGGCCACCGGCGCGCTCACGCCGATGGCGGGTTCGCCCTTTGCGGCAGGCAGCAATCCTATCGGAGTAGTGGTCGCGAAATAGCTCCGAACCGCTTAGGGCACTTCGAATTGACACAGATCCCGGCGGGTGCAATTAACGCACCGGGCTCCTACCCTGAGTGATTGACTATACAGCGCAGCGCTGGCCATGGGTGGAGGATCTGAGTTGCGATCAAAAGCGCCCGCGGCTATTGGCACGCGGCTCTTTCCGCAACCCCCTCAAGTCACGCTCCGGCAGGCCCAGCCGCCGTAGTTTCCGCCGAACTCTTCAGCTAACGCCGTCAACGCCGTACGCATCTCGGTTATGCGCAACGGATTGACGCTGTCGTGCTTGATGCATCGTACCGAGCTTGCAGCGCCGTCGATCAGAACCTCGAAACCGCGGTTCTCAACCGCTCGGGCGAAGCCGTCTCGCGCTTCCGCGCGGTCGAAATCGACGATGTGCTCGATCGCGCGCGGACGGTCCACGTCGTCGCCGGCGTCGCGCAAGAGCGAGATGCGTTTGAGATCGTTCGCGAATGCGAGCTGGCGTTCGTCGGGGTAGAGAAACTGCAAGTAGAGGGTCCACCCGCGGTCCTCGGCGGCGAGCGCGACGTATGCATACTCCGCGAAGGCCCGCATGACGGTGTCGACGGCGTCGGCGATGCCGGCGTCGCGCGGTCCGTAGTAGTGGAAGCTGCGGCGGTTACGCCCGGTAACGCGGCCGACGGCGAGCGCTCCGCGCGCGAGCAGCGCCGCATCCAGCGCCGCCTCGATAACGTCCAGCCGCTTGAACTCGGCCAAGGCGGGCATGCCGATCGAGTCGGGTCGACGCAGATCGACGGCCACGGTGTAGGCCGTTGGGAAACCGGCGACCGGCGCGATGGACTTGAGGTTCAGGTCCAACGCTATCGAAACCGGCGCACCCTGGACGCGCGCGAGATACGACGACCAATTCGCCACGACGGCGAGAACTTCTCCGGGCTTGGCCGCAGGCCCGCTTGGGCGGCCCGCGGAGCCTCGAAACCGGCGCGCTCCAGGATGGGTAGAATAGCTCATAGTAATGCCCTACACACCCGTCCCCGCCCTACAGTCCAGGAGGCTCTCCCATGCAGGTACGTCGTTTCCTCGCGCTACTCGCTATGCTGGCCGTCGTGCAGGCGGCTCCGGCGCTCGCCGCCCTGAAGGTCGGTGCGACCGCCCCGCTCTTTAAGGCGCAGGCGTCGCTGGGCGGAAAGGTCTATGAGTTCGATTTGGCTTCAGCGCTGAAGAAGGGGCCGGTCGTGCTCTACTTCTACCCGGCGGCATTCACGCCGGGATGCACGATCGAAGCGCACGATTTCGCGGCGGCTATCGGCAAGTACCGGGCGCTTCACGCGACGGTCATCGGCGTTTCGCACGATACGATCGCCGTGCTCGACAAGTTCTCCGTGAGCGCGTGCCGCAGCAAGTTCCCGGTAGCGGCCGATCCGTACTTGATCGTAGCGAAAGCCTACGACGCCGTGCTGCCGATCGACCCGAAATACGCGAACCGCACGTCGTACGTGATCGCGCCCGACGGCAAGATCGCCTACACCTATACGTCGCTCAACCCGAGCAAGCACGTCGCCAATACGCTCGCTGCGCTCAAGGCGTTAGAGCGCAAACCCGCCGGCAAATAGCCGGCCGCCGATCACGTAGGTGCTTGGCCGGCCGGAATATCGGGCTTCGGCAGAACGTCCGGCGCCGCGATCTCACGCGGGGCGATGTCGAGCGTGGCCGCCTCGGGAAGATCCGGCTCGGTGAGCGAGGCGGCGTCTTTCAGGCGGCGCCCCTGCGGCAACACGCGGCTTTCCATCGATCCGACGGCGCTGTTGTAGGCACCGACGGCCTTCTGCAGGCTCGACCCGATCGCGTTGAAATGGCCCGCGAAGATGCGCACGCGTTCGTACAACTCGCGACCCAGCTCGGCGATGCGTTTCGCGTTCTCCTCTTGACGGCGCTGCTGCCAGCCGAGCGCGTACGAGCGGAGCAGCGCCATCAGCGTCAGCGGACTCGCGATATAGACGTTCTTGCCGGCGCCGTATTCGATGAGGTCGGGGTTCTCGGTGCAGGCGGCGCTTAGGAACGCTTCGCCGGGGACGAACATCACCACGAAATCGGCGGAGTCTTCCGCTTGCTGGTAGTTCCTGCGCGCCAGCGCGTCCACGTGCGCCTTCATGGCGGCGGCGTGGCCGCGAAGCCTTTCGCGGCGCGCCGCATCGTCGGTCGCCTCGACTGCGTC
>JAKAPQ010000229.1 GCA_021806945.1 bacterium | reverse complement strand
TCGCAGATCGGACAGTCGAGCGGATGGTTCACGAGATAGAGCTCCAGCACCGCGCGCCGCCCGTCGGCGGCTTTCTCGCTCTGCGTGTGCACGACCATGCCGTCGGTTACCACCGTATTGCAGCCGATCTGCAGCTTCGGCATCCCTTCGATCTCGACCAAGCAGATGCGACAGAGCCCGGCCGGGCCCATCTTTGGGTGATAGCAGTATACCGGAATCTCTCGCTGGATCCGTTTGGCAGCTTCGACGATCAGCGTCCCCTTGGGAACGCCGACGGTCACGCCGTCGATCGTAACGCTGACCATATCGACGGTCGGGTTGTCGGGCATCAGGCAGGTACCGTTTCTTTCAGGACGCGCGCTTCAAACTGCTCCGGAAAACGCTTGAGGACCGACGCCAAGAACGGCTCGATCGAATCGCCCAGCGGGCAGAGGTTCAAACCGGTGATCTCCGCGCTCACCTTGTGCAGCATCGCGATGTCGGATTGCAGCCCGCGACCATGCACGAAGCGCTCGAGCACGGTCTCGAGCCAGTGCCCGCCCTCGCGGCAGGGCGTGCACTGGCCGCACGACTCGTGCGCGTAGAACCGCACCAAATTATACGCAGCTTTCACGAAATCCGTCGTATCGTCCATCACGACCACGGCTCCCGAGCCGAGCATCGTACCGGCTTTTGCGAGCGACTCATAGTCGTACGGAAGATCGAGCTGCTCCTCAAAGATGCACGCCGACGACCCCCCGCCCGGCTGGATCGCCGCAAGCGTGCGTCCCGTGCGCAGGCCGCCGGCGATCTCGAGCAGTTCGCGCACCGGCGTTCCGAGCGGCACCTCGTAATTACCCGGCTTGCGGACGTGCCCGCTGATCGAAACGATCTTGTAGCCTTTGCTGCGCTCGGTTCCGACCGAAGCGAACCATTGCGAACCTCTCTTGAGAATCGGTACGAGATAGGCGAGCGTTTCGACGTTGTTGACGACCGTCGGCATTCCGTAGAGCCCCGCGACCGCCGGGAAGGGCGGCTTCAGGCGCGGCTCGCCGCGTTTGCCTTCGAGCGAGTTGAGCAGCGCGGTCTCTTCGCCGCAGATGTACGCGCCCGCACCGCGGTGCACGGTAAGCTCCAGGTCGTAGCCCGTGCCGAACAGATTCTTGCCGACGTAGCCCGCCGCGCGCGCTTGGCGCACGGCTTCGCTAAAGATCTCGTATCCGCGCTTGAATTCGCCGCGGATATAGATGAATGCGTGGTGAGAACCGATGCCGTAAGCCCCCAGCAGCATGCCCTCGAGCACGAGGTGCGGCGTCTCCTCGATCAGCATGTGGTCTTTGAACGTACCCGGCTCTGCTTCGTCGCAGTTGCAGACGAGATAACGCGGTTTGTCGTTGCCCGGCAGGAACGACCATTTGCGCCCGGTCGGAAAGCCGGCGCCGCCGCGGCCCCGCAGGCCCGACGCATCGCAGAGGTCGAGCACGTCGCGCTGCGACATCTCCACGAACGCGCGCCGCAGCTGCACGTATCCGCCGCGTTCCTCGTATGTTGCGATATCGCGCAGGTTCGCCTCGCCGATCCCTTCGGTGAGCACTTTGACGACCGGCATCAGTGGGCTGCCTCCGCCTCTTCATCGACGATCTTCGCCAGCGTGGGCTCGGCGTTCGCGAGCCGTTCCAGCGTGCGCCCGCGGAAGAACCGCTCGTTAGCGACGATGCGGTCGAGCATGATGAGGCCGCTGCGGTCGCCGAGACCGCCCGCGTTGTTCGGATGGCTCTGTCCTTGCGCTCCGGCCGATTTCGCTCCGTTGGAGACCTGCGCGTCTTGCTCCACCGTCCACGTCCTTGCCGGCACGTGCGTCTGCGCCATCGGCGCCGTCGCATACGTGCCGCCGCGCATCGCCGCGAGCATGTCGTCGATCCCTTGGGAAGTTAGGTCGTAGACGAACTCGAGATTCACCTGCATGCAGCTCGCGCGGTCGCACGAGGCCAGACACTCAACTTCCTCGTACGAGAAGAGCCCGTCGGCAGTGGTTTCGAGATGACCGATACCCAAGCGCTCGCGCAGGTGCGCCATGATCTCTTCGGCGCCGTTGATCGTGCACGCGAGACCCCGGCAAACCTGCAGCACGTACTTGCCGACCGGCCGGCGAAAGAACAGCGTGTAAAACGAAACGGTCGACTCGACGACCGCCGGCGAGAGCGCGAGCATCTCTGCCACCGCACGCATGGCGTCGCGGCTCACGAAGCCTTGACGCTCCTGGAAGAGATGCGTCAGCGGCAGGAGCGCGGAGCGTGAGTCTTCGTATTGCGCGACGATCTCCACGCAGCGCGGCCGCAACTCCTCGAGCAACGCGCGGAACTCTTCGCTCATCGGTCGACCTCGCCGAAGACGGGGTCGAGCGAACCGATCATCACGACCAGATCGGCGATCAAGTTGCCCGGCGCAAGACCTTTGAGCGCCTGGAGATTATACATTGAGGGCGGCCTCGTGCGAATGCGGTAGGGACGGTTTCCGCCGTCCGAAACGATGTAGAAAGCCAGCTCGCCGCGCGGGCCCTCGACCGCCTGGTAGACGTCGCCCGGCGGCACCCGGAATCCCTCGCTCACGATCTTGAAGTGATGGATCAGCGCTTCCATCGATAGCGCGATCGTCTCTTTCGGCGGCTGAAAAATCTTTGTGTCGTCGGTCATCACCGGGCCGGG
>JAKAPQ010000228.1 GCA_021806945.1 bacterium | reverse complement strand
GTCGCGCGTGGGCCGTAATTGAGATCCATCACGATCTCGGGCTGCGCGAGCTCGATCGCGAGATCGTGCGGGAGAATTGCACCGGGCGGCAGCGTACTCACGACGATCTCCGGCACCGAATCCGGCCACGGCTGCGCGTCGTAATCGACGATGCATTCCTCGACCCGATCGCTGTTACGCCCCCAAATATACGCGTGTGCGTCGTATTGTTGGCATTGCGCTAAAATAGCGCGCGCGGTCGCCCCGGTGCCGAGCACGCCGATCCGCCGCAGCGCGATTGAATCTTCCAACATCGCTTCGAGTGCGACGCGCCAACCGATGCCGTCGGTGTTCGTGCCGCGAATCTGCATGTCGAAATAGATCGTGTTGACCGCTTTCGCGCGCTGCGCTTCGTCGGTAAGCACGTCGCATGCAGCAAGCGCTTCTTCTTTGAGCGGGGTGGTGACGTTGGCGCCGGTATAACCGTCGAGGCGCATGCGGCGCAGCACGTTGATCGCGTTGCCGGCGGGCACTTCGATCGCCACGTAACTGCCCTCGATCTCCGCTTCGCGCAAAAAGCCGCGATGCAGGTGCGGGCTGCGCGAATGCTCGACCGGGTCGCCGATGAGCGCGAGCTTCACGCGCGGCGCTCCGGCAACACCAGCCGTTCGAGGCGGCGGAAAATGCGCGTGAGCGGGAAATCGCGATCTTCGATCGGCTCGACTAAGATCGCGCGCATGCCGCAGAGCGTCGCCCCGAGCACGTCGGTAAAGAGCTGATCGCCGATCACCACCACCTCGCGCGCCCGCATGCCCAGCGCCCGCTTCGCGCGCAGGAACCCGAGCGGCAAGGGCTTGAGGGCGTTGGGGATGCCGTGCAGCCCGAGCCCGGCGGCGATCTCGCTGACCCGCGGCCCGAAGTTATTGGAGAGCAGCACGATCTCGAGCCCGGCGCCGCGGGCAGCGGCGACCCAGGCCTGGTTCTCCGGGCTCGGCGCGCTCGCCCCGAAGCCCAGCAGGGTGTTGTCGAGGTCGAGAATCAGCCCGCGCACGCCCTCGGCGAGGAGGCTCTCGGGGCGGATCTCGGCGAGGAGCGGCACGTGTTGGAGGCGGCTGGGCATGCGGTAAGGGTTTGTAACCTCTATCCCCACTATCCTCGGAGTTGCCCACAGCGCCGCCCGTGCTTACCCACGACTTTTTCTGCTTTTGCACACTCTCCCCAGAGGGAGTTTGGAGGCGGCCACCATATATAGTAGGCCCCGGTATTTGAACGTACTAAACCTTGCCCCATCGATAGAAACATCGAACGTTCGTTCCCCTGCCCTTGCCTGCCCGTTTTTCCCCCTGTTGCCGCGTTTCTGATAAGGAGATCCCATCATGAAGTTCGCCCGCCTCTACTCCATTGCCGGTGAGCCGTATGCGGGGGTGGCGTTCGAACCGCGCACCTCGCGCATCGTCAATCCCAACGGCTCGGTGATCTTCGAGGCGAAGGATATCATGGTGCCGGCGGCTTGGAGCCAGGTCGCCGTCGACGTGCTCGCCCAGAAGTATTGCCGCAAGGCCGGCGTGCCGACGCGGCGCAAGCGGGTCGCCGAGGAGGGCGTGCCGGAGTGGCTCTGGCGCAGCGTCCCCGACGACGAGGCGCTCGCAGCGCTCCCGCGCGACCAACAGTTCGGGGCGGAGCTCGATGCGCGCGACGTCTTCAATCGGCTTGCGGGTTGCTGGGCGTACTGGGGCTGGAAGCACGATTATTTCGATAGCGAGGCCGATGCCCGCACCTATTACGACGAGATGTGTTCGATGCTCGCGCGCCAAGTCGGCGCGCCGAATTCGCCGCAGTGGTTCAATACCGGGCTGCACTGGGCGTACGGCATCAGCGGCCCCGCACAAGGGCATTATTTCGTCGATCCGCGTAGCGCCGAGCTCACCCGCAGCACCAGCGCATACGAACACCCCGCGCCGCATGCGTGCTTCATCCAGAGCGTCTCCGACGATCTCGTCAACGAAGGCGGCATCATGGATCTCTGGGTGCGCGAAGCGCGTATCTTCAAATACGGTTCGGGTTCGGGAAGTAATTTCTCCAACGTGCGCGGATCGGGCGAGAAACTCTCCGGCGGCGGCTCCTCCAGCGGGCTGATGTCGTTCTTGCGCGTCGGCGATCGCGCTGCGGGGGCGATTAAATCCGGCGGCACGACGCGCCGCGCGGCGAAGATGGTGGTGCTCAACGCCGACCATCCCGATATCGAGCAATTCGTTTCGTGGAAAGTCACCGAGGAGCAGAAAGTCGCCGATCTCGTCGTCGGTTCGATGCTCTGCGAACGCAAGCTCAACGCGATCATGAAAGCCGCGCACGCCGAGCATCTTCCCGAGCAGGCGCGCCTCGATCCGCAGCTCAATGCCGATTTGCGCCAGGCGTTGCGCGAAGCGCTCGCCGCCGGCGTTCCACAAGGGAACATCGCACAGGCGCTCGATTATGCCAAGCAAGGCTACACCTCGATGCAGGTGCCGATCTACGACGTGAATTGGGATGGCGATGCCTACGGCACCGTCTCGGGCCAGAACTCGAACAACACCGTGCGTCTGGGGAACGAGTTCTTCACCAAACTCGATGCCGGCGCGGAATGGAACCTCATCCGGCGCACCGACGGCGGCGTTGCCAAGAGCTTTCCGGCAAGCGATCTCTGGGAACGCATCGCGCTTGCAGCGTGGCAATGCG
>JAKAPQ010000227.1 GCA_021806945.1 bacterium | reverse complement strand
CCTCCGAGGAGCACGCACAGTCCGAGGCCATCGCTTCGTGTCTCTACGAGTTCACGCAGGCACGCGTCCCGGTGGTCGCGGTGGTCATCGGCGAGGGAGGCAGCGGTGGGGCGCTCGCGCTCAGTATCGCGGACCGTTTGATCATGCTCGAGCATAGTTACTACTCGGTCGCTACGCCGGAGGGCTGTGCCGCCATCCTATGGAGCGATGCCGGTAAGGCGGAAGAAGCGGCAGCCCGATTGAAGTTAACCGCTCAGGATCTCCAGGGGTTCGGGATCGTCGACGAGATCGTCCCCGAACCGCTGGGGGGTGCGCATCGCGATGCGGCGGGGTCGGTCGCGCGCGTGCTGGAATCGGTTGAGTCCTCATTGCGACAGCTCTCGGCGCTGCCGACGGCGGAATTGCTCGAGGCGCGGTATCGGAAGTATCGGCGGATAGGCGCGTGGCACGCGGAGCGCCTGGAAGCGGTGGACCACAATCTATGACGCGGCACCGGCGGCCGCACGGCGTCGTGCGCCTAGCCGGCCGCATCGTCGCCGTGTTTCTCGGCGCGGTCGTCTTCGTGCTGATGAGCGTTCAATTCGGCCGCATCGTCAGCGAAGACGTCGCGATGGCCCACTCGCTCTCGAACGTACGCCGCGATGTCGTCCGGCTACGCGAGCGCAAGGCGGAGCAAGAACGCGAGTTGCGCCGCTTGGAAAGTCCCCTTGGCTCCATTCCCGCCATCCACGAACGGCTGCATTTGGTGCGGCCGAACGAAGCGATCGTTTACGTGAAACCTGGTGCGCCGACTCCGCGGTGAGCGAGCGGATTCGCGGCTGCGTCATCGACGTTAACGCCTTTGGTGCGACGGTGCGCTTGGAGAGCGGCGATCTCGCAACGGCCCTGCACGCAGACGTCGAAGCCAATCGCCCCGCGTACGCGCGAGCCTTCGCGACGAAGAAGCCGCTCGAGTTTGTAGTCCGCGTCGCGGGACGCCACGCGGTCGTTACGGTTGCTCCGCAGTTGCAAGACGATCGCTTCGAAGAGCAGATCGCCGGCTTTTTGAAGATGACGCAAGAGTGGGAGAAACCGGACGCTCCGCCCGCGCACGAGCGGCATTTTCTCCAGAAGAAGCGCCGCGCAGCGCGTTTTGAATGAGCGATCGCTGGGGCGTCATCTCCGTCGGCACGAACTCGACGCGTTTTCTCGTAGCCGACGGCTCGCGGATCGCGGCGCAGCGTTCGATCGGGACGCGCATCGGCGAGGGCCTGCGCGAGCGCGGTCGCATCGGGGAGGTACCGATGGAGCGCACGCTGGCCGCCGTGCGCGACCACCATCGTGCGATTCATGGCAGTTGCGATCGCCTGTTCGTCATCGCCACGAGCGCCTTGCGGCGGGCGCAGAACGCCGATGAGTTCGCGGCCCGCGTCCGGGCGATCGCCGGCGTCGATCTGCGCATTCTCACGGGCGAGGAGGAGGCGATCGCATCGTACCGCGGCGCCGTTACCGCGCTGCGAGGCTCCGATGGCCCGCGCGCCGGCGTGCTCGACGCAGGCGGCGGCAGCACCGAGTATGCTATCGGCGATCGGTCCCATGCGGAGGATCTGCTCTCGTGCGAGATCGGTGCGGTGCGGCTCACCGAGTGGTGCCCGGGTCTCTCGGGCACGCACGGGCGAGTCGATGCTGCGACCATCGAACGTGCGCGGGCGCTAGCGCGCGAGCGCCTAGCGGTGATCGCGCGCTTCCGGCACGTCGACACGCTGGTGCTCGTGGGCGGCAGCGCGACGACGACCGCCGCGCTCGTGCGCGGGCGCCGCACCGCGTTCGTCCGCTTGGATCTGGCACGCGAAACGCTCGCCGGGTGGTTCGACCGGCTCTGCTCGCTGCCGCTTGAAAAGCGCAAACTGCTGCCCGGCATGAACCCTCAGCGAGCAGATATCCTCCCCGCCGGCATATGCATCGCCGAGGCAGCGCTTGCGTTGACCGGGCACGATCGTGCGACCGTGAGCACGCGCGATCTGCCGTACGGCTTCTTGCTGATCGAGCGGGAGCGAACGCAGCGCTGAAAGCGGCTTCGCCCTCCGAGTAATCGAGGGGGCGCCCGTCGAAACGGTCCGTATGTCAGAAGGCGATACCTATCGCGCCATACTCGATGCGCGGCGCGCGTGGCAAGACTACCTGGATGCAGCCGACGAAGACGAGGACGATGTCTACGAGGCGTATCTCGACGCGGCCGCCGATGCCGTGCCGCTGGTGAGCGGGCTCATCGAACTCTGCGTCGAGGCGAATCTCATTGCGATATCGGCGCGCGACCGCGAGGACCGGTACGTCGATCTTGCGGCGACGGCCGCACGGCCGCACGCCGACGCGATCGTTGAGATCGTCGGGGACATCGTTCTCGGGCACTCCGAGGTGCTCCCGTCGTTCGAGAAACGGGCGCGCGACGAAGATCCGGACACGCGCTTCGATCGGGCGCGAGAGATGTTCCGCGAGATGAGCCGCCCGAACGTTAGCCGAGCCGTCGACGAGATCCGCCAGTTGCGTGACGACGCGCACGCCGCCGGATACGGCGAGTTCGTCGACCGTCTAACCGTCGTCTTGGGTCTCTTGCAAATCTCGCCTCCGAAAGTCGAGGAATAGTCCTCGTTCCAGGCGATGGGATGATGGTGGAACCGGCAGACACAACAGACTTAAAATCTGTCGCCCGCAAGGGCATCCGGGTTCG
>JAKAPQ010000226.1 GCA_021806945.1 bacterium | reverse complement strand
TGGTCCAGTATTTTTATTCGGGCGTGGTGCGCCACAACGATCAGATGATGCACCGCTTGACGATCCAGTCCAAGGTCGTCGGCTCGGAAGGTGACGAGATGTTCGAGACGCGTTTCGCCTTCGACGACAAAGGCGAAACGGTCATGCTCTTGAATTAACGGCCGCGTGGGCAAGACAGCGCTGATCACCGGCATCACGGGTCAAGACGGCTCCTATCTGGCCGAGCTGCTTCTCGGCATGGGCTATCGCGTCGTCGGCATGACGCGGCGCACGAGCACCGACGTGCACGAGCGCATCCGGCATATCGTCGAGGACGTCGAGTTCGTCTCGGGCGATCTGCTCGATCAAACCTCGATGACGAAGATCGTCGCCGACATCAGACCCGACGAAGTCTACAACCTGGCCGCGCAGTCGTTCGTTCCGGCGTCGTGGATGCAGCCGGTGCTCACGGGCGAGTTTACGGCGCTCGGAGTGACGCGCGTGCTCGAGGCGGTACGCGCGGTCGACCCGAAGATCCGTTTCTATCAAGCATCGAGTTCGGAGATGTTCGGCAAGGTTGCCGAAGTGCCGCAACGCGAGGAGACGCCGTTCTACCCGCGCAGCCCCTACGGCGTGGCAAAGGTCTACGGCCACTGGATCACGGTCAACTACCGCGAGTCCTACGACATGTTCGCCGTCAGCGGCATCCTGTTCAATCACGAGTCTCCGCGGCGCGGCAAGGAGTTCGTGACGCGCAAGATCTCCGACGGCGTGGCGCGCATCAAACTCGGTTTCGCCCGGGAGTTGCGTTTGGGGAATCTCGACGCGCAGCGCGACTGGGGCTTCGCGGGCGACTACGTGCGCGCGATGTGGCTGATGCTGCAGCAGGAGAGCCCCGAGGATTACGTCATCGCAACGGGGCGCACGCACAGCGTGCGCGAGTTCTGCCGCATCGCATTCGAGACGGCCGGGCTCGGCTCGTACGAGGAGTACGTCAAAGTAGATCCGCGTTTTATTCGCCCGGCCGAAGTGGATCTGCTGATCGGCGACCCCGGAAAGGCCAAACGCGTGCTGAATTGGGCACCGGAAGTCTCGTTCGAACAACTCGTGCAGATGATGGTGGAAGCCGATATCGACCGCGTACGCGCGACCTAGCGTGCGCGCGCTCGTAACCGGCGCGAGCGGCTTCGTGGGGCGTTACCTCACGAGCGCGCTCGCCGAAGCCGGATACGATGTCTGCGCGTGCGGCGGCCCGAGCGACGGCGGCTATCTCCCGATCGATTTGGCCGAGATCGATTCGCTGCGCGCCGCGTTCGACGTCGCGCAGCCCGACGTCGTCTTCCATCTGGCCGCGCAGACCTTCGTTCCCGAGTCCGTTGCCGCGCCGCTGCCGACCTACGACGCGAACGTGCTCGGCACGGCACGGCTTCTGCAGGCGATGCGCGATTGGCGCGAGCGCGACGGGCGCAACCCGCGCCTGATGCTCGCGAGCTCCGCCGAGGTCTACGGCGCGCAGCCTCCGCAAGCGTTTCCGCTGCGCGAAACGCTTGCGCCGAAGCCGGCGAATCCGTATGCGGCCAGCAAAGCCGCCGCCGAGGCAGTGGCGCTGGCCGAAGCCCGCAGCTACGGGCTCGACGTCGTCGTAACGCGCGCCTTCAATCACATCGGTCCGGGGCAGAGCGAGCGCTTCGTCGTCGCAGCGTTTGCCGCGCAGCTTGCCGCGATCGCCGCCGGCGGCGATCCGAAACTCTTGGTCGGGAATCTGGACGCGCAGCGCGACTTCCTCGACGTTCGCGATGTCGTCGACGCGTACGTTACGCTGGCGCGCGAGGGCGGCAGCGCGGAGGTCTACAACGTCTGCAGCGGTTCGGCGGTCGCTATCCGCGAGATCCTAGGCCGGCTCATCGCGATCGCGCGCGTTCCGGTCGAGGTGCGCGACGATCCGGCGCGCGCCCGCCCCTCCGACACCCCATCGTTCTACGGCAGCACCGAGAAGCTGCGCGCGCAGACCGCCTGGCGCCCACGCATTCCCCTCGAACGTTCCCTGCGCGAAACCTACGAAGCCGCGCTCCACGCCGCAAGCGCGCCATAACGCGGCCCGCTTCGAGAGGCGCGGGGCGAGGGGGGGACTAAGATACGGAGCGATGACCGATCCGAGAAGCGACGATCTCCAGGCGCTCGTCTTTAAGAATCGCGGAGCGCTGCTTACGATACCGGCGGCGTTGCTCGCGACGTTCGGGAGACCGAGCGCGTTCAGCGTAACCGTCGGGCTGCCGCTGGCTATCGCGGGCGAGCTCGTCCGTTGCTGGGCGGTCGGCTACTCCGGCGTGACGACCCGCGGCGACCGCGTGGAAGCGCCGGAACTCGTGACCGCGGGCCCGTACGCCCACGTGCGCAATCCGCTCTACGCCGGCAATTTCATTACGGCGCTCGGCTTTTCGATCGCGTTTACCGGGCGCAATACGCTTCGAGCGAAACTCGGCCTCATCGGCGCTTCGCTCGGCACGATGGCGGCCGTCTACGCGACGATCGTGCCGCACGAGGAGCGGTTCCTGCGGGCCGAGTTCGGTTCGGAGTTCGATGCGTATTGCGAGCGCGTCCCGCCGCTGCTGCCGCGCGCGGAACCGGCCGACGGCGGCCGGGGGAGCTGGCGCCCGAGCGTCATCGCGGAGGCCGAAAGCAAGACGTTCGCGACCTTCGGCGCGATGCTCGGCCTCTTGGCCATCAA
>JAKAPQ010000056.1 GCA_021806945.1 bacterium | reverse complement strand
CTGCGAACGATCATCCCTGCTTCGAGGAGGGCGTTCGAGTAAGGCAATATCGAGGCTGAGCCTGGAGAACGCGTTGGTCCGGCTTTTCGGACTCGGGGGGCAGTACCCCGACAGCTCCACCAAGTTTTCGCGATAGTTCAACGAATACCGATTCGTTGGACTATTCTGTTTTAGGCGGCCAAAAACCGGGCCCGGCTTGGATTCCTCGAACAAATCGCGGCTCGATGAGCAAATGGCAACAGCCGTGCCGAGCTCGTAGTGAGAGCGGTTTGGTTTTACTCTGCCCTGCGTGTGTGGGGAGATCCTGCCGGATTCTTGCGGCTCGCGGTTCCCTGCGGATTCCCGCGTTCGCTTTCGGGGCAACGTGGTGACCGAGACGCCCACCGGCCGGCGGGATCGCCCATGCGGGAAGCCTTCGGGGTCGCCGCACGAGAAAGAAACCATTGTGTTCGATGTCAACAATCCGAAGCATCGCCGACACTTTTTTCTGGAACGAGGTCTGCGCAAGCGACCCATCGGATCCGGCAGCAATCTCGCGCATCTCATGTCTCTGCCAAGGACCGTGTTGCCCATGAAACCCGAGGAGATCTTCGGAGATATTCCGGTCCTCGTCGCCGGCGGCGTTGCAACGCGAGCATATGCGCCGGAACGGGCAACCAAGGGCATCGATTTCATGGTCGAACATGACCGTTACGCCGACGCAATCAGGAGTCTGCGAGAGCGTAACTTCACGAAGCAGAACGACCTTTTCTTCCCGAACACCTCTCTTGGACTCTACGGTGAAGCATGGCTGAAAGATGGTCAGGAGATCGACGTCATCTCAAGTCCTCAAGAATGGTGTGAACAGGCCTTTCACGGACGTGTCGAAGATTAGACCGGGCTACGGGTCATTCCGTTGCCATACCTCGTACTAATGAAATATGATTCGGCTCGAGTGATCGATCAGGCCGACCTGAGCCGAATGCTCGGTCAACTTGACGATGAAAAACTCGACCAAGTCGTCAAGGTCGTCAAGCGTTTCTCTGGTGACCCGGGCATCACCGACGAAATCCACCAGTACGCGCAGCTGGGGCGGTGGGAGTTGGAAACCAAGAGTCGAGACGTACTGGGCCAGTGACGCTAGACGGCGAGAGGACGGGTACGCTGCCGGGAAGCGACGAATAGCGCCCCCTAACGTGGAAGAGACGCCGTCGCTTAGTCCCATGGCTGTGGCCTATCTGGCCGCCGACCGCATCGCAAAGCCGGGCGGTCCGCTAGGTTCCATCCACGCTCCCGTCGGCGGTCTGAAGGTGATCTTCGGCGATCTCTGCGCCAAGCTCTTCGCGGCGACGTTCCTGCACGTGCGCGACGCCGGCTCGATCGATTTCGGCATCGCCGAGCAGAGGACGGTCGTCGCTCGCGTTCCGCGCGTCACGCTGCGCGCCCATGGGGCGGGCGTGGCGCTGCACCCGAGCGCGGCGCATCTCTACGATTGCATCGTCGACGGCGGCAGCGCGAGCGATGCCGTGCGCCGTTGGTACGCCGACGATTGCGTTAGTCCGTGGAGCGTCGTCATGCAGGCGGCCTACGACGAAGTCATCGCCGCGGGACTCGTACGCGATGCGGAGCACCGCCGCGGGGGAGCGATCGGTGCGATGCGCATCGGCCTCCCCCACGGAATCGCCGTGCGAGAGCGGTCGGCCGAGATCGCGGCTCTTGCGGATCCGTTCGCACGCCGCTGGCTGCGCTTCGTTTCCGAGGAACGGGTGCTGGCCGGCGCGCTCGTCGAGGATTGCTATCAGGGTGTGAAATCGCGCGTCAAGATAGCAGTTTCATGAAGGTGTCGGTCAGCCGGCCGAGTTCCGAGCGATCGACGCCGCCTTCCGCCTTTGGACGGATGCAGTCGGCCATGCTGGTGGCCATGAGTTTGACGCCTGCACGTTCGAGTGCCACGCGCGCGGCCGTCATCTGCTGCGCGATGAGATGGCAATCGCGCCGCTCCACGATCATGCGCTGAACCGCGCGGATCTGCCCTTCGACCCGCCGCAGGCGACCGAGGATATCGTCCACGCTCTCATCCGAGATGCGCAACGCATTCTCGCTTGCACGAGGTGGGGCGGCCTTTTGAGGGTCGCTCCGGCGGGCTGACATGGGTCTTAGTATACATACCCCGGCAGCGTATTGCAATACCCTACAGGGTATGGTATTATGGCCGGCGTGAGGGCCGTTCGCCCTCACAATGCATTTGCCTAAGCCTCAAGAGGAAAAGGATGATCATGACGGTCTCGTCGTTATTCGAGGGCCTTTCGTGCCGAGCCGCCGACCGCGGTTGGCAGGTCGAATCGCGCGTCCGCGCGATCGCCGGCACGCTGGTGCTCGCGAGTCTGGCTCTCTCGCTGCTCGATCGCCGCTGGCTGTGGCTCACCGCGTTCGTCGGTGCGAATCTCTTGCAGTCCGGCATCAGCGGCTGGTGCTTGCTCTCGAACCTGCTCTCGCTCGCGCGTCGCGGGCGGGAGCAGGGGAGCGATCGATGAGGCGCCTTTTGTTCGGCGTGGCGGCATTAGCCGGCAGCTCCCTGCTGCTGAGCGCGTGCGGGAGCCCTGGCAAGACCGCTGCCGCCGATTCCAGCGTTCCCGTCACGACCGCGGCAGCACGCTCGACGTCGTTTTCGTCGCCGTTGGAACTCTCCGGAACATTGACGGCCGTCCGCAGCGTAACCGTCGGCGCGGCCGCGCCGGGGCGTATCGTTGCCGTCGACGTACGCGTTGGTGACCGCGTAGGTGCGGGCGAGGTTCTGGCGCAGGTCGACGCGTCGCAGTACGCGGCGCAGCTCGCCGGAGCGCAAGCCGGGGTCTCCGCCGCGGTCGACGAACAGCGCGCGGCCCGGGCGCAGCTTGCCCAAGCGCGCAGCCGGCTCGAACTCGCGCAGACGACGGCACGCCGCATGTCGCAACTCTACGCCGAGGGCGCGATATCCAAGCAACGGCAGGACGAGACGCAAGCCGCACTCGCCGCCGCACGCTCCGGCGTCGACCAGGCGCAAGCCGGCACGAGCGCCGCCGGCGGCATCTCGGCGCAGGCGCGGGCCGGCGTGGCAGCTGCGAGCGTGCCGTTGCGCGACGCGACGCTGGTCGCGCCGTTTGCGGGAGTCGTGACGCAAAAGTTCGTCGCGCCCGGCGCCGTGGTCGGCCCGGGGAGTCCCGTCGTTCTACTGCAGGATACGTCGGATCTCGAGATCGACGTCGCGGTGCCCGAAGACGACCTCGCAGCCTTCGTCCCCGGCGCTCCGGTCTCGGTTCGCATCGACGCTCTCGGCAACCTCAGGGTGCCGGCGCGCGTTCGTGCGATCGTACCTTCGGAGAATCCCGCGCTGCGCTCGGATACCGTGAAGATCTCGCTTGCGCCGCGCCGAGGCTTACTGCCCGGAATGTTCGCGCGCGTGGCGGTTGCCGGCGCCTTGCATAGCGGTGTCGGCGTTCCGCCCGCGGCGCTCGTAACGCGCGCGGGGCAGACGGGCGTCTTCGTCGTGAACGCCGGTACGGCGACGTTCGTTCCGGTGCAGACCGGCGTCGTCACCGGCACGCAAGTCGAGGTCCGCGGCCTGCGGCCCTCCGCTCGCGTTGCGGTCACCGGCCTCGCACGGCTGACCGACGGGGCGCAGGTTACGGTAACCCATTAATGCACAAGCAAAACGCCGCCGGGCGGATGGCCCGGTACTTCCTTCAATCGAAGCTGACGCCCGCGATCGTCATCGCGATCTGCGTCTGGGGCATCCTCGCGATCCTTCAAACGCCGCGCCAGGAGAATCCGCAGATTACGATGCCGGCGGCGACGATCGTAACGCAGTACCCCGGTGCCTCCTCACAAGAAGTGCAGAAGCTCGTCACCGAGCGCGGCGAGCGCGTGCTGCAAGAGATACCGGGAATCGATCATATCTATTCGACGTCGACGCAAAACGTCTCGATCATGACGGTGCTCTTCCACGTCGGCGACGATCCAACCAGGTCGTTCGTAAGCCTCTACGATCAAGTTTTCGCGCACCTGGACGAACTCCCGCCCGGTGCGTCGCAGCCGCAGATCACGCCGCTCTCCGTCGACGACATTCCGATCGTCGTGCTGACGCTGCACGCGGCCAACTATAACCGCGGCCAGCTCTACATGGCCGCCCAGCGGCTCGTCGATGCGATCCGTTCGATCGACGGCGTCTCGACCATCGATACCTATGGCGGGCGCCCGCGCCAGGTCGCCGTCACGCTCGACCCGGTAAAACTCGCGGCCTACGGCATCGCGCCGGGAGAGATCGCGGCCGCGCTCGGTACGACGAACCTGACGCAAGCGGTCGGGAACCTGCGCGGGAGCGGCAGCGAACTCGCCGTCCACGCCGGTACCGCGTATACGAACGTGAATCAGGTCCGCGCTCAGATCGTCGGCGTAAGCGACGGGCAAGCGGTCTCGCTCGGCCAAGTCGCGCGGGTCGAGCTCGGCTGGGCACCGGTGCGGTCGCAGACGCAGTTCGCTTACGGCGGCGCTGAAGAGAAGGCGTCTAAAGGAGCGCAGCCTGCGGTGAGCATCGCGATCGCGAAGAAGGCGGGTACCAACGCCGTTACGATCGCCGACCGCATCTTGGCCACGGTCAAGACCACGCAGATGCCTCCGGGCGTTCGCGTGACGGTTACGCGCAACGACGGCAACACAGCCAACCTCGCGGTGAACGAGCTCATCCAGCGGCTGATCGAAGCGATCGTCATCGTCGTGATCCTCCTGCTCGTGCTCGGCTGGCGCGAAGCGCTGGTCGTCGCCACGGCGATCCCGCTCACGCTTTTCGTTACCCTCGGCATCGGCATGCTGACCGGCCAGACGATCAACCGCATCACCCTGTTCGCACTCATTCTCGGGCTCGGTCTGCTGGTCGACCAGGCGATCGTAATCGTCGAGAACATCCATCGCCACTACCACGTCGATCCCGATATGCCGAAGGCGGAGGCGACGGTGCGCGCGGTCGTGGAGATCGGCAGCCCTACGACCCTGGCCACGGTCGCGGTCGTGCTTTCGTTTCTCCCAATGCTGTTCGTAACGGGCATGATGGGCCCGTACATGCGGCCGATTCCGATCAACGTGCCGATCGCGATGATCGCCTCGCTGCTCATAGCATTCACGATCACGCCCTGGGCGACGTACGCGCTCCTGCGCAATCAGAAGCCCAAAGCGGCGCACGGACCGCCGCGTTGGGTCGCGCCGTTTCGAAACGCGCTCGCGCATCTGCTCGATAAGCGAAGCGCCGGACGAGTTTTTCTGCTGGTGCTGCTCGTCGCGTTCGTTGCGAGCGCGATGCTGCCGGTCTTCAAACTCGTGAAATTCCGCATGCTGCCCGACGCCAACCAGACGTCGTTTCTCGTATCGATCGACGCGCCGCCGTCGAGTACGGTCGCCGCGACGACGCGCATCGCCGATGCCGTCGGCGCGGTGCTCGCCCAGACGCCGCAAGTCGCCAACTACGAAACGTTCGTCGGCACCAATGCCGTCCCGGATCTAGCGGCGCTCCTGCAAGGCACCGTCTTCCGCGACGCGCCGAACCTGGCCGACATCCGCGTGAATCTGTTGCCCAAGGACCGGCGCAAAACGCAGTCCGCGCCGCTCGTCGCGGAGATCCGCGCGAAACTCCAAGGTGTCGCCGTCCGGTACGGAGCGACGCTTCGTATCCTGCAAGTTCCGCCGGGGCCACCCGTACGCGACACGATCCTCGCAAAGATCTACGGCCCCGATTCCGGCGTGCGGCGCGCGATCGCGTCCCGCGTCGTGGGGATGATGCAGCACGAGCGGGGCGTCGTCGATATCGATTCGAGCTTCAAAGCGTTGCCGGCAGGCTTGCAACTGGAGGTCGATCAGCGTAAGGCCGCGCTTTCGGGTGTGGACGGCGCGACGATCGCGCAGGCGCTCGGCATGGCGCTGCACGGCGCATCGGTCTCGACGCTGCACGCCCAGGGCGATGCCCGTCCGGTCGGCATCTTCGTACGCTTCGGGCCGGAGTACCGCAAAGACGCAGCCGCGCTCGGATCGATTATGATTCCGTCGCGCATGGGCGGCTTGGTGCCGCTCTCGAGCGTGACCCGCGTCCTCGCGACCGCGGTGGCGCAGCCGCTCTATCGTGACGACTACCGGGACGTTACGTACGTCGGCGCCGATATGGCCGGCCGCAGCTCGACCTACGCCGTCATCGATATGGCGCTGGCGCTCGTGCATCACCCGCTCCCCGCGGGTTACCGGCTCTCCTGGGGCGGCGAATGGCACCTGACCAATACGGTCTTTGCCGATCTGGGGCGCGCGATGCTGATCGCGTTCATCCTGATCTACTTCCTGCTCGTCGCGCGCTTTCGGTCGTTCTCCATTCCGCTGGTGGTGCTGGCGGCCGTACCGCTGGCGGTTATCGGCGTGATGCCGGGGTTCGCGCTCCTGGCACCCTTCGGCATCTACTTTTCGGCAACGGCGATGATCGGGCTGATCGCGCTCATCGGTATCGTGGTCCGCAACTCGATTATTTTGATCGAGTTCATCGAGGACAAGATTCGCGAAGGCGTTCCCCTGCGCGAGGCCTTAATCGAAGCGACCACCGCCCGAACGCGACCGATCTTTTTAACCGCCGCAGCCGGCGTGCTCTCCTCGATCGTCATTGCGGCCGATCCCGTGTGGAGCGGCCTGGCGTGGGCGCTCGTCTTCGGCATGTCCGCCTCCGCAGTGCTCTCGGTGCTCGCGATCCCCGTACTCTACGCTCGCGTCGCGACTCGAAAAGCCGCCGCGCTGCCGGCCACGGCGCCGGCGCTGCCAGAGGAGCCGGCCGCATTGCAGAGCCTCGTCACGTTCCCCGAACTCGACGGCTTCGTCGTGGAGTCGACGACCTTACCTCGGATGATGGAGGGAGAGATCGTGCAACTCGACGCGGAGATTTTCCGCGGTGAGGGCGACGCTATCGACGCGATCGCTCAGCTACGCGGACCGTTCCGCGTGGAACGGGTCGAGATCGCGTTCACCGGTGCCTACGGCGAACTGCAAGGAAAGCAGAGCGCGACCCTGCGCTCGACACAGCCGCCCGCACCCGAATGGAGACCGCTGGAATATGATTAGTGTGACGAATCGTTTATGGCCCCGAGGGGCCGTCCTGGCGCTCGCCTTGAGCCTCTCCTCCGGTGCGGCGGCGCTTGCGCGGCCGCAACCGCAGGCGCAAACGCAAACGCGAGTGACTGCCGTGCCGCTCGCTCTCGACGATGCTATCGCGCTGGCTCTGAAGCGGAATTTGCAGTACCGCGAGGCGCAAGTCGCCGTCGAGTCCGCGCAGGCGCAGTTGCAGCAATCGCGCGCGCCGGAGCTTCCGGGCGTTGCCGTGCGTGACGATTACCAATACGTCAACCCGGTGGCGAAGCTCAGCACGCCGTTCGGTACGCTACCGTTCAGCACGGTAAGCGCTACCAACGTTCCGCTCGTTGCGTTGCAGTACACGCTCTACGACGGGGGGCTGACCGCCGCTCGGGTGGGCCAGGCCGTCGCAGGCGTAGCGGCCGCCGAGGCGAGCGAACGTGAGGCCCGAGGTACGGTCATCGCGCGCGTCACGACGGCCTACTACGGCGTTGCGGCGGCGATCGAGATGTCTGCCGTCGCGAACCGCGCCGTCGCGGTTGCCGGCGCGCACGTCAAGGAGGCGCGCGAACTCTTGGCCGCGGGCATGATTCCGCGCGCCGACCTGTTGCGCGCGCAGGCCGAGCAGGCCAACGAACAAGTCAACCAAATCGTCGCAGCCAACGGCGTAAACCTGGCGCAGACGTCTCTGGATAGCGTGCTCGACGTGCCGCTCGCGACGGTCTATCGGCCGGTCGATACGCTGAGCGTGCCGGCACCGTCGTTCGATCTGAAGGCGTTGCTTGCGTCGGCCCGCGTTCAACGGGGCGAGCTCGTGGCGGCGCGCGCCGCGGTGAGGGTGGCGCAAGCCGTGATAGCGGAGGCGCGATCGGGCTACCGGCCGCACGTCGGCGTCACCGTCGCCGACGGAGACGTCCAGCCCGCCGTGACCGGAGGCTATCACAACCAGTTCTCGGTAGGGCTTAACGCAGTCTGGACGCTCTTCGACCACGGGTATACGGCCGGACGCGTAGCCCAGGCGCGTGCGGGCGTCGAACGGGCGCGGCTCGGCGTGCTCGATCTCGAAAACGGCATCGACCTACAGGTACGGCAAGCCTACTTGAACGTTCGCGAATCTTCGGCTAGAGTGGAGGCCGCAAAGCGGCTGGTCGTGCTGGCCGACGAAAACCTCCGGCTCGCGCAGGTTCGCTACCGCGGCGGGGTGAGTACGGCCCTGGAGTTACAGGATGCCGAGTTGGGCGACCGGTCGGCACGGCAGACCCTCGTTGGCGCGCAGGCGGCGTTGCGCCGGAACGTCGTACAACTGCGCTTCGCGGCGGGCTTACTGTGAAACTCGTTACATGCAGATCAGGAAAGGGTAGGTTCGCACCATGCAAACACACATCCCCGCCTCGTTGAAATACGGCCGTGCCGTCACCACTACGCTCCCATACGCGCAAGCCGTCGATCGCGCCAAGGCGCTATTGAAAGAAGAAGGCTTCGGCGTGCTCTGCGAGATCGACGTCAAGAAGACCATGAAGGAGAAGATCGATGCCGAGGTTCCACCGTACGTGATTCTCGGCGCCTGCAATCCGCGGCTCGCGCATCGCGCGCTCGCGGTAGAAAACCAGATCGGGCTTCTGCTTCCGTGTAATCTCGTCGTACAGCAGCTCGGCAATACGACCGTCGTATCCGCCGTCGACGCCAATGCCATGATGAGTTTTGTCGGCAAGGCCGAGCTCGAAGCGGTCGCGGTCGAGGCAAACGCGGGCTTAGGCCGCGTTCTCGACGCAATCGCGAAGGAGTAACGGAGCAAGAACGCTCTTCACGGCCGCGAATGATTCCGGTCACGGAGGCAGCTCGTGGAGATCGTTCTCGAAATTCATCTCGTCGTCGCGTTTTTGGTGGTTTTGTTTGCGCTTGCGCTCGGATGGGTGCCGCTCGGCCGGCGCGTGATGGTCGCAGTCATCGGCCTGCAGGCGCTCATCGGTGCGATCGTCGCCGGCATGCTGGGCGCCTCCCACCAGGCGCTCTCACCTGCGATCTGGCCGCACGTCGCGGCAGCCCTGCTCGCGATGTTCGCGTATATCCTCGCGCGTAGGATCGGCGACCGGTCGGCCTCGCATGCGGCGCCTATCTTGCTGGGCGCGCTTGGACTGGCACTCATACTCGTAACGGTTTGGCTCGGCTGGCACATGGCGGGGAGGGTTTGACAACTGCGTCATCGATTGCGCGGCGCGTACGGGAAAGGCCGGTGCTGCGGTATCGGCGAACGCTTCATCTCGTGAGAAACACACGGGTTCTGTACTTAGTCGCGCTGCTCGTGGTGGTTACGGCGGCGACGTGGTTCGTTCTTTCGCGCCACCCTTCCGGCACCGTCGGAGAGCACGTGACGATCTACTACACGAAGATTGACGGAACGTCCGAAGTCCCGTGGATCGTTTCCATGCGGCCGCCCGAGCCCGGCGAGAGCGCGCGCGAGCATCTGCGCAACGCCGCGCTCTACGCTGCGACGCAAGCGGTCGCCGGGCCGCCAAGCACCGTCGACGCGGTGCGCTTCCCAGCCGGAACGCACGTGCGCTCCGTACGCGTCGATAGATCGGCGGTCACGGTCGATCTTTCGCGAGAAGTCGAGAACCAAGCCGGAGGGACGTTCGGTGAGGATGGCGAGTTCAAGGAACTCATCTGGACCTTAACGGCGTTACCGGGGATCGATGCGGTCGCCGTTCGCGTCGACGGAAAAACGCTCGGAACGCTGCCAGGGGGTCATCTTGAGATCGATCAACCGTTACGGCGTTCGGACTGGTAGCGCGCTCGCCGCTCTGGTTCTCTGCATGCTTTGCGCGGTGCAGCTGCCCGCCTCAGCTCAAGGCCGACCGATTTTTTGGCTGCTCGGCCACCAAGTCGCCTTCCCCAACCTCGTCCGCCAAGATGGCGCCTATGCGATAGCGGTCGACGACCCGGGATTGAAGGAACTCCTCAACCGCCTTGGAGCGACGGTCACGTGGGGGGCGCGCGAGCGCTACGTCTTGTTTACGACGGCCGAGCCGGTGATCATCAGCTTTGCCGTCGGCGATCCTCGCTACGACGTCGGCCCGGTAACGCAGCAGGCTGGTTTCGCACCGTTCGTGCGCAACGGCGTGCCGTACGTTCCGTTCGACGAACTGATGCGGGCGCTGGATCTCGCGCCGGTACGCTACGCCGGCGAGATCGTGCTGCAGCCGCAGCTGGCCGCCATCGACGTGCGTGGAACGGGCTCGAGCTCGAAGCTCGTCGCGCACGCCGGGATCCCGCTCGACTATCGCGTCGTCTCCCAGAGTGCCGATCGCATCGTGCTCGAATTCTTTGGCGTTGCGAGCACGCTCGAGCCGAGGCAAATCGTTCAGGCCGCGGGGCTGCGCGAGATCGGTATCCGCGTGGCCGGAGACGTGCGTAACCCAAGAACGTTGGTGACGCTCGTCATGGCGCCGGGATCGGCGCACGGCCCGCCCGGCACGGACGATCAGCGCGATTTCGTCATGTCGTTTGCCGGTGCACCCGCGACGCTCGCGGCCGCGTCGCCGCAGCCTACCGTTGCCGTATCGGCAGCGGTTACGTCGCTCCAGACGCAAGCGACCGGCGACACGTACACCATCACCGTCGGCACGAGCGGCAGCGTTGCATACGAGTGGCACCGGCTTCGCCCCCCGGACAACCGCTGGTGGATCAACCTGCACGACGCGCGTCTCGCGGTCCCGCCGCAAAACACGACTGGCAGCGGTCCCGTGGAGATGTTTCGCATCAGCCAAAACGATCCGAACACGGTGCGGCTGGCGCTCTCCCTTCCGGCGTACGAAAGCGTCGACGTGCAACCGAACCCGAACGGTCTGGCGATCGTCGTCGGCACTCAACTGGCCGACGAGGCGGCACCGCACGACGGCGGCGGCATCGCGGGCGCGGGCGCGCAAGTTGGCGCGGTCGCCGCCACGCTGCCGGCCGACCTCTCCGTGTGGAAGTTCGGGCCGCGCCCCGCTTCGGCGTACGTTCCTACCAACCCGCGGTTGATCGTCATCGATCCGGGCCACGGCGGAAGCGATGCGGGGGCGGTTCGTGGGGATCTGGAGGAGAAAAACCTGACGCTCGATATGGCGCTGCGCCTGCGCGATATCTTGCTCGCGCGCGGGTGGCAGGTCAAGATGACGCGCACGACCGATCGGGACGTCTACAAACCGAACGACTCGGCGCGCGCCGAGTTGCAGGCACGCGACAACATCGCCAACGACGCGGGCGCCGCCATGTTCGTCTCCATCCACGTCAACAGCTACATCAACGCCGGACCGAGCGGCACGACGACGTACTATTCCAAGCCTTCCGACGTTCCTCTCGCCCAAGCCGTGGAGCGGCGCCTCATCGCGGAGCTCGGGACGCGCGACGACGGGACCGTCAAGAGCCGGCTTTACGTGACGCTGCACGCGCACATGCCCGCGATTCTCGTCGAGACGGCCTTTCTTTCCAACCCGGACGATTACAAACGGCTCGCTTCCCCGGCGTTCCGCCAAAAGGTCGCGCAGGCGATTGCCGACGGCATCGGCGACTACGCGGGAGCGCCACCCCCGCCGCCGGTCGGAGACAGATAGCACCGCGCAACCTGTTAAAGGGTAACCGGCGCCGGGCAGACGAACGACGCGGCCATGCTCGGTCTGTTCGACTCAGGCCTCGGCGGATTGACGGTCGTCCGCCGAGTTCGCTCTTTGCTGCCCACCGCCGATCTAGTCTTCTTTGCCGACCAAGCACACGTGCCGTATGGCAATCGCTCGCCCGAGGACCTGCGGGGCCTACTGCGGCACAACCTGCGCTGGCTCGACGAGCAGTATGTCGATGCGATCGTCATGGGCTGCAATACGTCGTGCGCCACTGCCGACCGTTACGGGTGGCCGGCGACGCGAGCCGTCGTGCTCGATCTGATCGATTCCGCGGCGATCGCCGTGGAGCGCGCGGGCTATCGGCGCATCGGCGTGGTAGCGACCGCCGCTACCGCTGGCAGCGGTGCGTACGGCCGTAGGATTCGCGCGCGCGTTCCGGGTGCGAGCGTCGTCGAGGTCGCGGCACCGGAGTTGGTTCCGCTCGTCGAAGCGGGCCGGGTGGAAGGGGAGGAGCCGCGCGCGGCCGTTCGCCGCGCGTGCGAGGGACTGCCCCGAGATCTCGACGCGGTCGTGCTCGCATGCACGCACTATCCGATTCTCGACGCACACTTTGCCGCCGCGCTCGGCGCGGGGACTGCGCGGCTCGATCCGGCGGTCGTGCAAGCGGAGCGCGCCGTGCTGCTGGCCGGCGAACTGAGGTTCGGCACCGGCAGCGGCCTCGCGCGTTACGTTACGAACGCAGACGCCGACGCCTTTCGTGCCAACGTCGTCCGCATAGTCGGCGATCCGGATCCGCGCGTCGAACGCCTCGCTCGGCAACCTGCTAGAACTTGACGATATGAAAGCCCCAGAAGAAGAGCACGACCGAACTCGCGCCTAGCAGCGCTCCGGCGAGCACTTGTAGGAGGCTGTGCGCCTTTAAGTACATGCGCGCCCAGCAGACCATTGGAATCAGCACCAGGAACGGCAGCGGCTGCTGCCCGTACAGGAGCAAGAGTGCGACCAGCGGTGCGGTGATGCCGAGCGCGTGCGTGCTGATCTTCCAGTAGCGCGTGATATACTGCACCACGATCGAACTGAGCGTGTAGCCGGCCATCGCCGCGATCAAGAGCGTCGGCGCCGCTATCGCCCAGAGTACGATGGTGCCGAGCAGATAAGAGATGACGAATGCCCCGAAGACCTGCTCGCGCTCTTCGCGGATCGACATGTCCAGATCCGAGATGCGATCGGTTGC
>JAKAPQ010000225.1 GCA_021806945.1 bacterium | reverse complement strand
CCGACGTCCGCCCAAATGCCCACGCAGGCCGAACGGAACGCCGGCATCGATTCGGTGATGACGCGAACGCCGTTGGCGAGCGTCGTCTTGCGATACATCTACCGCATCACTTTAAAAGCCGAGCCGGCCCACTCCTCGTCCCAGTACACGTTCGTGCCGTCGAGCATTCGTGCCGTCATCGAAGAGGCGCTCTCGCCCCGGCGGACGGTAATCGTGAAGACGTTGCGGTTCGTCGGCACGGCCTTGTCGCCCGAGACCACCGCCCCCTTGCGCACGGGTATCGGAATCTGGGCCCAAACGTCGACCTCGCCGACCGGCGCTGCGGCGAAGGTCCGCTCGACCAGGGAGCGCACCTCTGCGACGAACTGCAGGCGCCCGATCCGCCGGTGAAACTTGACGCCGGAGATCCGCAGTCCCGCGACCTCGTGGCTGCCGACGCCGTCGGCGTAGACGTTGAGCACCTGGGCGGGCCACTCCGTTGTGAAGAGCGCCCGGCCGATGGCCGTGGCCGAGGCCCGGCGGTTACCCGATGCGCGGGCATCGGCGTCGAGCGTTGCGATCGTGGGCGCAACGACGGGGCCGAACCTCCTAGGCGCCGCGTAGACCGGCGAGCAGACGAACGCCGAGGAGAGCACGGCCGCAAGACTCACGGCAGCCGCTCCGGGCCATCCGCTCCTAGTAACTTTGCGCAAAATAGGCACTCACTTTCGCTGGCTCGCCGCACGCTACGCAGTGCGTTCCGGGCGGTTCCTCGAGGGCTCGCGTATTGCGCGTCGTAGCGCCGGTCTGCCCCTTCACTCGTGCCTCGCACTCGTCGCGGCCGCACCATGGAATATCGATCATGCCGGCACGAGAGGTGCAGTATTCCACTAACGTCTCTCGATCGCGCGCGCGCAGCGTGTGCGATTCGAGAAAGGCTCGGGCTTGCCGATAGAGCGAGGCCCCAACAGCTTCGAGCAGCTCGCGGATGGCGCCCTCGAGGCGATCGAACGCCACGACCGTTCTCGAGCCATCCTCGCCCTTGCGCATGTCGCGCCGCACCACAACTGCGGCACCGGCCTCGATATCCTTCGGTCCGATCTCGACGCGTAACGGCACGCCGCGCATCTCCCACTCGGTAAACTTCCATCCCGGGGACTGATCGCGGTCGTCCACGCGTACGCGCAGCCCCGCCGCCCGCAAGCCGTCAGCCAGCTCGTGTGCCTTGGCGACCGTATCGCGCCGCTCGCCCTTCACGATGGGGACGAAGACCGCCTCGACCGGTGCGAGCTTCGGCGGTATGCGCAAGCCGCGGTCGTCGCCGTGCGTCATGATCACCGCGCCGAGCATGCGCCACGACATGCCCCACGAGGTAGTGTAGGCGTGCTTGATCTGGCCGTCCGCATCGGCGAACGTGATACCGTAGGCCTTTGCGAAGTTCTGCCCGAGATCGTGCGAGGTCGCCGACTGGAGCGCCTTCCCGTCGGGCATCAGCGCTTCGATCGAAAACGTCTCGACCGCTCCCGGAAAACGTTCGCTCGCGCTCTTGGCACCCGCATAGACCGGAACGGCCGCGACGTTTTCGGCGAACTCTCGATACACCTCGAGCATGCGCAGCGTCTCCTCCCGCGCCTCGCGCGCCGACGCGTGCGCCGTGTGCCCCTCCTGCCAGAGGAACTCCATCGTGCGTAGAAAAGGCCGCGTCGCCTTCTCCCAGCGCACCACGTTCACCCACTGATTGATGAGGACCGGGAGATCGCGATACGACTCGATCCACTGCGCGTACATCGTGCCGATCATCGCTTCAGAGGTCGGGCGGATCGCGAGGCGCTCGGCGAGCCGCTCCGCGCCGCCGTGCGTCACCCACGCTACCTCGGGCGCGAAGCCTTCGACGTGCTCGGCTTCCTTCACGAGCAGACTCTCGGGGATCAGCAGCGGGAAGTACGCGTTTTCGTGGCCGGTCGCCTTGAAGCGCTCGTCCAGATGCTTCTGGAGATTCTCCCACATCCCGAAGCCGTAGGGCCGCAGGACGACGCAGCCGCGCACGGGCGAATACGAGATCAGCTCGGCTTTCAGCGTGACGGCCGTATACCACGCCGAGAGGTCGGCGGATTTCGGCGGGATCTCTTTGAGCGGCGGGCTCAGCGGGGCGGATTGCGACATAACCGGCCCACGGTTCGGAGAAAACGCGCGCCCGGCCTCCTCCAAACCACCAGGCTACGGCGGCGCCGCTTTTGAAAGTGCCGGCATTATGCCGAAATTCACGCGGATATACACGCGAACGGGCGACGACGGGACGACCGGTTTGGTCGGCGGTCAGCGCGTAAAAAAGAGCAGCCTGCGCATCGAAACCTACGGGACGCTCGACGAAACGAGCGGCGCGATCGGCCTCGCGCGAACCGCACTGCGGCCGCTGCTCGCCATGCACTCCCGGGCGCGGCGGCTCGACCGTTGGCTCTCCTGGGTGCAAGACGTGCTCTTCAATCTCGGCTCGGAGCTGGCAACGCCGGCCGAGAGCCGCCGCGATGGGATGCCCTTGGCCGGCGATCCGCAGGCTCGCGCCCTCGAACGCGCCATCGACGAGGCCCAAGCCGACCTGCAGCCTCTCGACCGCTTCATTCACCCAGGCGGTTCGTACCCGGGGGCGTTCCTGCACCTCGCTCGCGCCGTATGCCGTCGCGCCGAGCGTCTACTCGTGGCCCTGCGCGAAGAGGACGTCTCCGTATCGACCGGCGCGGTGCGCTGCGTCAACCGCCTCTCCGACGCGCTCTTCGTATGGTCGCG
>JAKAPQ010000055.1 GCA_021806945.1 bacterium | reverse complement strand
TGGCTAAGCAGAAGATTCGGATCCGCCTAAAGGCGTACGACCATAAGGTGCTCGATCAGTCGGCCGAACGTATCGTGGAGACGGCCAAGCGCACCGGCGCGTTCGTCAGCGGGCCCGTTCCGCTGCCGACGGAGATCAACAGGTTTTGTGTCAACCGTTCTCCGCACGTCGACAAGAAGAGCCGCGAACATTTCGAGATGCGCACGCACAAGCGGCTCATCGACATCCTGCAGGCTTCTCCGAAGACGATGGACGCTTTGATGCACCTGGACCTTCCGGCCGGCGTGGATATCGAACTAAAAGCCTAGGAGCCCGGGGGGGGCGCCATTCCGTTACGAGCAGCTCGGCGTACGCGGGCTGCTCTTCTTTTTTGATCGGCCGCCGCGCGGGCCGCACGCGGACAACCAGCGCCGAGCGGCGAAGGAGAACCTATGCCGTTGCCGCTCCACGAAGTTCGCGAACGCACTTTCTCCGGTACGCGCCGGCGAATTTTCCAGTTGCTCGTCGACATGGGAACCTCGAACGACGTCATCTGGCCGTTTGCCGCGCAACCCTTCATGCGCTCGCCCGGTCCGCTCGTTCCGGGCCGAACGGAGGAGTGGCATAACGGCTTCCACGCGCTGCTCGAAGAGGTCGTCCCGGAGGAGCGTATCGTGTGGCGCATTCAGAACGACGGCATCGACGGTACGCACGGCTTCTATCTGAGCGGCGAAGCCAAGCGGACGACGCTGCAGCACCGCGTTGACGCCATGCTGAGCGAGGGCGAGGGACGCATGCTTTGGCGCCGCCTGGAGGATGGGAACGAGCGGTCCGTGGAGGCGCTCTTCGATAAGATCGCGCGCGTGCTGAAGCGCTGACGCTTGCATCCGCGTTGGGAGTTGCATATGAAACAGCGAACGTTAGGTAAACATGGACCCACGGTCTCGGCTATCGGCTTGGGGTGTATGGGGATGTCCGAATTTTACGGCTCGCGTGACGAAGCCGAGTCGATTCGTACGATTCACCGAGCACTCGAACTTGGCGTGACTTTCCTCGATACGGCCGATATGTACGGTCCTTTCACGAACGAAAGGCTGGTCGGCCGGGCCATAGCCGGCCGTCGCGATCGCGTATTCCTATGCACGAAGTTCGGGAACGTGCGCGATGCGGAGACCAAGAAATTCGTGCGTGTCGACGGTCGCCCCGAGTACGTGCGACGGGCCTGCGATGCGTCGCTCGAACGTTTGGGCGTCGACACTATCGACCTATACTATCAGCACCGCGTCGACACGAGCACGCCGATCGAGGAGACCGTCGGTGCGATGGCCGAACTGATCGCCGCGGGAAAGGTGCGCTACTTGGGCCTCTCCGAAGCGGCGCCTGCGACGATTAGACGCGCGCATGCGGTCCACCCGATTACGGCGCTGCAGACCGAATACTCCCTCTGGACGCGCGATCCCGAGGACGAGATTCTGGCGACCGTGCGAGAACTGGGGATCGGCTTTGTCGCCTACAGCCCGATCGGGCGCGGCTTCCTGTCGGGGAGATTCAAATCGACCGACGACCTGCCGGCGGACGACTTCCGCCGAAATCATCCGCGCTTCCAGGGTGAAAATTTCGCACGCAACATCGGTCTGGCGGCGCGCGTCGAAGAGATCGCGCGCCGGCGGGGCGCCACGCCTGCTCAGCTCGCGATCGCGTGGGTGCTCGCGCAAGGCGACGAGATCGTGCCGATCCCAGGTACCAAACGCGTGAAGTACCTGGAAGAGAACGTCGGCGCGGCCGAGCTGCGGTTGAGTGCCGACGAACTTTCCGCACTCGATGCGGCGTTTCCAAAGGGCGCGACCGCCGGGACGCGCTACGCCGATATGAGCACCGTGAACCGATGACCGCAACCGAGCGGGGGCGCGTTGCGGCGCCGCACCCAACCGATTTCTTGAACGTAGACGCCCTGCTCAGCGACGAGGAGCGTTTGGTGCGCGACACGGTCCGCGGATTCGTGCGCAAGCGCGTGCTGCCGAACGTCGATCGATGGTTCGAGGAGGGCATCCTCCCGCTCGAGCTCTCGAGAGAACTCGGCGAGCTCGGTCTGCTTGGGATGCATTTAGAGGGTTACGGCTGCCCGGGCGCGAGCGCGGTCGCTTACGGTTTGGCATGCATGGAGTTAGAGGCGGGCGACACCGGCGTGCGCAGCTTTGCATCGGTGCAGGGGTCGCTCGCGATGTTTGCCATCCACCATTGGGGCAGCGAGGAACAGCGACGCGAATGGCTGCCGCGCATGGCCCGCGGCGAGGCCATCGGCTGTTTCGGCCTGACCGAGGCCGATTTCGGCAGCAATCCGGCCGGGATGCGCACGTCGGCTCGGCGGGATGGCGACGACTGGATCCTCAACGGTACGAAGATGTGGATCACGAACGGCGCTATAGCCGACGTGGCCGTCGTGTGGGCTCGGAGCGACGACGGGATACGCGGTTTCGTCGTTCCAACCGCTACCAAAGGCTTCTCTACTGCGAAGATCGAGCACAAACTCTCCTTGCGAGCCTCCGTGACCAGCGAGCTGCTGCTTTCGGATTGCCGCCTGCCCGGGAGCGCCGTATTCCCCGAGGTTCGCGGCCTGCGAGGCCCGCTCGCGTGCTTGAGCGAGGCACGCTACGGGATCGTGTGGGGGGTGATGGGCTCGGCGCGGGCGTGCTACGAAGCTGCCCTCGACTACGCCAAGCACCGCGTTCAGTTCGACCGGCCGATCGCCGGATATCAACTCACGCAGGAGAAGCTCGTCAACATGCTTCTCGAGTTGAACAAGGGGACGCTGCTCGCGCTGCACATCGGGCGCATGAAGGACGAGGGCCGAGCTCACCCCGCCCATGTGAGTTTCGGGAAGCTCAACAACGTACGCGAGGCCCTCGCGATAGCCCGCGAGGCGCGGACGATCCTTGGAGCCAACGGCGTCACGCTGGAGTATCCCGTGATTCGTCACATGAATAACTTGGAGTCGGTCCTCACCTACGAAGGGACGAGCGAGGTGCATACGCTCATCCTGGGGCAGTCGATCACCGGGTTGGCCGCCTTCTCGTAGGGTCGATATTCCAGCGGCAATAGGTAGTGGTCCCTTTTGAAAACTGAAGACCTTGACATGGAGGCCCGACAACGAGAAGATTAGGCTATGCCTAAGCGCTCACGGAAGCCACCGTCCGACCCGATCCTAGCTGCCAAGTCGATACTCGAACAGATTACGGGTGAGTCTGCGCCCGACGACGAGCCGACAAAAGACCCTGCGGCGGTAGCGCTCGGTCGGCGCGGCGGGCTCAAGGGTGGCAAAGCGCGGGCCAAATCGCTAACACCGGAGCAACGTAAGGAAAGCGCCAAGAAAGCCGCCGAGGCGCGTTGGGGAAAACCTGGGGATAAGGTGTGATAAAATGGGAGGGCCCCGACTGTTTTAGCCGGGGCCCTGAGATTGGTAGTTTGGGTTCGCCGCGCCAGCGACTTGTTAAGCGAAACACTGTGGACCTTCACCCCCTTTCTTGAGGGACCAGCGGTATAGATCGGAGCCGGGCGGTCTTGCACCGCACACCCGTGTCAGCGGATGCCCGTGGTTTCTAAGGCCAGGTCGGACAACTCGTCACGATTCGGCGGCTCCAGAGGAAGCCCGCGCAGGCGGGCTTCCTGCTTTTTCGTAGGCTTTCAGTCTACCGATCAGGTCGAATACGAAATCGCGATCATCGTCTTCCAGGTCCATCGGGTCGATTGAGACGATCATCGTTATCTCGCCGCCCGTCCGCGCAAGAATACGAAGCGGCCAAGCGGGAACGCCGAGAGCCAATCTGTGTGGGCTTTCGCCCGGAGTGCGTACATTTGACTTCTTGACTATGCGTGACCGCTCACGTGTAATGGGGAGTATGAACCGTCTTCCCCTGGCCGTCCGCGTCCAAGTCCTCTCGGCACTCGTCGAGGGGAACTCGGTCCGTGGAACCGCGCGAATGACCGGCACCGACAAGAAAACCATCTTGCGGCTCCTCGCCGAGGTCGGCGACGCCTGCGACGTTTACCAAGACGATACGCTGCGAAATCTCAATTGCGCTCGACTCCAATGCGACGAGATTTGGAGTTTCTGTCACGCGAAAGAACGCAATTTGCCGCGCGCAATGCGCGGTGCCGAGGGCGTTGGTGATATGTGGACGTGGACCGCAATTGACGCCGATTCCAAACTTATTGTGACGTGGCATCTCGGCAAGCGCTCGCGGGGCGACGCTGATCTATTTGTTCGCGACCTTGCGGAGCGCGTGTCATCGCAGCGCGTTCAAATTACGACTGACGGGCTCGGGTCGTACAACGAGCCGATCCAACGCTATTTTAAGTATCGCGCCGACCACGGCTCCGAAGTCAAAGATTACGGCCTGCTCGATGACGAATCGCCCGAGCGCAAGTACAGTCCGATGGTTGTTAAGCACGTAATCCGGACCCCGATTTGGGGTGTACCCGATCCCGACCATATTTCCACCGCTTACGTCGAGCGTCAAAACCTCACGATGCGGATGAGCATGCGTCGGTTCACACGGCTAACAAACGGCTTCTCGAAGAAGGCCGAGAACCTACAGCGCTCGTTGGCGCTCTATTTCATGCACTACAATTTCTGCCGCAAGCACTCAACGATTAAGACGACCCCAGCAATTAAGGCGGGGCTTACGGATCGCAATTGGACCATACACGATCTCGCGAACCTGCCCGACCTCATGCGTGGCGGACTAGCGGCTTAGAGGTGGCGAAAGTAAACTATCGCGAGCACCGCGAGCGCCGCGCAACCTTGTAGAGCCAAAACCTGTAGCGCTGACTTCGGCTTTTTAGGAAGCCACGAAATCGCGAAGAAGGCAATGATCAGCAACTGCGCTGGCATCAGTATCTGGAACAAGTGTGCGACACTGCCTTCATCAGGCTGACGAACAAGCGTGCCCTGAAGAAATCTGACGAGGAAGACGGCCAAGAATCCAGCGGAAATGGCCAAGGAAAGGAAGGCGCTAGGTCGTTTTAACAAAGAAAGCATGATGCTCTTACTTTGTATCACAAAGTCAATTGAGCCGCAAGTCTGTGCGCCCCGAAGCAAAAGGGACCACTACCGCGGCAATACGCCGACCTTGACGCGCCCCGCGATCCTTGATACCATACGAAGGTTGCGGTCCACGCCGGCCGCGGTCTCTTACCGCGCGCCGGCGGAAAAAATAGAAGTACGCCAGGACCCGTGGCCTTTATGCAACCGAATAGGACGAGGAACGTATGAAAAACATCCTTGGCCGCAAGGTTGGGATGACGAGCGTTTTCACCGATGACGGCCGGTACGTGCCGGTCACGGTGATCGAAGCCGGTCCCTGCACCGTGGTCGAACGCAGAACGAAGGAGAAGCATGGCTACGACGCCGTTGCCTTGGCCTTCGGCGACGTGAAGAAGTCGCGCGTGACCCGTGCCCTTGCCGGACACTACACGAAAGCCGGCGTCGAGCCGCGGCGCTGGGTGCGCGAATTCCGCGAGGGTATCGACGGGGTCGAAGTCGGCCAGACGATCACGGCCGCTGAGTTCGTCAACGGCGACCGCGTCGACGTCGTCGGCATTTCGAAGGGCCATGGTTTCGCCGGCGGCATGAAGCGGCACAATTTTCATGGCGGTGGTGCGAGTCACGGCTCGATGATTCATCGGCAGCCGGCAAGTAACGGCGATACCAACGCCGGCCGAACAGTGAAGGGCAGCCGGCGCCCGGGCCACTTCGGCGTCGACCGCACCACGCATCAAAACCTTGAAATCGTGCGCGCCGACGGCGAACGGAACGTGCTTCTGATTCGCGGGCCGATCCCCGGACCGAAGAACGCGCTCGTGGTCGTGAAGACGACCGTGAAGCCAAACCGCCACGCGGCCTCGGCGGAGGGCCGCTGAGATGCCGAACGTCATCGATCGCTCCGGCAAGATCCTCCGCGAAGAGCCCACCCCGGCGGTTTTCGCACAAGAGCATAACGATAAGCAACACGCGATCTTTCGCGCGGTGTTTCGCGAGATGGCCAATCCGCGCGCGGGAACCGCATCTACGCTCCGGCGCGATGAGGTGAGCGGCGGCGGGCGCAAACCGTGGCGCCAAAAAGGCACGGGCCGGGCACGTCAAGGTTCGATTCGCTCGCCACAGTGGCGCCACGGGGGCGTCGTTTTCGGTCCGAAGCCCCGCTCGTACGTGACGGATCTCAACAAGAAAGAGCGGCGAGCTGCCTTCATCGCCGCGCTGTCCGACCGGTTCCGCAGCGGTGGGATCACGCTGCTCGACGCCGAGAACTTCGATATCGGCAAGACGGCCGATTTCGCGGCCCTTCTCTACGGTAGCGCGAAGGGCGCGAAAAAGGGGCCGAAAACGCTGGTCGTTTACGGAGTTGACGAGAGCGTCGGCGAGGTGCTTCGTCGTGTGGCGCGCAACCTCGCGCGGGTCGCCGTAACGCCTGCCGGAGCGCTGGACGTCAAGGACGTACTCCGGTACGAGCGCATCGTCTTTACGACCGGCGCCTACGATTGGATCGTGGCTGCGTTTACCAAGAGCCCGGAAGGAGCAGCCTGATGGAGGCGCGCGACATCATCATCTCGCCGCGTATTACGGAAAAGGCGATGGCCAACGCCCTCGGACATCAATATAGCCTCGTCGTACACCCGAGTGCGACCAAGACGCAGATCCGTCACGCCGTCGAAGAGATCTTCAAGGTGAACGTCCTCAAGGTCAATACCGTAAACGTCAGCGGGAAAAAGCGCACGTTCGCGCGCCGCGGCCAACGTACCCTGGGCCATCAGGCGGACTTCAAGAAGGCCGTCGTCACCCTTAAGCCGGGCCAAAAAATCGAGCTCGGCGGCATCAACTACTTCGAGCAGTGATCATATGCCAGTAAAAAAATATCGACCGACAAGTGCGGGCCGGCGTTTCATGACGACGATGGACTTCTCCGAATTGAGCAAAGTGGATCCGGAGAGATCGCTCGTCGAGGTCCGCAAGAAACATTCCGGACGAAACTTCAATGGCCACATCACGGTGCGGCATAAGGGCGGCGGCACTCGTAAGATATATCGCCTCATCGACTTCAAGCGGTCGAAGGACGCGATTCCGGCAAAGGTCGCGACGTTGGAATACGACCCAAACCGGTCGGCCCGCATCGCGCTCGTCAACTACAAGGACGGCGAAAAACGCTATATCCTCGCGCCGCTCGGCCTGAAGGTCGGGGATTCGATCGAGTCGGGATCGGGCGCCGACATCAAGACCGGCAACTGTCTGCCGATCAAGAATATTCCCGTCGGCACCGTCATTCATAATATCGAGCTTCGGCCGGGGCAAGGCGGCAAGCTCGTACGCAGTGCCGGGGGCTCCGCGCAGTTGATGGCCAAGGAAGACGACTACGCGCAGGTGCGCATGCCGTCGGGCGAGGTCCGGAAGATTCTCGTGACTTGCCGCGCGACCATCGGACAGCTCGGCAACGTCGAACACGAAAACGAAGTGATCGGCAAGGCGGGACGCCAGCGCCATCGCGGCAAGCGCCCGAGCGTTCGCGGCATTGCGATGAACCCGGTCGATCATCCGCACGGCGGCGGCGAGGCGCGCTCCACGTCGGGCCGGCCGCCTACGACGCCGTGGGGTCAGATGACGATGGGTAAGAAGACGCGGCGCAACAAACGCACGACCAAAATGATCGTGCGCAAACGGAAGGCTAAATAGCATGGGTCGCAGCCTCAAGAAGGGTCCCTACGTTGCGGACCATCTGCTCCGCAAAATCGAAAAAATGAACGACGCACGCGAGAAGCGGGTCGTCAAAACGTGGAGCCGTGCCTCTACGATCGTGCCGGCTATGGTAGGGCACACCATCGGCGTTCACAACGGCAAGGCGCACGTTCCCGTCTTTATCACTGAAAACATGGTCGGCCATAAGCTTGGGGAGTTCGCGCCGACGCGGAGCTTCCGCGGGCATGGCGGAGACAAGGCCAGCGTGAAATAGCATGAGCGAGAAGGATACACAGCAACGCGCCGAAGCCGTAGCGCATCTGAAATTCGCCCGGATGGGGCCGCGCAAGCTCCGCCGCGTAGCGGACGCCATTCGCGGTAAGAGCGTAAAGGAAGCGCTCGCGCTTCTGCAATTTGCAGGCGTCTTCGCGGCGGAGCCGATCGAGAAGCTCGTCCGCAGCGCGCTGGCAAATGCAGAGAACAATCACGACATGAACGGAGACGACCTTTACGTTACGCGGATCACCGTGGACGGCGGCCCGGGCGGGCGGTTCACGAAACGCCTCGACCCGCGCGCGCAAGGTCGCGCGAATTTCAAGCGCAAGCGCCTCTCCCACGTGACCGTCGCCCTCGGTGAGAAGCCGGCCTCTGCCCCGCGCCGAGCGCGCGGCGGGGCCTCGATCGGGCGCAAACGCGTGAGCGTACGCACCGCTGCCGCGAAACCGGGCGCCGGTAAACCCGCCGGCCGGCGCACTGCGGCGCGGGCCGGCGCTCCCGACCAGGCTACGGAATCATAAGGGGAAAACGAGTGGGACAGAAGATTCATCCGGTCGGGCTGCGCCTGGGCATCACGCGGACGTGGGATAGCCGCTGGTTTGAGGATAAGCACTATAAAGAGTGGCTGCACGAAGACGTTCGAATTCGAAACTATTTTACGCGTTGGATGCGTCCGGCGGCAATCAGCCGGATCGAGATCGAGCGCCGCTCGAATCAGGCCCGGGTGATCGTCAATACGGGTAAGCCCGGTATCATCATCGGCAAGCGCGGCGTCGGGATTGAAGACATTCGCAAGAGCCTCGAGCAGCTCACCGGTAAGACCGTCCAGGTGAACGTCGTCGAGATCAAACACATCGAGCTGGATGCCCGCCTGGTCGCGCAGAATATCGTCGATCAACTGGAGAAGCGGATCGCGTTCCGGCGCGCGATGAAGCAGGCGATCATGCGCAGCATGAAGGCCGGCGCGCGCGGTATCAAAGTGCAGGTTTCCGGTCGCTTGGGTGGCGCCGAGATCGCGCGAACGGAGCGCAATCACGACGGTAAAGTCCCGCTGCATACGCTTCGCGCGGATATCGATTACGCTAACGTCGAGGCGTTCACGACCTTCGGACGCATCGGCGTAAAAGTATGGATCTACCGCGGGGAAGTTCTACCCGATCAGCCGCGCGTAGAGCAGGGACGCGACCGTTCGGAGCGTGCAACGTTTCGCGACCGTCGCGAGCGGGGATCGCGTGGAGGGCGCAGCCGGCCTAGCGGCGGCGGGCCCGCTCCGCTCGCAGGGCCCGCGCCCGCGCCGGCCTTGGAAGCGGAACCGTTCTCCGGTGAGGCTTCGGAAGGGCCGGTTGGGGCTGTTGAGGTCGCGCTGCCGGAGCCGTCCGTGGAGCAGGCCGCGCCGGCGATGGCACCCGTCGAAGGAGAGGGTGCGTACTGATGTTGACTCCAAAACGCGTAAAATGGCGCAAAGTGCATCGCGGCCGGATGAGCGGCCGTGCGTTGCGCGGCAGCACGCTCACGTTCGGCGAATTCGGTTTACAGGCTCTCGAACCGTGCTGGATGAGCAACCGCCAGATCGAAGCCGCTCGTATCGCAATGACGCGTCATATCAAGCGCGGCGGCAAGGTGTGGATCAAGGTCTTTCCGGACAAGTCCGTCACCAAAAAACCGGCCGAAGTGCGCATGGGTGCCGGCAAGGGCAACCCGGAGTTCTGGGTGGCGGTCGTGCGACCGGGACGCGTGCTCTTCGAGCTCTCCGGCGTCGCGCCGGACGTCGCGAAGGAAGCGCTGCGCCTGGCCGCATCCAAGTTGCCGATCGGCACGAAAATCGTCTCGCGTGAGGAGGCGCAAGCGTGAAAAGAACCGATTTCAAAGAGTTGCGCGGTCTGACGATCGTCGAGCTCCAGCAGAAAGCGCGCGAGACGAAGGAGGAGTTGTTCAACTTGCGTTTTGCGCTGCGTACCGGGCATCTCTCCGATTTCAGCAAGGTTCGCGCCGCTCGTCGCGCCTACGCACAGATTCAAACCGTCATCTCTGAAAAGCGGATTGCCGAGGAAACCCATGGAGCAGCTTAACAACATGCCGTCGGCGGCGCCGCGCTCGCCGGACCGGCATCCGCGTCGCGTCAAGCAGGGGCGCGTCGTCTCCGATAAGATGGACAAGACCATCGTCGTGGTTTCGGAGACGCGCGTACCGCATCCGGTGTACGGTAAGATCGTCCGAAAATCGGTGAAATTCAAGGCACACGACGAGCGAAACGAAGCCAAGACCGGAGACACCGTGCGCATCATGGAGTGCCGCCCGATTTCGCGGGACAAGCGCTGGCGGCTGGTCGAGATCGTGGAAAAGGCTAAGTAACGAGATGATTCAGCAAGAGACGCGGCTCAAGGTCGCCGACAACTCGGGAGCGCGCGAACTGTTGTGCATTCACGTGCAGGGTGGCAGTCGGCACCCGTACGCCCACGTAGGCGACATCATCGTCGGAACCGTGAAGAGTGCGATCCCCGGCGCGGCCGTTAAAAAGGGTCAGGTGGTCAAGGCCGTGATCGTGCGGACCTCATCGCCTATTCGGCGCCCGGACGGATCGGTTGTGAAGTGCGACGACAACGCGTGCGTGATCATAAAGGGCGATAAAGATAGTTTGGATCCTCGCGGCACGCGCGTCTTCGGGCCGGTCATGCGCGAACTGCGCGACCGCGGCTTTCTAAAGATTGCCTCGCTCGCACCGGAGGTACTGTGATGGCACTTAAGACCCATGTCGTTAAAGGCGATACCGTCGTCATTCGTCGCGGGAAGGAGAAGGGGAAGCGCGGTATCGTCAAGGCTATTTTCCCGCACGCCGGTAAGGCGACCGTGGAGGGGCTGAACGTCGTCAAGCGCCACACGAAACAGGAGGCGCAACAGCAAAACATGGGTGGCTCCGCACAGACGGGGGGCATCCTCGAGAAGGAGGCACCGCTTCCGCTCTCGGCACTCCAGTACGTCTGTGAGAAGTGCAAGGCACCCGTGCGCATCCGTCACGGCCGGGCGGCCGACGGTTCGCCGCAGCGCGTATGTGCAAAGTGCGGAGAACCCGCACGCGAATCGGCAAAGGGGAGTTAGAACGTGTCCGCGCGTTTGAGAGAAAAATATCAAGGTGAAGTCCGCAAGCGTTTGCAGGATAAGTTCGGCTATGGGAACGCCCATCAGATTCCGAAGTTGGCGAAAGTCGTCCTCAACATGAGCGTAGGAGAGGCGATCGTCAACGGTAAGGTGCTGGACACCGCCGTTGCCGAGTTGCAGGCGATCAGCGGCCAGCGGCCCGTCGTCACGAAGGCTAAGAAATCTATCGCGGCGTTCAAGTTGCGCGAAGGAATGAACATCGGGGCGAAGGTTACGCTGCGCGGCGAGCGGATGTACGTCTTCCTCGATAAACTGTTCAACGTCGTTCTTCCGCGCATTCGCGATTTCCGCGGGCTACCGCGCAAATCGTTCGACGGACGCGGAAATTACAATTTAGGTCTACGCGAGCAAGTCGTCTTTCCGGAGATAAATTTCGACAAGGTCGACAAGATGCGCGGACTGGACATCGTCATCGTGACGACGGCAAGAAACGACGAAGAGGCTACGGAGTTCTTGGCGGCGATGGGTCTGCCGCTCCAAAAAGGGTCTTCGTCCAACTCGGGATTGCAGAGGTAGCGCACAGTGGCAAAAACATGTTTGATCGAAAAATCGAAACGGAAACCGAAGTTTTCGGTTCGCGCACATAACCGCTGCTTGCTCTGCGGGCGCCCGCGGGGCGTCTACCGGAAATTCGGTCTTTGCCGAATCTGCTTCCGTGAGAACGCGCATAAGGGAAACGTCCCGGGCGTAACCAAAGCGTCGTGGTAGAAGGATAAGAAGATGGCTGTCATTACCGATCCGATCGCCGATCTGCTGACGCGAATCCGTAACGCAAATACTGCGAACCATCAGGCGGTCGACGTTCCGGCGTCGCGCATGAAGCATGCGGTCGCGCAGATTCTCAAGGACGAGGGCTTTATCACGGCGTTCGAGCGCCTGGAGGAAGGCCCCCAGGGCACGCTGCGGATCACCCTCAAGTACGGACCGAACAAGGAGAAGGTCATTACCGGCCTGCGGCGCATTTCGCGCCCGGGTCTGCGCGTATACACGAACAAGACGGAGATACCGCGCGTGCTCGGAGGCCTGGGCGTCGTCATCATGTCGACCTCGCGCGGAATCATGTCCGGTAAACGAGCCAAGAAGGAAGGGTGCGGGGGCGAAGTCCTCGCGTACGTGTGGTGAAGTAATGTCGAGAATTGGGAAGCTTCCGATTCCGGTCCCGAGCGGCGTGAACGTCGACGTCGGTGACGGCGCGGTGCGGGTGACGGGACCGAAGGGCGAACTGCGCCAGCCGGTGCTCTCGTACGTGGGAGTTTCGATCGAGGAAGGCCGCGTGCTCGTCGAGCGCAGCGGTAATGCCAAACAGCACCGCGCGGCTCACGGTCTCACGCGTACGCTGATTAATAACATGATCGTTGGAGTGAGCAAGGGCTTTCGTAGAAGTCTCGAGATTCAGGGCGTCGGCTACCGCGTCGCGAAGGCCGGTGAAAAACTAAATTTGACGCTAGGCTATTCGCATGCCGTCTCCTACGAGCCGCCGAACGGCATCACGCTTTCGGTCGAGGGAACCAATCGCATTCACGTGGACGGTATCGACAAGCAGCAGGTCGGCCAAGTCGCGGCCGAGATCCGTAGGTTGCGCCCGCCGGAGCCATACAAAGGGAAAGGCGTTCGCTATAGCGGTGAATACGTGCGTAAGAAACTCGGTAAGGCCGGAAAGGCAGGGAAGAAGTAATGCCGCACGTTTCGCGAGATCAGTCGCGCCGCAAACGCCACGCGCGGCTACGCCGGAAGGTGGCCGGGACGGCAGAGCGGCCGCGGCTGCTCATTCGCCGCACGCTGCACCACATCTACGCGACCGTCGTCGACGACGCGAAGGGACACACGCTCGCCGCTGCGTCGACGCGTGAGAAGACGCTCGCAGAGGGGCTGCCTTCTACGACGAACGTTGCCGCGGCAAAGAAGATCGGCGTGGCCATCGCCGCCAAGGCAAAGCAAGCAGGTATAAACTCCGTCGTCTTCGACCGCAGCGGCCTGAAATATCACGGCCGCGTCAAGGCTCTTGCGGACGCGGCGCGCGAAGCGGGACTCGAATTCTGATGCCGGAGGGATGCAACTAGATGCAGTATCGTGGTGG
>JAKAPQ010000224.1 GCA_021806945.1 bacterium | reverse complement strand
TATTCGATTACCGATCACGATACGCTCGCCGCGTACGGGCGCTTTACGCCGCACGCCGGCGCGCGCGTCGTGGTCGGAACCGAGATCAATACCTATTATCGCAACTCCGAGGTGCACGTGCTCGGCTTTGGGCTGCGCGCCGATGACCCGACGTTCGCCGCGTTTCTGGTGGAGAATCGCGAGCATCGATTTACCCGCGCGCAACGGATGGTGGAGCAGCTCCAGGCCGGCGGTTATTCGATTACGATGGCCGACGTCGAACGACACGCGCAGGGCTCGAAGGTTTTGGGGCGCCCGCACGTCGCTCGCGCGTTGGTTGCAAACGGCATCGTCGGCGATATCGAAGCGGCGTTCCGGAGCCTTTTACGACGCGGGCGGCCGGGTTTCGTGCCCTCGACGTTCGTAACGCCGCAACGGGCGAGCGCCGCGATTCGCGCCGCCGGCGGCATCGCCGTGCTCGCACATCCCGGGCGCGTCGCCGATGCGGCGATCGTCGACGAACTCTGCGGGGCCGGCGAGTTCGACGGGCTTGAGATCTACTATCCGCTCCACAACGCCGACGATATCGCGCGCTTCGAACGCAAGGCGCGCGAATACGGACTGCTCGCTACCGCGGGCGCGGATTTCCACGACATCCGCTATCACAAGGGCGGCGTCGGCATGGAGGTCGATGCCGCAGCGCTCGCCCCGTTCTTCGCCCGCGTCGGCCTCGCGTAACCGGCGTTTGGTTAGCGCCCGCGTTCGGCGATCTCCGCTCGCAGAGCGACGATGCCGTCGCGGGCCCGGAGTTCGAGCCGCTCGAGTGCTGCCCGTTGCCGCGCGACGAGTAACTCATCGCGGAGGTAGCGGTGGTTGACGCGGACGTTATAGGCCGCCGCGGCGAGCCCGGCGGCGGCGAACTCCCCGGCACAGCCGACGTCGCTGAGCAGATGGGGGTTGGGGTGTTCGAGCAACAACCGCGCCTCGTCGAGCGTGCGCAGCGCGAGTTCGGCGGCACGCAAGGGTTCGCTCGCCGCATGGGCGAGCGCGCCTTGGAGGCGTTCGGTGCGTTCCCGGGCCTGCTCCGGGGTAGCCTTGGGCAGCGCCATCGCCGCGACGACCGCGGCGTACGCCTCTTCGTCGCGTTGCCGGGCATCGTCGAGTGCGGCGCGCAGGCGGTCGGCAGTCTCGATCCGTTCGGCGAACCAGTCGCGCCAGGGGGCGAAGGCCTTGCCCTCGATGCAGATCCGGGCGACCATGGCGACCAGGGCGGCGCCGAGGCCGGCCACGAGGCAGGCAGCGCTTCCGCCCCCGGGTGTGGGGGCGCTGGAAGCAAGTTGGGTTAAGTAGTCGTCGAGCGTTTTCACAGGGCCTAGAGTTATTCGGTTACGAAAGCATCGTCCTCGTCTCAACAAGGAGAAAATTCGTGTCACCATCGGTTACCCTCGCGGGGGATGTCAAAGATCGAGCGCTTGCCGAGCAAGGGCGCTCCCGCATTGCCTGGGCCGGAGCCTATATGCCGGTCCTCGCCCAGATTCGAGATCGTTTCGAGGCGGAGAAGCCGCTCAAGGGCGTCCGCATCGGCGCTTGCTTGCACGTCACGACGGAGACCGCGAACCTTATGCTCGCGCTCCAAGCCGGAGGCGCGGAGATCGCGCTCTGTGCCAGCAATCCGCTCTCGACGCAAGACGATGTCGCCGCAGCGCTCTGCGAGTACGGCATCCCGACCTACGCCATCAAGGGCGAAGATAACAGCACCTATTATTCGCACATCGAATCGGTCATTGCGACGAAACCGCATATGTCGATGGATGACGGCTGCGATTTGGTAACGACGATTTATACCAAACACAACCACCTGCTCAAAGAGATGATCGGCGGTTGCGAAGAGACCACCACCGGCGTCATTCGCCTCAAGGCGATGCAGAAAGACGGCGTGCTGCCGTACCCGGTGATCGCGGTCAATAACGCGTTAACCAAGCATATGTTCGACAACCGTTACGGCACCGGGCAATCGACGCTCGACGGCATCATTCGCGCGACCAACGTCTTGCTGGCGGGGCGTACGCTCGTCGTCGTCGGCTACGGTTGGTGCGGGCGCGGCGTCGCCTCTCGCGCGGCGGGTATGGGCGCGCACGTCGTCGTTACCGAAGTCGACCCGCGCAAAGCGATCGAAGCGGTGATGGACGGCTATCGCGTGATGCCGATGACCGAGGCGGCGAAGATCGGCGACGTCTTCGTGACGGTGACCGGCAACTATCACGTGATCTCCGAAGCGCATTTCAAGTTGATGAAGGACGGCGCGATCGTCTGCAACTCGGGGCACTTCAACGACGAACTCGATCTCGACGGTATCAAAAAGTTAAGCCGGTCGATGCACGTTCCGCGCACCTTCGTGGAGCAGTACGAGATGCACGACGGGCGCAAGGTCTGCATTCTCGCCGACGGCCGATTGGTGAACCTCGCGGCAGGCGAAGGGCACCCGGCGGCGGTGATGGATATGTCGTTTGCGAACCAAGCGATGGCGGCCGGACACCTTGCCAAGCATCACGCAGAGATGAAGAAGCAGGTGTACGACGTGCCGGTGGAGATCGATGAAGAGGTCGCGCTGTTGAAGCTCGCTTCGATGGGCGTCGAGATCGATACGCTCACGCCGGAACAGCAGAAATACATGGCTTCGTGGAGCGAGGGGACCTAAAAACATGGCATATCGTAGATTATTTACGTCGGAGTCGGTGACCGAAGGTCACCCCGACAAAGTCGCCGATCAGATCTCCGATGCGGTGCTCGATGCACTG
>JAKAPQ010000054.1 GCA_021806945.1 bacterium | reverse complement strand
TCGAGACGTTCTTCCGCAGCGAGTTCACCACCGACAACCCGCTGATCACGCAGGCCGTGAAGCGCATGCTGGCCGCCGGCGGCAAGCGGCTTCGCCCGCGCATGACCTTGCTCGCCGCCGAGGCCAATGGTGCGGCCGCAGCAGATCACCTGCCTCTCGCCGCGTACATGGAACTGATCCACGTCGCCACGCTCATTCACGACGACGTCGTCGACAACGCTGCCACCCGCCGCGGCGTCAACGCGACCGCCGTGGATTACGGCAACCGCATCAGCGTCCTAGCGGGCGATTATCTTTTTGCTTGGATCTTCAAGAACGTCACGGCGCAATATCCGCACCCCATTCCAAATATTCTTTCTGCAACGCTGGCCGAGATCTGCGATGGTGAGGTGATGCAGCTGCACGCGCTCGGCGATCTCGGCCTGCCGCTGCGCGCATACCTCGAGATCGTTCTCAAGAAGACAGCTTCGCTCTTCGCGGCATCCGCGGAGTGCGGCGCGCTCATGGCCGGAGCGCCGGCCGCATCCGCCGGCGCGCTGCGCGATTACGGCCTGTTGTACGGCACCGCATTTCAGATGATGGACGACCTGCTCGACGTGACGGCCGACGCGAGCCGCTTGGGGAAACCCGTCGGCAACGACCTGCAGGAACGCAAGATGACGATTCCGCTCATCCTTGCTCTTGCGAACGGGGACGGCAATTTCCGCGCGTTGGTCGAAGGTGTGTATTCCAAAGGCGACAGCCCCGCGGTCGGACTCGTCGTCGAGGGTATCGCGGCGCAGGGCGGTTTGGCGCGTACCCGCGAGCAGATCGCCGATTACGCCCGGCGAGCCGAGCTCGCGCTGGCGCCGCTGCCGGAGAGTGGAGCGAAGACCGAACTCGTGAAACTCGCCCAGGAGTTGCGCGTAGAGAACTAGCAAAGGAGTCAGCCATGGTCATCCATCCCGTCCTCGCGTTCCTCAGCCCGGAGATCGTCGGCATCGTCGTCATCTTGGGCGTGCTGCTGTTCGGCGCCGAGAAGCTGCCGAAACTGGCGCGCAGCGCGGGGCAGGCGAAGAAAGAGTTCCTGCTCGGCCAAGCCGAAGCCGATGCGGCCGCAGCCAAAGCGCGCGAAGACGCGCTCCGCCCCCCCGAGACTCCACCACCCGATAAGGACGCCTCCGGCGGCTAGCCGCCCGCCTCCTCGATGCTCGTTCAGCGCCCATCCCAGGCCGAAGATTCGGCCTGGGATCAGAAAGAGATGAGTCTTACGGAGCACCTGCGGGAGCTCCGTAAGCGTCTCTTGATCTCCGTTGCCACCGTCTTCACGATCGCCATCGTGATGTTTTGGCCATCGCAGTTCATCATCAGGTGGTTGACCGAAACCTACTTCCGCGGTGTGAAACTGCATGCTTTCAGCCCGGCCGACGTCATCTTCGTCGAGTTCAAATTCTCAATCTACGCAGCGATCCTGATCGGCTTGCCGGTGCTCCTCTACCAGGCTTGGATGTTCGTCGTGCCGGCCGTCCACCCGCGGACGCGGCGCCTGGTCTACGTCTACGTCTCGCCCTCGATCGTACTGGCGGCCGCGGGAATCGCATTCGCGCATTTTCTCGTGCTCCCGCGGATCGTGCACACGCTTCTGGCCTTGACCACACAGCTTGCGAGCCCGACGTTCGGCATCGAATCGACGCTGAACTTCATCATGATCGTCTTCCTGGCGTTCGCGCTCATCTTCCAAACGCCGATCGTCATGGTGGCACTAGCCCGCATCGGCCTGATCAACTCGCGGATGCTGCGCGCGTACAGAAAATACGCATTGTTCGGCTTCTTCGCCTTCGGCGCGATCGTCGCTCCGGACGGTAACCCGATCACGATGGCCATGATGGCGGGCCCGATGTACGTCCTGTACGAGGTGGGCATCTGGATCATCGCCCTGCTGGAGAAGTCGTGGCGCGCCACACCACCGGCGTATTAAGCTCGCGCGATATGCTCCGAACGTTGTACGGCGACTTCATGCGGACGTTCAGCAACGTACTCTTTGCGGTGCTGCTGCTGCTCGTCTGGGGCTTGATGACCCTCGTCGGCGTCGTCGTCGAACAAGGCAAGGACCCGAGCGTCTATTTCCAGAGCTATGCGGCGCCGCTGGCGCGGCTGATCCTGCGCCTGAACTTCGATAACATCTATCACGCGCCGTACTACGTCGGCATCATCGGGCTCATCCTCATATCGCTCGCCGCCTGCACGTTCAAGCGGGTCATCCCGGCGCGCCTTCCGCCGCTTCGGCCGGTGAACATCGGCAAGATCCCCCTCAACGCAACCGTGAGCGTTCGCGGCACCGAAGCCTCGGTGCGCGCGCGCGTCGAGGACTTCTTCGCCAAGCGCGGCTGGCAGGTACGCAAGCGCGAGTTCGGCGGAACGGAGTGGACCTTCGCCGACAAGCACAATTGGGCGCGGCGCGGCGTGCTCGTCGCGCACGTGGGATTCGTCATCATCGCCGCCGGAACGACGCTCTACTGGGCTCGGGGCTTCTCCGGGGATACCGCGATCGTTGCCGGCCAAACCGTCGAGATTCCGCAGACGCACGCGACGATCAAACTCGACCGTTTCCGCTACGTGGTCGAGCCGATCATGACGAAGACCGGGATGGTCTACCAGCCGATCGACTACGTTTCGCACGTCACGGTCGTCGGGAAGAGCGGCGTTCCGAAGAACGAGATCATTCGCGTCAACCATCCCATAAATATCGACGGCACGCTCTACTACCAGGCGAGCTACGGTTTCGCGTTGCGCTTGAACGTCACGCACGGCGGTAAACCCGTAGAGTCGCTCTCGAACCGCCTGTACGCTACGGGCGAGGCGTTTCAGATCCCCGGAACGCAGCGAACCGTGCAGTTCTCCCAATTCGTTCCGACCATCGACAAGCAGACCGGGCAGCCGTCCTCGGACCCGCGCGTCAACGACCCCGGCGTCGTTCTCTCCGTCTTCGACGGCGGCCGGCCGGCCGGCGCGGCGCTCGTGCCGATGCGTACGACGGTCGCCATCGGCGGCGGGTGGAGCATCGAGCCCGAGGGCTACCGTATGGTCACCGGCATCCAGTACCGCTACGACCCCGGCGCGGCACTCGTGGGCATCGGAGCGTTCGTCCTGCTCGCAGGGCTGGTTATCTCGTTTTACCTGCTGCCGGCACGGCTGTACGTGCGCGTGGATCCGGGAGTCGCATCCGGCGGAGAGGCTAGCCGATGGGATGTCGGCTTGGCAGCGACGACGGTAAAAGGGTACGACATCTTCGAGACCCAATTCGGCGAGCTCGTCGCCGATTTCCAGCGCTGGCTCGATCCGCGCACCGACCCGAAGGCTTCGACTCCCGCCCCGGAGGTATAACGCATGGCCAACTATATGCCGCTCGACGAAGTGCTCATGGTGATCGCCCTAGCCTCCTACGTCGTCGGCGCGCTGGCGCTGCTCGGCTACTTCTTCACGCACGAGGCGTGGCTCAAACACCTCGGCATTCCGCTCGCGATCGCCGGATGCGCGGCACAATTCGCGCAGCTGGTCGCCCGCTACGAGCTGACGCATATCTGGCCGCTGCTGAACCTGTACGGCTCGCTCTCCCTCTTTGCGGCGATGTCGGTCCTCTTGTTCCTCATATTCGCGTTCCGCTACAAACTGTGGTTCGCCGGCGGTTTCATACTGGCGATGGCGGCACTTTTCTTAGCGTACGGCGTGACGTGGAACGAGGGCGTGATGCCGGCGGTTCCGTCGCTGCAGTCGTACTGGGCCAAGATTCACGTACCGCTGGTCGTCTCGTCGTACTCGGCCTTCATGCTGGCCTTCGTCCTCTCCGGGCTCTATCTCGTGAAATACTACTTCGAGCGGCGCTTGGCCACGCCGGCGGCGGTGCCCGTCGGCGCGGCCGTCGGAATCCGCAACGACACGCCGCATATCGCCGCCGCCGCCGCACAAGGGGATGGCACCGCGCAGTGGCTCAACACCCTGCCGAGCCTCGCGCAGATGGACGTCTTGATCTATCGCGTCGTCGCCGTCGGCCTGCCGCTATTGACGCTGGGCGTCATTACCGGAGCGATGTGGGCACACGAAGCGTGGGGCGCGTACTGGCAATGGGATCCGAAAGAGACCGCCGCGCTCGTCTCGTGGATCGTCTACGCGATCTACATGCATTTGCACACGCGCAACCAGTGGCGAGGGCTACGCTGCGCTTGGGTGAGCGTCATCGGTTTCATCTCGATCATGTTCTGCTACTTTGGCGTCAATCTCTGGATCAGCGGCCTCCACAGCTACAAGATGTGACCGACGAGCAAGGAGACGGAAGGAGCGCCCTGCCGTCTCCTTGCTTCCGAGGTTTGTCGGCGCGCCGGCTTGAAGGCGTGCGTAGAATCGATGGGAAAGATGCCCCTACCTTACTCTAGGCTTCTGGGAGAGGTTTGAGTTTTGTCGAGTCATGCGAACGCCGCCTCATCGTACGACGATCCAGGCACTCCCGAAGAGATCACCCGCCGAAAGTTCATGGCGAACGCCACGCTCGCAATCGGCGGCGCGATTAGTCTCGTACTCGCGATCCCGATCGTCGGCTCGCTTATCCCCGACGTCGGAGCCGGCAGCGGCACGTGGAGCCCGCTCGATCAAACCGAGTGGAAGCAACTGCAAGCCTCCACGAACACGCCGGTCAAGATCCACTTCACCCTCAAGAGCAAAGACGCGTATCTGCCCGAGCAGAACTTGCCCGAGGCGGTCTGGGGCATCAAGACGAGCCCGGCGAAATTCATGCAGGAGCGGCCGAATCTGTACACGCCGTCCGGTAAACTCCCCTACGCGGTCGTGACGCTGGGCTTCACGATCTTCAGCCCGATCTGCCCGCACCTCGGTTGCCGCTACAACTACGACGCGGCCGCCAAGATATTCGCCTGCCCGTGCCACGGCTCGCAGTTCGATTACGACGGCAAGCATATCGCGGGCCCCGCGGCCCGTGGCCTCGACCCGTTGCCGCTGCGGGAGCAGAACGGTCAAGCCGAGGTGACGTGGATACGCTATCAGCCTACGATACCCAACCGTATCGTCGTCTCGTATTCGAACTAACGCAAACTAGCAGGAAGTGAGATAATGCTCAACTGGATCGAGCGGCGCACGGGCTTCGTGAGCATGACGAAGGATTTCCTCACCGAAGACATTCCAGGCGGCGCCAGCTACTGGTACGTTTTCGGCAGCGCGACCATCTTCGCGATGATCCTGCAGATCGCGACCGGCATTTTCCTGACGTTCTATTACGCTCCGTCGGCGAATACCGCGTGGGAGTCGACGCGGTCAATCTACCTCAATCCGTTCCAGCACCTGGTGCTGAGCATCCACTACTGGGGCGCATCGGCGATGATCGCGCTGGTCTTCCTGCACCTGCTGCAGGTCGTCATCTGGGGCGCATACAAATCGCCGCGCGAGATCCAGTGGATCGTCGGCGTCTTCCTGTTGCTGGTGACGCTGGTGCTCGGTCTGACCGGCTACCTGTTGCCCTGGGACATGGATGCGTACTTCGCGTCGCAGGTCTCGATCAATCTGACGCTCACGGCCCCGGTCATCGGACAGTTCATCCAGCAGTTCGTTCAAGACGGCACCACGATGGGCACCCTGACCATCAACCGCTTCTTCGGCCTGCACGTCTGGCTGATGCCGGCGGTTCTCGTGATGCTGGTCGGAGCGCACTTGGCGATCTTCCGCTGGAACGGCCCGGCCGGCCCGGCGGTCGACGATCCGCGCCCGCTCAAGAAGGGGCGCTTCTGGCCAGACCAGATGTTCATGGACGCCGTAGCGTCGCTGATCGTCTTCGCCATCATCATGGCGCTGGCGATCTGGGCTCCGCCGTACCTCGACATGAAGGCCAACCCCGCAAACTCGACGTTCGTCCCATACCCGGCTTGGTATTTCCTCGATCTGTTCGGCTTGCTTCAACTGATCTCAGGCAAGTTCGAGATCGTCGGGTCGCTCGTCATCCCAGGCATCGCCACGCTGATTCTGTTCTTGCTGCCGTGGATCGACCGCAGCACGACGCGCGCGCTCGGCTCCCGCAAACCAATACTCTGGACGCTGGCCGTCTCGCTCGCAATCATCTGGGGCTTGTCGATCTGGAGCCAGATCGGGATCATGCAGAAGCAGGCCGCCGCTCCGCCCAGCGCGCCCGAGGCGCAGGTCCTCGCAGCGGCAAGCACCACGGCGTCCGCCGCTACCGCTCCCGCGCCGGCCGCGCTCTCGCCACAGGCGAAAGCGGGCCAAGCGGTCTTCGCGCAGGATTGCTCCAGCTGTCACGGCCCGCAAGGGCAGGGCACGCCCGGCGTCTTCCCGCCGTTGGCCAACAATCCGTTCGTGACCGGCAACCCGCAGGCCGTCATCAGCGTGCTGCTCGACGGCAAGCAAGGATTGACCACGGTGAACGGCCAGAGCTACAAAGGCCAGATGCCTCCGTGGAAAGCGACGCTCAGCAACAAGCAGATCGCCGACGTCGCGACGTTCATCCGCACCGGCCTCGGCGCCAACAAAGCCAGCGCCGTCACCCTCCCAGAGGTAGCCGCCCTCAAAAAATAGCTCCAACTCTTCGCCCTTCGCCCTTCGACAAGCCCAGGATGACAGGGGGTACGCGCGCGGGAGTGCTATGCGCGAGCTCGTCCGCGCGGCGGGGGCGGAGTGCGTTGCACGAGCGGCTGTGACCGACGAGCGAAGCCAGGATGGCGAGAGCGAGGAGACACAGCAGTAGGAGCGCAGCCCGGATGGCGGAGCGACGAACGGCGCTCGCGCAACGCACTCCGCCCCCACCGCGCCGGCACGGAACAAACGCCCCCTTCCGGCCCGTTGTCCTTCGACAAGCTCAGGATGACAGGATCAGGATGACAGGCGGGCCCTGCATCGTGGCCCGTGAAAGAGATAGAGCACCGCATCACCGGAGTGCGCAACCAGCGTGCGCTCGCGCCCGTATGCCGGATCGTACGGGCGCGGCGCCTTCGGTGCGATGACCCACGCTCGCGGTGCCGCGCAGATGACGCTGCGCGGATCGCGCAGACTGCCGGCCGCAGAGCCTCCGGGCGATGCCAGCACGTAAACTTTCGGACGCGTATAGAACAGCAGGGCGTTGCTGCCGGCGACGCTCTGGATCGCGATCGCGTCGCCGGGCCTGCTATGCGCGTCGATCGCCGCTGCCAGCGTGGGAATGGGCTTGAAGCGTTCGGCATTGGGAAGGGCCAAGAGTGCGAGAAAGAGCACCGCGAGCGTCGTGGCGCCTCCCAAGACGTACGGTGCGTAGCCCATGGTCTCGTTGCGCGCGAGCAGCGCCGCAGTGAGGACCGACCCCACGAAAATTGCAGCGCCCATCAGTATGAGATCGGTCGCGAGCGTCTGCAAATCCGCCGTCAGGCCGTTGTCGCGCGAGAACCATACGATGGCGACGGCGACCATCGCGATGGTCACCGGTACGGCCACCGCCGAGATGACCACCGAGCGGCTCCTGCCCTTGCGCACGACCGCGTCGAAGTAGAGTGCGACGACGAGCGCGAGTGCGGGGAACTCTAGCGCGATGTAGTTCGGCAACTTGGTCTTCGCAAAACTAAAGAAGACGAACGGCACGACGATCCAAACGAACGCGAGGCGGAGCATCTGCTGCACGTTCCGGTCGCCTTCGTCACGCGCACCGCGTTTCAAGCGGTCGATGCCGTATGAGATCGCCGATGGAAAGAACGCGACCCACGGAAAGAAGCCGAGCACGAGCACCGGCACGTAGTACCAGAGCGGCCCGCTTTGGTTCTCGATCGTCCCGGTGTACCGGCCGAAGGTGTAATGGCCGATCAGCTCGACCACCGAGTGAAGCCCGGTGCGGGCGATCAAGGCGGCAAACCACGGCACCACGACAGCGCCGAAGAGCGCGAGTCCGAGAGCCCATCCGCGCCACGTCGGCGTTTTAGTCTGGGTCGCGCGCCGGTTCCACAGGTAATATGGAACGATAACCATCAAGGCGATGACCGGGGCCACCGGGCCCTTGGCCAGGAAGCCGAAGCCCGCAGCAACCCAGCCGTAGACGGAATAGCGGTCTCGGCCGCTCTGCAGAGCGCGAAACCACCAGAAAATCGAGAGCGCGACGGCCAGGTCGAGGAGCGCGTCCATGATGGCGAGACGACCCACGATCGCCTGCATGAGGCACGTCGAAAGGATGACGCTCGCATAGATGCCCGCACGCATCCCGGCCTGCCGGGTGAGCGCCCAGCCGGTCATCCCGCCCATCGCGATCGTTGCCAAAGCCGACGGAAGTCGCAGTGCGAAACTGCTTACGCCAAAAAGTTTGGCGAAGAGCGCGCCGATCCAAAAATACAACGGCGGCTGTACGAACCACGGAGCGCCGTTCAGGTGCATCACGATCCAGTCGTGGTAGAGCAGGATCTCCCGCGCGACCTCGCCGTAGGCGGTCTCGCTGTTGTCCCAGAGCGTCCCGTTGCCGAGCCCGGGCAGCGTTATGAGCGCGGCGACGGCAACGCCGACGAGTGCCGCACGGGCGGGTTTGCGCATGAGCGGCAGTTTTGGGCACCCGGGTATCGAAGTCATGCGCCGAGCCTATGCCTTTGCCCATCAACCTCCACCTTCGCGGTCGCCGCGTGCTCGTCGCCGGCGGCGGATCGGTAGCGTATCGTAAGACCGTCGCGCTGATGGAAGCCGGTGCGCGCCTGCGCGTCGTCAGCCCGCAGCTGCTTCCCGAACTGCGCCAACTGCTCGCACCAACCGATGCGGAGGTGCGAGAACGCGCCTACGACTCGAGCGATCTTGCGGACGTTGCGCTTGCCATAGCCGCCACCGGCCTCGAAGCCGTCAACGCCCGCATCGTGGGCGATGCGAGCGCGCGAGGCGTGCTGGTATGCGACGCGAGCGATGCCGAGCGCGGCGATTTCACGATGCAAGCCGTCGTGCGCGTCGGCGACGTTACGTTCACGATCGACACGGGCGGCGGCACTCCTGCCTTCGCCAAGCGCATCGCGCGCGAACTTCGCGAGCGTTTCGGTGAAGGCTACGGTGCCGCGGCGCGTACGCTCGCGCGCATGCGCGCATACGTCAAGATCGTGCTGCCGGCCAAGGAGCGCGGCGACGTTCTTCGGGAGCTCGCGGAGCTGCCCATCGAGCGCCTCGCGACGCTCGATCCGGCGCAGGCAGAAAACGAGGTCGAAGCGGCCATCGAGCGCTTGCACCCGGCGCCGCAGCCGGCACCAACCCGTACGGTCGTCTGCGCCTCGCGCGCGAGCGCTCTCGCCATGACGCAGACGCGCCAGGTCGCCGCGCGGCTTGCGCGCCACGGTACTGCAACGACGATCGTCAACGTCACGACGACCGGAGACCGCGTGCAGGACCGCTCGCTCGCGTCGATCGGGACCGAGAGCCTGTTCGTCAAGGAACTCGAACTCGCGCTTCGAGAGGGCCGAGCCGATTACGCCGTACATTCGTGCAAGGATTTGCCGAGCCGGCTCCCGGACGACATGTGCTTGGCGGCGGTATCCGCCCGCGAAGACCCGCGCGACGCATTTTGCAGCGAGCGTTTTCAGCATTTCATGGAACTCCCGGCCGGCGCCCGCGTCGGCACGTCGAGCCCGCGGCGACGAGCGCAGCTCGCCGCCTTGCGCGACGATCTCGCTTACGCCGACGTGCGCGGAAACGTCGATACGCGCCTGCGCAAGCTGCGCGAAGGAGAGTACGATGCGATCGTCCTCGCCATGGCGGGCTTGAGGCGCTTGAACCTCCGCGCGCGGCATACGGTGCCGTTTGCGGTCGACCAGATCGTCCCCGCGGTCGCGCAAGGCGCGCTCGCCGTCGAAACGCGCGCGGAGAGCGCGGAGCTCGTCCGGCGGCTGCGCGAAGCCGTCAACGATCCGGCGGCCGAGATCGCCGTCGCCTGCGAGCGAGCGGCGCTGCGCGAACTCCGGGGCGGCTGCCAAGCGCCGATCGGCATCTACGCGATCGTAGAAGGCGCCACGCTCTCCGTACGGGCGGCCGTCGCTTCGCCCGACGGGTCGCGCGTCGTCGGGAGCCGGCGCACGGACGCGGCCGGCGCCCTTGCCGAAGCCGAGGCGACCGGCATAGCGCTGGCGCGCGACCTGCTCCAGAACGGTGCGGGCGAGCTCATCGACGCGAATACAAGCCCGGCCTCGCTACCGCTAGCCGGGCGGCTCGTGCTTCTCCCGCGCACGCAGGAGCGCCCCAGCCGCATCGCGGCGGCCCTGCGCGCCGACGGCGCCGAAGTCGTCGAGATGCGCCCCGGGGAAGCGTCTCCCGCGCTGCTCGGCGAACGCATACCCGACATGATCCTCTTTCCGTCGAGCGGTTGCGTCGCGGCTGCGTCTGACTACCTCCAGCGCGTCCATCTCCGGGGCCGCCGCCCCGCGGTCGCCACAATGGGCCCCGCCAGCTCGGCTGCGGCCCACGCAGCGGGTTTTACGCCGGACGTCGTAGCACCCGAGGCCGCCGCCGAGGCCTTGCTGCGCTGCGTGCGCGAGTATCTACAAACCATTGCCGAGGACGGACGGTGAGCGCGCAGACTCGCCTGCAGATCCCCGTGCGCCCGCGGCGCCTGCGGCGAACTCCAGCGCTTCGCGCCCTCGTGCGCGAGCATAACATGCGTATCGACCACCTGGTCGCACCGCTCTTCGTCGTCGATCGGCCCGCCGACGCCGGACCGATCGGTTCGATGCCCGGCATCGACCGCTTCACGGTCGAAGGCGCGGTCGAGGAGACGGGCGTGCTCGACGCGCTCGGCATCCGCAGCGTGCTGCTCTTCGGCATTCCCGAAAACAAGGATGCCGGAGCCACCGCAAACTACGACCCGAACGGCGTCGTTCAACGCGCGGCGCGCGCCATAAAAGAGGCCTACCCGCAGGTTTTAGTCGCCGCCGATCTCTGTAACTGCGAGTACACCGACCACGGGCACTGCGGCATCGTCACGCCCGAAGGCGACGTCGACAACGATGCAACCGTCGAACTGTTAGTGAAGACGGCGCTCAGCTACGCGCGCAACGGCGTCGACGTCATCGCCCCGTCGGATATGATGGACGGGCGGGTGCGTGCGATCCGCGAGGCACTCGATGCCGAAGGTTTCACCGGAACCGCGATCATGGCATACAGCGCAAAGTATGCCTCCGCGTTCTACGGACCGTTTCGCGAAGCCGCCGGCTCGGCGCCGCAGTTCGGGGACCGCCGCACCTACCAGATGGATCCACCGAACGCGCGCGAGGCGCTCCGCGAGATCGCGCTCGACATCGACGAAGGCGCGGACATCGTCATGGTCAAGCCGGGGTTGCCCTATCTCGACATCGTGCGCGCCGCGCGCGATCGTTTCGACGTGCCGATCGCGGTATACAACGTGAGCGGAGAGTACTCGATGGTGAAGGCCGCCGCGGCAAACGGTTGGATCGACGAGGAGCGCGCCGTCGACGAGATGCTGACGAGCTTCGTTCGTGCCGGCGCGGATATCATCATCACCTACTTTGCGAAGGAGTACGCCGCGCGCCGTGGTGCCTGACGATCTCGCCGTCGTCATCCTCGCCGGCGGCAACGCTACGCGCTTTCCAGGGAAACTCGAACGCGACGCGGGCGGCACGCCGCTGTTGTTGCGCGTCTATCGTAACGTCGCGCCGATCGCACCGGTATACGTCTCGGCGCGAGCGGGTTTTTCGCCGGCGATCGACGCGCAGCTCGCATGCCCCATCGTCATCGACCGCCTCCCCGGGCGCGGGCCGCTGGGAGGGCTCGCCAGTACGTTTGGGGAGATTGCAGCGCGCCGCGTCTTCGTGGTGGCGGGCGATGCGCCGTTCGTCGATGCCGGCGTCTACGAAGAGCTCGCGCGGTACTGGGACGATAGCTGCGAGGCGGTCGTCCCGGTAAGGGAACGCGAGGGCCGTCTGCGCCTCGAACCGCTGTGCGCGATCTACGATCGCATCGCGTTCTTGCGCGAGGCTTACGCGGTCCTAACGCACGGTTCCGCGGCCGTCGCCGAAGTCGTCGATCGGCTGCGCGCAAAACGCGTGCGCCTCGCGTCGCAGCGCGCCTTCACGAACGTCAACACGCCCGCCGATGCGGCGGTACTCGCGTGAACATAGAACGGTCCATCTCCGCGTTCGCACGCGCGCGCCGCGTCATCTCGGGCGGCGTCAACTCGCCGGTGCGCGCCTTCCGGGCGGTCGGCGGATCGCCGATCTTCATGAAGGGCGGCGCCGGGCCGATCCTATACGACCTCGACGGGCACGAATACATCGATTACGTGCTCTCGTGGGGACCGCTCATCCTCGGGCACGCGCACCCCGAGGTCGTCAGGGCGATCGTACGAGCGGCGCAGCGCGGCAGCTCCTTCGGTACGCCGACGGAGGCCGAGACGGAACTGGCAGAGCTCGTCTGCGCGATGGTGCCGTCGGTCGAGCGCGTGCGCTTCACCTCGAGCGGGACCGAGGCTACGATGAGCGCGATTCGGCTCGCGCGCGGCTACACCAAACGCGAGAAGATCGTGAAATTCGCGGGAGGCTATCACGGCCACGGTGACTCCTTCCTGATCGCGGCGGGCTCCGGCGCGCTGACCAACGGCGAGCCAAACTCGCCCGGCGTGACGCACGGTACCGCGCGCGACACGCTGGTCTTGCCGTACAACGACCCGGCGGCGGTGGGCGCAGCCTTCGAAGCTCACCCGGAGGAGATCGCCGCCGTCATCGTCGAGCCGTACGCCGGAAACATGGGCCTGGTGCTCCCCCGGGACGGGTACCTGCAAGCGCTGCGCGAGCTCTGCTCGCGGTATGGCGCGTTGCTGATCTTCGACGAGGTCATGACGGGTTTTCGCGTGGCCCGAGGGGGCGCCCAAGAGCGCGAGGGCGTACTGCCGGATCTCACCACGCTCGGGAAGGTGCTGGGCGGCGGGCTTCCGGTCGGGGCCTTCGGCGGAAGCGCCGAGGTGATGCTGCACCTCTCGCCCGACGGCCCGGTCTACCAGGCCGGCACCCTTTCGGGCAACCCCCTCGCCATGGCCGCGGGGCTTGCGACCCTGCGCACGATTGCAAACGACGCCACGATCTACGACCGCCTGGAAGTCCTCACGAAGCTTCTTTGCGACGGTCTGCACGAGATCTTCTCGAAGCATGGAATCCCGCACTGTACCAACAGAGTAGGCTCCATGATGTGCACGTTCTTTACCGCCGGCCCCGTCTCGGATTTGGAGAGCGCGATGAAGTCGGATACGGCCTTCTACGCGAAGTACTTCCACGCCATGATCGACAGCGGCATCTACCTTGCCCCGGCCCAGTTCGAAACCGGGTTCCTCTCGGCCGCACACGGCACGCACGA